>JANPIE010000028.1:0-84770 GCA_031424835.1 Chitinophagaceae bacterium
AAAGGAAGGACTCTGGAATGGAACGGCAAGATACCCGGCACGCTATGCATTGCAGCCTCTCCGTGAAATTCATACCAATGAAAAAATGGGTGGCGTAACAGTGGATGCCATCAATCCCCGGACCATCTGGATACTACTGGCCATCGCTGCGGGTGTGCTGCTGATTGCCTGCATCAATTTCACCACCCTTGCTATCGGCCGTGCGGCGGGCAGAGCAAAAGAGATAGGTATCCGAAAAGTGATCGGCAGCGGAAAAAAACAATTGGTACTGCAGTTCCTTGCGGAAGCATTTGTACTAAGTGCCTTGTCTGCCATCATTGGTTTTTTACTCAGCCAGTTGCTGCTTCCCTTTTTCAATCGTTTATCGGGCCGCGAGCTGACATTTTCATTCAGCAAATACCCAGAAATGGCCTGGCTGCTGTGCGGCCTGGTATTGGTTGCAGCCTTGCTGGCGGGCAGTTATCCCGCCCTGGTTTTGTCAGGCTTTAAGCCAATTGAAGTACTAAAAAGTAAAGTGCGTGTTGGGGGATCCAACCTTTTTACACGCTCACTGGTAACCGTGCAGTTTGTTGTTTCCATCGGACTGATCGTATCAACCGTCATCATCCTGCAGCAGCTACAATATATGCAGGATAAAAATCCCGGCTTCAATAAAGAAAACATCATTATGGTGGATGCGGAGGGAACGAACACCAAAGCCATCTACCCGATATTCAGGCAATTACTAAGCAAAGAACCTTCCATTAAGGCCATGGCCAGTGCTGAGCTGGGTATTGGGGAAGGAACCGGCTGGAGTATGTCGAGCTTTGAATATGAAGGGAAACATCGCGAAGTGTATGAGTACTATGTAGACAACGACTATCTCAGCGTCATGGGCATACAGTTACTGGCCGGAAGAAACTTTGATCGGAACATTGCTTCTGATACACTCAATTCTGTTATCATTAATGAGGCTATGATGAATGCGTTTGGCTGGACCACGCGCAATGCAGTTGGGCAGAGAATCAAAGGGTACTCAGAGAACTTAACACCGGTGGTAATTGGTGTTACAAAAAATATTCACTTCCGCCCTTTCAATGAAAAGGTTGCGCCGCAGCTCTTCCATCAAAACCATGATTATGCCCCTTTCCGGTTCCTGGTGCGAATCAAACCCGGTAGCCCGGCGCCTGCACTGGCCGCCATTCAAAAAGCATGGTCAAGCGTTGAACCTGTATTACCCCTGCGATACGATTTCCTGGATGAACGCCTGAATGATTTTTATAAAGCCGAAAAACGATGGAGCAGTATTGTTGGCTGGGCAGGTGGCGTTTCTATTTTCCTTGCCTGCATGGGTCTGTTCGGCCTTGCCGCATTGGCCGCCATCAACCGTACAAAGGAAATCGGCATTAGAAAAGTGCTTGGCGCCTCAGTTGGTACCATCATTGGGCTTTTATCAAGAGATTTTGTAAAGCTTGTGATCATTGCGTTGATCATTGCGGTGCCGGCAAGCTGGTACCTGATGCATAAATGGCTGCAGGATTTTGCCTACCGGATAGAAATCGGGTGGATGGTGTTTATCAGTACAGGGATTGCGGCAATATCCATAGCGTTGATCACAGTAAGCTTTCAAACATTCAAAGCCGCAGTAGCCAACCCGGTAAAAAGCCTGAGGACAGATTAGCAGATCCTTCGTTGTTGAATAATAAATAAGTTGCTGTGATCATGCAGAAAACGGATACAAAAAAATAAGATCATCCTAAAACAGTAAGCAGGCATCGGAAAAAATGTAGCCTGCCCCCTTAAAATAAAAAAAGATGTTTAGAAATTATGTAAAGATCGCGCTGCGGAACCTTTGGAAGAACAAAGCGTTTTCTGCCATCAATATTACCGGCCTGTCCATTGGTCTTGCTTCGTTTATACTTATTACACTCTACGTGGTAGATGAACTGAGCTACGACAGGTTTCATGACAAAGCCGATCGTATATACCGTGTTAACTCGAGTATCAAGTTTGGTGGTACTGACCTTGTACTGGCCGTAACTTCTGACCCTATGGGTGCCACGCTGAAAAAAGACTATCCACAGGTTGAGGAATTTGTGCGTTTGTACAACAATGGTCCCGCCCTGGTTAAAAAAGGAACCCAATTCATCAGGGAAACCCGTGTTGGCTACGCCGATTCTACCTTTTTTAATGTATTTACTTTTCCGGCAATTCATGGAAACACCCGCACCGCGCTCAATGAACCTAACACCGCAGTGATAACCGAAAGCACCGCAAAAAAATACTTTGGCACTACAGATGTAGTGGGCAGAAATGTGGAACTAAGCAATAACCGGCTGTATAAAGTCAATGCCGTTATCAAAGACATGCCTGCCAATGCGCATTTCCAGTTCGATTTTATTCTGCCCGTAAAAAATGTGAATTATGGGTTCGGAAATTTTCTCAGTCATAATTTCCAGACCTATGTAGTGCTTCGCGAGGGTACTGATGCAAGGGCTTTTGAAAAAAATTTCGACCAGGTAATTGAAAAGTACGTAATGCCCCAGGCAAAACAGTTTATGCAGATCAACAGCATGGAAGATTTTAAGAAAGCCGGTAATAACCTGGCTTACAGTCTCATGCCATTGACCGATATACACCTGAGATCAGACAGGGTAGCGGAACTGGGCGTTAACGGAAATATCCAGTATGTATACGTTTTTTCAATAGTTGCCGTTTTTGTTTTGCTGCTGGCCTGTATCAATTTCATGAACTTATCAACCGCGCGCTCTGCCAACCGCGCGAAAGAAGTAGGTATCAGGAAAGTGATGGGATCTGATAAAAAATCATTGATAGCCCAATTCCTGGTTGAGTCCACCATTATGGCAGTCCTGTCATTGCTGCTTGCACTTGCCATAGTATGGATGGTGATGCCCGCCTTCATTGATATTTCCGGCAAGGCACTCAGCATGCGTTCCTTACTGGAAAGCAGGTTGCTGGTATTTATCATGGCATTACCCCTGGTGATCGGTCTTATGGCGGGAAGTTACCCGGCCTTTTACCTTTCTGCCTTTAAGCCAGTTTCTGTGCTAAAAGGCAAGCTCAATGCGGGTTTCAGAAGAAGTGGCCTGCGCAATGCCCTGGTTATTTTCCAGTTTGCCACTTCTATCATCCTGATTATCGGAACCGTTATCGTGTATGACCAGCTCAACTATATACGCACTACCCGGTTGGGTTTTCAAAAAGACCAGGTGTTGAATATCAACAACACCAACTCCCTTGGTAATGAAATAACCGCCTTTAAAAATGAAGTATTGAAAATGCCTGGTGTAAAGTCGGGCACCATCAGCAGTTTCCTCCCCGTGCCTTCTGCCCGTACCGATAATACCTTCTCGAAAACTTCGGCGCTGGACAGCAAAAGCGGTTTCAATATGCAGGCATGGACCGTTGATGAGGACTATATCAGAACCATGGGAATGGAGATGGTAAAAGGAAGAAATTTTTCAAAAGAATTCGGCACCGATTCCAGCGGTGTACTGATCAATGAAACTACTGCGAAGCTATTGGGCTATCCTGACCCGATCGGGAAAAAGATATATGGCACTACTGACAACAACAATCCAACCAATCTTACGCCATACACCATCCTGGGTGTTGTAAAGAATTTTCATTTTGAATCCCTTCGCCAGAACATAGGGCCCCTGAGTTTGCTGCTTGGACGCAGCAGTGGGCTCACCTCTTTCAAGGTGGATACCAAAGACGTACAATCACTGTTGAAACAGATAGAATCGCGTTGGAAAGCCATGAATCCTACCATACCTTTCAGTTACCAGTTTATGGATGAATCGTTCGACAATATGTATCGGGCAGAACAAAGAGTGGGCAAGGTTGCTGTCGCATTTGCCATTCTTGCCATTGTGATAGCGTGCCTGGGTTTGTTTGGTCTTGTAACTTATGCTGCAGAACAACGCACCAGGGAAGTAGGTATACGCAAAGTTCTCGGAGCCAGTGTATCATCTATCGTAACACTGCTGTCAAAGGATCTCTTGTTCCTGGTGCTCATATCCGCATTGATCGCATTCCCCATTGCCTGGTACGCTATGTATACCTGGCTGCAGGATTTCGCATTCCGGATTTCGATCAGCTGGTGGGTGTTCGCGGTGGCAGGTATAACGGCGCTGCTGATCGCCTTCCTTACGGTTTGCTTCCAGGCGATAAAAGCGGCTATTGCAAACCCAGTAAAAAGTTTACGAACGGAGTAAGGCTGGTACCTGTGATGCCAGGTAACGTATAGGGTTTAACGCATTCAACATCATTCATAGAAAAATGCAGTGTTCGTTTTCGAACACTTTATTGTACGCTAATGAACACAAATTCAGAAAATAAATGCCAACTGTCTGATTAGCAGCCCGTTTGCATAGATGGCATAGGGTTTGAATCTTCTCATACCAATTGGCAAAACCGAAAAGATGATAGAGCTGCAAAAAATATTCAAATGGCATAACAACGGCAATAACAGGGTCTTTCTTTTAAAAGACATCAACCTTACTGTAAATGAAGGGGAGTTTATTTCCATCATGGGCCCTTCCGGTTCCGGTAAGTCAACATTGCTCAATATTATTGGCATGCTCGATGAGCCATCGGAGGGCAGCTATACATTTCTGGGCAAAGATGTATTCCGCATAAAAGAAAAGCAGCGGTCTGAATTATACAAACAGAATATCGGATTTGTATTCCAGGCCTACCACCTGATAGACGAGTTGACCGTTTACGAAAACATTGAAACGCCCCTGCTCTACCAGAACATAAAAACTTCAGAAAGACAGTCAATTGTTGCGGATGCGCTCGACAGGTTTCAAATGGTAGGTAAAAAAGACCTGTTCCCTTCACAGTTATCCGGAGGGCAGCAGCAACTGGTAGGCATTGCACGGGCATTGGTTGCAAAACCAAAATTATTATTGGCCGATGAACCCACAGGCAACCTCAATTCAAAACAGGGTGAAGAAATCATGGAACTTTTTAAAAAAATAAATGAAGAGGATGGTGTAACCATCATACAGGTTACACACTCCGAAAAGAATGCCGCATATGGCAGAAAGATCATCCATTTACTGGATGGCAGGATAGAACCCTAACATAGCAGACGTACCAAAACAATCATGAAAAAACTTACAACAAAAATGGCCTGTGCATGCCTGCTCATTGCAATGATGCACACGGGCTTTACGCAAACCGCTACCACACAACTAACACTCAGGCAATGCGTGGAGACCGCCATCAGCAATAACCTGCAGGTTCGCCAGGCAGAATACCAGAGCCAATCCGACAGGGTAGTTTACCAGCAGGCCAAAGGAAACCAGCTACCCCAGGTATCAGCCAGTATTTTTCATGGAATAAACCAGGGGCGAAGCATAGATCCGTTCACCAACAGTTATGTTACCCAGCAGATCAACTTTGCGAACTACGATATCAATACAAATGTTACCATATGGAACGGTTCCTCCATACGCAATAATATCCGGCAAACAGAACTCAGCTACAAAGCCAGTCAGATGGACTGGCAACAGGCAAAAGACAATATTACCATTAACGTGATACTGGCTTACCTGCAGGTACTGAGCAGCCAGGAACAACTAACGGTTGCAAAAAACCAGGTGGAAGTAACCAGAAACCAGGTCTCACGGCTGAACATATTACATGAAAGCGGTGCCATTGCCCCTTCGCTTTATTATGATCTGAAAGGACAGTTGTCAAGTGATGAATTGGCTGTGATCAATATCCGGAACACGCTTGAGACCGCAAAGCTTAACCTGGCCCAGTTGATGAATGTGCCTTACCATGCCTCTGTGCAACTGGAAAACATCCAAATGAAAACCACGCCGGTCCTTTACGAGGGCACGCCGGAAATTATTTATGAAACAGCCACCCAGCAGTTAGCCATTGTTAAAGCGGCCGAACTGAGAAAGCAGAGCGCGCAGAAAAGGGTGCTCAGCGCCAAAGGACAATTGCTGCCAACACTGAGTTTTAATGGCGGAGGGGGTACCAATTATTCAAGCGTTGCCAGCAGGCTGGACCTTGTGGGCACTGCAGATGTTGCCACAAACAATTATGTTACCATCAGTGGCAGTAAGGTACCGGTGTTTGCGCCGCAGAGTAATTTTCAAAGTCAGAAAATAAGTTATGGTGACCAATGGAAAAATAACTTCAATTCTTCACTGAGCATCGGCATACAGGTACCCATCCTGAACGGATTATTTGCAAAAAGCCGGGTGGCGCAGGCAAAAATTACTGAGAAAAGGGCCGTGTTCGAAGAGGAAACCGTAAAAACGCAGTTGCGCCAGGCAGTTGACCAGGCCTATGTAAATATGAACAGCGCTTTTGAACGATACCAGGCGCTTTCAAGGCAAGTGGAAGATTTTACGCGGTCCTTTAAAGCTGCGGAAGTACGATTCAATGCTGGCGTGAATACCTCGGTTGAATATATGCTTGCCAAAAATAACCTCGACAGGGCCAATGCCAATTTAGTTGCCGCCAGGTATGATTACCTGCTTAGGTCTAAGGTGTTGGATTTTTACCAGGGCAGGCAGCTTTGGTAAATACGTAAAGTAATTTTTTGCCACAGATTTCGCAGATTAGTGCAGATTTTATCTCTGTGTAAATCTGAGGAATCTGTGGCAACTATCTTCCCGCTATTCGTATTTTCGTTTCATGGATAACTACCAAAAAACCATCCAGGTGCGCTGGAGTGATCTGGATCCGAATTTTCATGTGCGGCATTCGGTGTATTATGATTGGGGCGCTTTTATTCGTATTTCGTTGCTTACTGACTGCGGGCTTACGCCAAAAGCCATGACGGAAAACCATCTTGGGCCGATATTATTCAGGGAGGAATGTGTTTTCAAGAAGGAGATCAGGCACAATGATTCGCTGGAAATGAATGTGCAGTTGAGCAGGTGCACAGAAGATGGCGGCAGGTGGACCATGGTACATGAAATATGGCGCAGCGGTGATACACTTTGTGCGGTGGTCACTGTTGATGGCGCCTGGATGGATACCCGGGCAAGAAAATTGACTGCGCTGCCGGAAGGTTTCCTGAAAGCATTTGAAAATATACCTCACTCACCCAATTTTGAATGGGTAACAAAATAATAACCGTGCGGATAGAGGCGATCAATGCATCATTTGCGGAGGAACTATCCTGCCTTGCAAAAAATATTTACCGGGAATATTACCTGCACTTATGGTTACCCGGCGGAGCGGAATGGTATATGAACCAATACGCTTATGCTGCCGGTAAAATCGCTGCAGAATTAAACGACAGCAACAACCTGCATTATATAGTTTATGATAATGAATCTGCGGCGGGCTACCTGAAGCTGCGAACCAATGCAAGCCTCACCGGGCATGCCGATAATACCTGCCTGGAAATAGAAAGAATTTATCTGCACAAAAAATCAGCCGGTAAAGGACTGGGCCGGCAACTCATGCTGTTTTGTGAACAGGTTGCCAGGCAACATAACAAAGCATGCCTGTTCCTGAAAGCAATGGACAGCAGTTCGGGGGCCATAGCTTTTTATGAAAAGATGGGATACAGTTATTGCGGATCACACACGCTCAGCTTCCCGCTGATGAAGGAAAAATACCGCGGCATGGTGATCATGAAAAAAGAAATTCCAACTTAAAAAAAATCCCTCCCGCCATAGCGGAAGGGATGAACAGATCAGTTACAAAAATATCAGATAGACCTGCGATGAGCCAGGCTTGCAGTTCTCATTCCACGGCGAATGTTCCAAAGATCTACGATCCCAAACACCCGGCGCTTACTGCCTGGTTTTTGAACGCGGATTGCGTCTGTTGCTACAGTCTCTCTTACTTCTGTTACCAATTGCTTTAGGTCATTTGCTTCTATTTGGACAATAGAAGGCATTACATTACTCTTCATAATATTTCTAATTTTAATATTAATAATTGTGCTGAGCGTAGGGGAAAAAACCAATTCAACCGTTAGAAGAAGACGTCAGATTTACCTCACCCGATGAGACTCTCATTTAATGTGTACGTACTACACGCTCAGTTTCAGGGTGCAAAATTACGATGTTCTCATTTACTGAACAAATAAAAGTGCAAATACATTGTTAATACGCAGCGGTGTTGATGGGGCCTATCCGACCATTTCCATATCAGGCTTTGATTGGTCACTTAAAGCAACCTTGCCGCGGTTTTTGCGAACCACACGTGAAAAAAGGGAGATCTCTTTGTCAAACAGGAACCTGAAAAACAGTTTGGTCCAGGATGTGTGATAAGACAATGAGTTATAAAATCCCGGCGCATTGTTGCGGATCTGCGGCAAGCGGTTCCAGGGTACAGAAGGAAAATCGTGGTGTTCATTATGGTAGCCAACATTAAAGGCAACTTTATTCAGAACGCCATAATAACTATAGGTCTCCTGCTCACCATGCGTAAGATAATGTTCCTGGATCCATCTTGCACCGAGGGGGTGCAGCCCAACAGAAAAGAAAAAACTCAAAATAAAGAAAACAACACCCTTACCACCAAATAACAATGCTATCGCCGTAATGGCCAGTATCTGCACCGCCCAGTTCAGCGCGGTCCACTTATCAAAGGGCTTAATCTCTTTCAGCCGGGGAACACGAAAAACCTGGAACAATGGGTAGAACAGCAGCCAGATCACTTTGCCGATAAAAAAATTATCAATGAGTTTTGCCTCCCAGTAATTTGGCAGATCACCATCAAGTTCATGTACTCCCTGGAATGAATGGTGTTTAATATGGTATTTCTCAAAGGAAACAGAACTCGGAAAGATCAGCGGAATATTGGCAAAAATACCCGCAATGCGGTTGGCAGCAGGACTTTTGAAAATGAGCCTGTGGGCGCATTCATGGATCATCACAAACAACGCATGGTCGGCAAATGCACCCAGCAGATAAGCGGCTGCCAATACGATCCACCAGGACTGGGCAGATACCAGCCAGCAAAGGGCAACCTGGAACGCCACCAACCCAATAATGGCAAATATGGTGTAGGGATTTTTGCCGATCAGCTTACGCATGTCCGGACATTCCTTCAGGATTTCTTTGGTACGGATACGGTGTGGCTCACAAACGGCCACGTTCACAAAGTCTTTCTTTTCAGCCATGCGGGAAAGATAGGAGAAAATGCAGATTACTGCCGCAAAAAAGTGTGAATCTTACAAGTTTTTCAGAAAATGCTGCAATGATACAATGTGAAAAACTAAATACCTCTGCAGTATTAATTCAACCAAATGAAAAAAATATTTAACAGTTGGCTCGGCGGTACACTTTTCCTGGTGGTACTGCTTGTAGGGTGTGATGTGCTGAAAGGCCTTCCCACCAATACGACAGGTGGCGTATTTTCCCTGAATGGAAACTGGAGACTGGAAACAAGCAGTGACAACAGTTTAACAGGATCCGTGATTGCAGTTTACCCGGTATCAGGAGAAGGTACGCTTACTTCTATCCAGAATAATACCTATTGCGTGCGTGCTAATGATGCCATGTGGAAAAGCATTGTCTCGTCCAACGGGGGCTTTTCGGTAAGCAACTTATCAAACAGTTGCGGCGGCTCATTGGTTTACAGGCCGGCCACGATTACCGTTATCACTAATGAAGAGGTCCGCCTGTCCGGTACAACTTCGGCCGGTGCAAGTCTTATTCAAACCTGGAAAAGAATTATCAAATAGCATTAACCGGTTCCTTACCCCCTTGTTAATCAAAAAGAGCGACCCTCATAAGGCCGCTCTTTCTTTTTAAAGACGATGACTGGCTGCTAAGCCGCTTTTTTAGTTCCCATACCATTGGCTAGTCCCACCGCAGCGCCAACAATGGCACCGAGAACAGCACCCGCAATGATGTCGACGATTGTCGCAGTAAGATTGGTGATATTGGTGGTAGCGTACATGATGAAGTCATGGGCTGCCATGATCAATAACCCCAGTACCGCTCCAGCAGTGGCCCCGGCGCTGAGAGTGGTAATGCTGGCCCATCGGTTAAAAATATAAGAGAACAAAAGACCCTGGAACAGGGAGCCCAGGATAAGTGACCACCAGATCATCTGGTCCTGTGGCCGCATCACGCCGGAGTCTGCTCCGCCATTCTTAGCGAAAAAATCCATGAGCGCGATACCATAGATAAGGTATCCTGCAAAGAAAGAAACGATGCCCCCGATGATACCGGAGACCAGAAATTTTTGAGTGTTCATAAGCAGTCGTTTTGAGGGGTTTGTATTGGTTGACAAACAAGATAGGCAGCAGCTTTGATAAATGCAATAGCGGGGCGGGCCCACCTCAGTAATGTTCACAAGTATTGAAAAGCTGAATAAATTCGCATTTACACAGAGGTTCATTAATTTTAAATGCCCATCATAAGTTAATGTAACTCATATGACTCCCATTAAAACCGCCTTACTTTCCTTTGGTTTATCAGGAAAAGCTTTTCACGCCCCGTTTATTCAGCTCCATGCAGGTTTTGACCTGGTTGGGATCTGGGAAAGAACCAAATCGGAGGCATCAGCATTTTATCCGCATGCCCGGATCTACCGTTCCTTAGAGGAGGTACTGGCCGACAATTCCATTGAACTGGTGATAGTCAATACGCCTACGTCCACGCATTTCGACTACGCAAAACGCGCATTGGAGGCGGGTAAACACATTGTGGTTGAGAAGGCCTTTACAACAACTTTGGATGAAGCCATCGCTCTGGAGCAATTGGCCGAAAAAACACAGAAAAAAATATCTGTTTTCCAGAACCGCCGCTGGGACAGTGATTTTAAAACTGTTTCCAGGGTCATACAGGAAGGATGGCTGGGTGAGATTGTGGAGGCGGAGATTCATTTCGACAGGTTTAAAGATGAATTGAGTCCCAAACCCCATAAAGAAACCCCGGGTCCGGGCGCAGGAATTCTGAACGACCTTAGTCCGCACCTAATCGACCAGTCCTTATTCCTTTTTGGCATGCCATATGCCGTATTTGCCGACCTGCGCATTACGCGCCCTAATTCTAAAGTAGATGACTATTTTGAAATATTGCTTTATTACCCATCACTGCGCGTGCGGTTAAAATCCTGTTACCAGGTTCGGGAGCCCCTGCCCGCCTACAGCATTTTTGGCCGTAAAGGATCTTTTTTGAAGAGCAGGGCTGATGTGCAGGAAGCCAGCCTTGTGGCCAACCAGCTTCCCAACCTTACGGATTGGGGCACCGAGCCCCTTCAGGAACAGGGACTGCTGCATACAGAAAAGGATGGCACAGTTATCCGTGAAAAAGTACCCACGCTACAGGGTAATTATTATGATTATTATGATGGGGTTTACCATGCGATCCGCCACAACCAACCCATGCCCGTCACAGCGCGGGATGGCATCCGGGTCATGCAAATCATCGATGCCGCGATAAAGAGCAACCGTGAGCGAAGGGTGGTTGATCTGTAACCCCTGCGCGGGATTTGAAAAGCTGACGCGAAAATCTTGGTTTCTGGTCGCGCAATATGTCTTAATTAATCAACCTGTCATCCCCTCACCAGCTTCTGAACATGCACCCCTACCTCCTACCCATTTCAAAAAAATTTCTGCAGCATGCCAATTCGGAAAAAGCTGCCTGGTCGAAAGCCTATATGCTTAACCAGTTTTCATTTTTTGGGTTGCAGGCCCCGGAAAGACGTGCGCTATGCCGGGAACACTACCGGGAGCATCCCATTACAGTGCTATCCGAACTCGAGCAGATTGTAAGGGCAAGTTTTGAGATGCCCGAGCGTGAATACCAATATTTTGGTGTGGAATTGTTTTCATTTCACAGGAAGCTATGGAATCCTTCCAGTATTGCCCTGCTGGAACATTGCCTGGTTACAAAAAGCTGGTGGGACAGTGTGGATCATATAGCAATTGAATGGCTGGGGCCTTATTTTACGCTATTCCCTGAAAAAATAAAACCTGTTACCGGTAAATGGAACCGTTCGGCCAATATCTGGCTGCAACGCAGCAGTATCATGTTCCAGAAAGCTTATAAAAAAAATACCGATACAGCACTGCTGGCTGCCTATATTCTTCGTTGCAGAGATTCAAAAGAATTTTTTATCAGGAAAGCCATCGGCTGGGCTTTGCGCGAATACGCGAAAACGGACCCTGCATGGGTTCAGGCTTTTGTAAAGAAGCATGCTTTATCGCCATTAAGTGCGCGGGAAGCGCTGAAGGGATTGCCGAGATTGAAAGGGGGATGAAAGACTGCGGTGCCTGCGTTTTTCATGACGCAAATGAAAAAGGGTTGAAAAACTGGTTCTGCGAACCAATTTTCAACCCTTCCGGTTTCTTTTTTTGGCTAACAGTTACATCTTCTTTGCGTCTTCCAGGAACTTGGCAAGACCGATATCCGTCAGAGGGTGTTTCAGAAGGCCGAGTATTGAGTCCAGCGGACAGGTACATACATCCGCACCCAATTCTGCGGCTTTGATGATATGTAATGCATTGCGTATGGATGCGGCTAATATTTCTGTTTTGTATCCCTGCATGTCATAAATCTGGCGCATCTGGGCGATAAGTTGCATACCATCCCAGCCACTATCATCCACGCGGCCGATAAAGGGAGATACATAGGATGCGCCTGCTTTTGCGGCAAGTATTGCCTGCCCGGCGGAAAATACGAGGGTACAGTTGGTGCGGATACCATTGTCGGTAAACCATTTTATCGCTTTCACGCCGTCCTTGATCATGGGCACTTTTACCACGATATTGGGATGGATCGCTGCGAGTTTCTTGCCTTCCTCCACAATGGTGGCGAAATCTACCGAGAGAACCTCCGCACTGATATCGCCATCTACCATTTCGCAGATCGCTTTATAGTGGTTGGCAATGGCCTCGGTGCCCTTGATGCCTTCTTTGGCCATCAGGGTTGGGTTGGTAGTTACACCATCAAGAATTCCGAGATCGTTGGCTTCTTTGATCTGGGCAAGATTGCCCGTGTCGATAAAAAATTTCATTTCCCTGGGTCCCCTAAAAGGGGAAATTAATGTGAAGAAATCGAAAGACCCCTTCTGTTTCACATGAAACAGAGGGCAAAAAAAATGGCAGGCTACTCACATCGCACCGCTACAACCGCCTATCCTTGCTGCATTCCTGCCCTGGGGAGGTTCAGCAGGAGCTGGCCGTATGAGACCTGCCGCGGCAAAAGTAAGGGAATATGGAATATCGAACAAGAATAAGCGGGAAGAGTAAAGCAACAGATGAACAGGGAACAGACGAAGGTGTATGTATATGTGCTTGCGACCTCCTTGATCCCACTTCATCTGTTCCCTCTTCATCTGTTCATTTGCATTCGGGAATTGATATTGGCGATGCCTACCAGCTCATCGTGGCGGGCGCTGAAGGGACGGTTATAGAAGAGGATGGTGTATTCATTTTCGGTTTCCCAATAGTTTCCATCGGTCAGCGCGGGATCGGCTTTTGACAGGTTTTTTTTGTTGTCTTTGGTTACATAGGTGTAACTATAATACCCCTGCTTCAGGAAAAGGGTTTTGGTGTAGATGCCTCTTACCGCATCGTATTCCATACGCGATGTATCTCCTATCTGGTTTCCCGTGGCCTCGCCGAGCCAGTACACGGATTTGCCGTTAAAAGGCTGGTTGTTTGCCGGGGCGAAAGTAAAATGCACGTTAGCATAGTCACTCTGCCACCAGGGGTTGATCGATTCCGAACTGTTGATCTCGTTCCAACCGTTGCGGTCGCTGAAAAATATATACCGCAAATTGTTTCTTTCCACATCGGTTTTGATGAAGATATTATTTGGCTGCACATTTCTTTCTGCACGTTCCACCCGGTCGCTCTGGAAACGAAAACTCTGCAGATCGGCCCAACGATATTCCTTGCCCGCGGGAAATACACAATCCTGCTCGCCATTATACTCGAATACGTTGCCACGCATAAATGCAGGCTGAATATTCGTAATGGCATCGTCCCAGCGGTTGTTCTGCAATACCACTGCTTTTACCTGCTGCGGACTCAGGATATTCAGTTGCTGTGTATTCACGGAGAACTGAATCTTCTGGTGAGTGCGCAAAATTTCATTGTCAAATGGCTGCTGAACCCTTGCCCCCACCAGCACTTTGCTATCGATAACCATAAATCTTTTGGTGAAAGCAAGTTTGGACGTATCCGCATCCAGGAAAACCTTCAACAGATAATTACCACTTTTGGAAGGCACACAATTTCTTTCGGGCAGCAGTGCCTGGTAATGCACATATTTTGTAGCTGACAAAGAAGATACGCGGTACTGGCTAAGCCTGTTTTGCGTAAACCCTTTTATATAATCAAACACGTTCACATCGGCAGGGGTCCAGTCTGCATTGCATAACTGGAACGTGTAATAATAATTTTTAGGATAGCCTGCGAGGTCGTCAAAATGTAATTCAAGCAGGTCACCTGAGCCGAGTGCGAGCAGTGGCATGCTTTGCTGGTTGTTCTGCTGGAAAAGTTTTACGGTGCGGATATCTTTCATGTATACATGATCGGGTCTACGCTGTGCACGTAGCGATTGCAGTAGCATTAATGAAAAAAGAAAACACAAAATCTTTAACATATCGGCAATTCTTATTTAAACATACAACATTCCCCTATTGCTTACCGGAAACAAGGGCTAATTATTATTTCTTTAACGGCATGATGCATAGGTGAAATTGTCCACCACCGTGCATACGGTGATGCAAAAGCTTTTTGTGCATTGGTACAGTAAATGTAGAGTTGAACGGACTAAATTATTTTCTTTTGAACCTGGCCTTTGATATTGCGAAACGCATAGCCTTCAGCAGGCAAAGTTCTTTTTCGAGGTTCATTATCCGTCTATCAGTGGCAGCCACAGCGGTAAGTGTGATGGCCATGATCATAACGCTTGCTTTTGTAAACGGATTCCAGCAAACAGTTTCTAAAAAAGTGTTCAGTTTCTGGGGACATGTTCGCGTGCAGAAATATGAACCCAATAAATCGCTGGTGGCAGAAGAAGCACCCGTAAACAAGAATGACTCCATCGAATCCATACTGCGGCTGGACCCGGATGTATACAGCGTGCAAAGCTTCGCCACCAAATCGGCGGTGCTGGAGAAAAACAAAGAGATAGAAGGTGTGTTGTTAAAGGGTATCGAAAACACTTACGACAGCGCCCAGTTGAAACCCTACCTGAAAGAGGGCCGCTGGCTGCGTTTTAACGATTCGGCCTATAGCAAAGAAATACTGGTCTCCACCCCTGTTGCAACCCAATTGCAGATACACCTCAATGACACGGTAACGGTGTATTTTATATCCATACTTGATGGCAGCCGTACGTACAGAAAGCTTTCAGTTGCGGGTATTTACAAGACAGGCATTGAAGAATATGATAAACTTTTCCTGCTGGGTGATCTGCGGCTGATACAACGCGTAAACGGATGGGAGCCGCAACAAACCGGCGGTTACGAAGTGTTTTTAAAAGACTACAGGAAAATAGACAGCGCCAGCGCCCGTTTATCAGATAAATTACCCGTTGAGTGGATGAGCCGGAGCATACGCGAAGTGTACCCCAATATTTTTGACTGGCTCAATATCCAGGATATGAACCGCAATGTTATCTTCATTGTCATGGCGGTAGTGGCCATCATTAACCTGGTTACCTGCCTGCTGATACTCATTCTGGAAAGAACAAGAATGGTGGGCATTTTAAAAGCGCTGGGAGCAACAGACGGTATGATACAGCGGATATTTTTATACCATGCCACGGTGATCACGTCTGCAGGCATTGGCATTGGCCTGGTGCTGGGTGTAGGACTTTGTTTATTGCAGCAGTATACCGGTTTTATTAAGCTGGATGAAGCTTCTTATTATGTAGCCACCGCGCCTGTGCAGATTATCTGGTGGGAAGTGGCGGCGGTTTGTGTGGCAACAGCCGTAGTATGTTATCTCGCTCTGGTTATTCCCACTTTACTGGTAAGAAAAATAAACCCGATAAAAGCGATTCAATTTCGATAAGAATAACTGCTCGAAGGAAAAGCTTAGAAGTACGAAGTAGCATTCAATAAGTACGAGGTTGGAAGCGCTGTTCGTTTCTGTCAGTTAGCTTGTAACAGATGCGGGTTTGCGGAGTTGTGCAAGGAGTATGCCGGTGGCTATAGCTGCATTTAATGATTCGGCACCGCCTATGCGGGGGATCGTGACGGGGTGGTTGATAAACGGCATCAGGTTCGGGTTGATGCCTCTTGCTTCATTGCCAATGAGCAATATCCCTTCAGCAGGGGGTTCTGTATTGTACATGCTGTCTCCTTGCAGCAATGCGCCATATACCGGCACTTTACAAGACTCCAGCATTTCTGCTAAAGGATGGTACCAAACCTTTACCCGCGTAAAACTGCCCATGGTGGCCTGTATCACTTTGGGATTGTATAGTTCTACTGTGTCGGGGGAAGCTACAATTTGTGTGATGCCAAACCAGTCGGCGATGCGGATCATGGTTCCCAGATTCCCGGGATCCTGTATACCATCCAATAGCAGGCTTAGCTGGTTTTCAAAAACAGGCAGGTCATCCGCCTTTCGCTGTTCAGCAATCACCAGTACCTGGTTGGCCGTTTGAAGGGAACTTATCTTCGCTAACTCATCTGCAGTGATAAGGGTGGCCCCTGCAGCAGGGTGTTGCAGGCTCCAGCCTTCCGTTGCATAGATCTTTTTGATACGGTAATCACTACTCAGTAATTCATCCACCAGCTTAACGCCTTCCGCAATAAAGAGTCGCTCCTCCTGCCTTTGTTTTTTGTGGCATAAAGATTGAATATATTTGAGCTCATTCTTGCTTAACATCAGCTATGCATTTGACCGTTTATAAGGCAAATTTTCTTTCCTTTCTTATTGTACTACCCCTGCTGGCCCTGGTCAGTTCCTGTTCGGTATTGAAAAGTACAAAGGTGAGGGGATATCCTGCCGGTAAACCGTTTGTGTTCGAAAACAAAATTGTGCTCACCGGCCCGATGTCCAAAGATGAGAAAATTCGGTTAACTACAGAGCTGGATAATTATTGGGATGATAGCCTTAAGGTAAGGATGACACAAAAATTCGGTTTCCTGTACCGGCTGGTCAACCCGCCCGTATTCGATACCAACAATGTTACCCGCAGCATAACGTTCATGAATGCTTACCTGAACTCGCAGGGATACTACTATGCCAGTTTCGAAGACTCTATAAGGGTTGATACGTTAACCGACCAATTGCGCGCCAGTATTACCATGAATATTGATGCCGGCAAAAACATCTCCATTGATTCTGTGGCCTTTGAACTTGGCGATACCACGCTGGCACAACTTACCCGGCAGGAAGAAAAAAACACCCTGCTGAAAAAAGGGGAGCCTTATAGCAAACAGGTCATTAATGAAGAACTGGACCGGCTGGTGAACCTTTACCGGCAAAATGGTTATTTTAATTTTACCCGGGAAGATATATATGCGCTGGTAGATAGTATCGATGCCAGTTTACTAACGCTTACATTGGATCCATTCAGGCAGGCGCAGATTATTGCAGAGGCGGCGCGTAACCGCCGCATTGATCCCAAATGGGATATTACTATTTTGAAAAAACCCAATACTGATTCCAGCCGGCTGATACAGTACCGTGTAGGTGATATCTATTTCTACCCCGAAACAAAACTCTCCGATATCCCGGATAGTTTAATTGTGCAACCGGGTTTTCTGGAACTGAGACGACGTGAAATTGTGATGCGCTACAAAAAAGGGCTGTTCAACCTTCGCCCGATGCGTGAACACACCTACCTCGGCAATGGCGACCTGTACAATGAGAACAACTATTTCAAAACCATCAGTACCCTTGGCCAGTTAGGATCCTGGCAACAGGTAGATGGCATCCCCCGACCCAGGCCGGGAACAAAGGATAGTCTTGACCTGTATTTCTTCCTTGTGCCCGCTGTTAAACAAAGCTATACCGTAGGACTGGAGGGCAGCCGCAACACTGCAGACATTGGTTTGGGGAACCTTTGGGGTATCTCGGCAAATGTTGAATATACAAACCGCAATGTCTGGAAAAGCGCCATTCAGTCGCTGACTACTTTCCGCACGGGTGTGGAACTGAACATTCTTACGGGTAACCAGGATCCACTGGTACAAACATTCTTGATCAACCTGGGACATACTTACGCTTTTCCCAGGCTAATCTTACCGTTTAAAGGATGGAGAGGTTTGCGAAACCTTGATAACAAACGAACACTTTTTTCGGTTAATGCTTCTTATGTTGACCGGCGCGAATATTACCTGCTTCGGTCATTTGTTACCGGCTGGGGCTATGAATGGAAGAAACGAAACAACACCTGGTTGTACAAACCCATGAACATTGAATTGTATTCAATTGACAAACTGCCTAAGCTGGATGACCTCATCAAACAAAATCCTTTTCTGAGAACGTCTTTTAACGAAGGAAGGGTTGTGAGCCAGAGCCTGTCATTCATTAAAAATTTCAGCTCGGCCAAAAATATTTCCAAAAGCCACTATATAAGGCTGGGGGTTGAAGAAGCCGGGGGATTATTCGGATTTATTCCCGGACTAAAAGATAATATTTACCGCTACCTCAAACTGGAAGGTGAATACAGGAAACTGATCAAATTCACCCGGGATGAACTCGCCTGGCGCGCCTTTGCCGGTGCCGGGTATAATTATGGAAATGATTCTACTATTGGACAGACATTGCCATTCTTTAAACAGTTTTCCGCGGGAGGCCCCTACAGCATGCGTGCATGGGGTTTGCGCCAGTTGGGTTTGGGCAGTTCTACACTCAGTGAAAAGGATACATCGAGAAACAGTTACCGTGACCGTTTTGGGGATATGCGCCTTGAGGTGAACGTGGAATACCGCTTTCCTCTTGCCACCATAGCTGGCATCAAGATCGCCAGCGCAGTGTATGCTGATGCCGGCAATATCTGGAACGTAAAAGCAAGCACACTGGACCCGCAGGCACAGTTTGTTTTTTCCAACCTCATGCAAGACCTGGCCATTGGCGTAGGAACGGGTGTGAGAATAGACTTTTCTTATTTCCTCATCAGGCTTGACGGCGCATTTAAAGTAAAAGACCCGGCACGTCCCTATAACAATGGATGGATGAACGGGTTCCAGTTCTACGAGTACAGGGCCAATGGATTGAAAGTGAGCAATTATGCCATTCAGCTCGGGATAGGGCTACCCTTCTGATGCATCTATGCCTAGTTTGATGGTTTGTTCAAATTCTTCCATCGACTGCGCATCCGCTACTGTAAAAATTCCAATCCGTGTTCGCCGCAGGCTGCTCATATAACCGCCCACACCAAGCGCAGCGCCAAAATCATGCGCAAGACTTCGGATATAGGTACCGGTAGAACATACCACCCGCACGTGTACCACAGGTAAATCTATTTTTTCAATCTCAAAACGGTGTATGGTAACGGGCCGGGGTTCGAGTTGCACTTCGATTCCTTTTCTTGCGGCGAGATAAACCGGTTTACCATCCTGCTTAATGGCTGAATGTGCAGGCGGCACCTGCATAATGGGACCGGTAAAAGGGATCGTTGCAGCATGGATACGTTCCTCGGTTAAATGAGAAAGCTCTTTGTGATCTGTGGGCTCGCTTTCAAGATCATAGGTAGGCGTAACAGCGCCAAGCGTGAACGTGCCGGTATACTCCTTCTCCATACCCATGTACTCATTGATCTTTTTGGTAAACTTTCCCGTGCACACAATCAAAAGACCCGTAGCCAGCGGATCAAGCGTTCCTGCATGTCCCACTTTCATGATCCTTGTAATGTTGCGGATCTTACGGATCACGTCGAAAGAGGTCCAGTCAAATGGCTTATCAATAAGAATCACCCTGCCTTCAAGAAAGGGTTCTAATGAGTGATGTACAGGTTTCTGTTTCATTGGGCAAGTATTCTCCGTCACAGCGTTTTAATATGCCCTTGCGAAGAGTACTCTTTGCGTGGAGGGATTACCGGTGAGTATGCATTTTCCTTCTTCCTGCGGATTATCCAAAGGAATACAACGTATGGTTGCCTTGCTCAATTCTTTGATCTTGTCTTCTGTTTCCGCTGTTCCGTCCCAATGCGCGGAGATGAATCCTCCCTTTGTGTCAAGAATTTTGACAAACTCATCCCAGCTATCTGTCTGCGACATATGTATCTCGCGAAATTCTTTCGCTTTGTTGTACATCGCGGTTTGTATCTGTTCCAAAAGGTCTTTAATGAACAGGTCTATACCATCCATTCCAACGCTCATCTTTTCTTTGGTATCTCTTCTCGCTATTTCTACCACGTTATTCTCCAGGTCACGTGCTCCAATGGCCATGCGTACCGGAACACCTTTCATCTCATACTCCGCAAATTTCCAACCCGGGCGTGCATTGTCCGAGTCGTCATATTTTACAGAGATATTCAGCGCCTTCAATTTCTGTACAATACCGGCAACACGTGCATCAATCAAAGCTTTCTGTTCATCACCTTTGTAAATTGGTACGATGACAACCTGGACAGGCGCAATTCGTGGCGGCAATATCAAACCATCATCATCACTGTGTGCCATAACCAGTGCACCAATCAGGCGGGTGCTTACACCCCAGCTGGTGGCCCATACATAATCCAGTTTATTTTCCCTGTCGGAGAATTTTACGTCAAATGCTTTGGCAAAATTCTGACCCAGAAAATGAGAGGTGCCAGCCTGCAGGGCTTTTCCATCCTGCATCATCGCTTCAATACAATAGGTGTCCTCGGCACCTGCAAAACGTTCATTGGCACTCTTAACACCTTTGATTACCGGTAATGCCATCCAGTTTTCCGCAAAGTCGGCATACACATCCAGCATCTGTCTTGTTTCTGCAATCGCTTCAACAGCCGTTGCATGAGCGGTATGTCCTTCCTGCCATAGAAATTCGGCTGTCCGAAGAAACAACCGGGTACGCATCTCCCAGCGAACCACGTTGGCCCATTGATTTACGAGTATGGGCAGATCGCGGTAAGATTGAATCCAGCCTTTGTAAGTACTCCAAATAATCGCTTCGCTGGTAGGACGAACAACGAGTTCTTCTTCGAGTTTTGCTTCAGGGTCAACAATCAGTTTTCCTTTGTTATTGGGATCCGCCTTAAGACGGTAATGGGTAACCACCGCACATTCCTTCGCAAACCCTTCCGCATTTTTTTCTTCTGCTTCAAAAAGGCTTTTGGGTACGAAGAGAGGGAAATAGGCATTCTGGTGGCCGGTATCCTTGAACATCCTGTCAAGAACATCGCGCATATTCTCCCATAGAGCAAAGCCGTAAGGCTTAATGACCATACATCCGCGTACCGCACTGTAGTCGGCCAGACTTCCTTTGATCACCAGGTCATTATACCACTGTGAATAATCCTGCGCCCTGGACGTAATTTCCTTACCCATAACTATTTTACCTATTTTTTAACATATTAAAATACTGACGATTGTTAGTTGGCAAAGCATTTGTGAATAAAATGGCGAATGCGGAACAAGCATCGCAAATGTATGTAACTTCACAATTACCTAACCATCAATCCTGCTGTTATGAAACACATTCTACTTTTATCCACCATCGCTCTCACTTTTTTATCAGGTTGCTCCACCGCGTTTAAGTCCGGGCAGACACCTGATGATGTTTATTATTCACCGGGCCGTGAAGTGGCTTCCGCCAAGGAAGAAGAAATATCCAGGCAGCAGCAGGATGAGTACAGGGAATACATCAGCAGCCAGGACGACCGTTATTTGCGGATGAAAGTAGCCAACCGCAGTCGCTGGAGCTCCATTGATGATTATGATTACTGGTATGATAGCCGTTATGATTTTGGCAACTACAACGTTTACGACCGTTATGCTTATACCAATCCATGGAACCCGACCTGGGGTATCAGCATAGGGGGCAGTTATGGCAGAAGGGGCTGGGGCGGTGGATATGGATGGAACAATCCATTGTATACCGTGGTTTATTATGGATCGCCTAAATTCTCAGGCGGTGGCTCTACCTCGGGCAGCAATATATCTGCGTTCCGCAACAAAAATTACAGCAACGAAAATTACGGATTTAAGGATCCTAAAACCGGTGCATTTATTCCTAATAACGGCAACAGCAATTTCGGTAACCTTTTAAAAAGGGTATTCAGCAACAGCGCTTCCGGTAACGGGAACACTACCAGTTATGACCGACCTGCCCGTACATTCAATAATTCTACCCCCAGTAACAACAACAGTACGCCGGCTCCCAGTAGTAATGCCGGTGGAAACAGCGGTGGCGTGAAAAGTTCCGGCAGCAGCACCAGTACCGGTCGCGGCGGCAGGGGTTAATCCTCGCTATGCATGCATCAAACATGAACAACAAGAGCAGGCAACTGTTCTACTGCCAGACTCATATCCAAAACCCATTGTATGAAAAAAAATTTACTCTTTATAGGTTTCCTCATCAGCTTTTCGGCCATTGCGCAAACGCCGGAGAATGCCCTGCGCACCGGGTGGTTCACACAGAATGGTACCGCGCGTAATATTGCTACGGGTGGCGTGATGGGCTCTTTGGGTGGCGAAATTACCGCCAACCACGTGAATCCCGCAGGGATAGGTTTGTTTAAAACCAGGGAATTTGTGCTTTCTCCCGGGTTTGCGATGAACAGGAACAAACTTAGCTTTCGCGGTACGGATTCGACCGGTAGCAGCAATAATTTTAATTACGGTACATCCGGCCTGATCTTCGGGGCCAATAACCGGGGCAGGAATAACAAATGGACCAGCAGTGCGTTCGCTATTTCCGTTAACCAGGTGGCCAATTATAACAACCGCATCCAGTTCAGGGGCTTTAACAATATGAGTTCGTTCACTGAGCAATACCTTGAAGAGTTGGTACGCGACAGGGCAGACACCAATGCTGCGCTCAGCAATTATATTTTTGGATCGACACTCGCATTCCGCACGTTCCTTATCGATACGATCAGGGGACCTGGAGGTGAATTTTCAGGATACCAGAGCCTGGTGCCTATTTCAACCGGTGTGAATCAATCCTATGATGCCATAACACGCGGCGGGTATCATGAAGTGGCACTGGGCTTAGCAGGCAACATGGAAGACAAAATGTATGTAGGCGGAAGTCTTACCATTCCCATCATCAGCTATTCCCGTGACCTTACCTATGGTGAAACTGACGCAACCACCAATCCCAATAACCAGTTCAAGTCATTCGAATACAAAGAGACCTTTAGTTCCAAAGGAATTGGCCTGGGAGCCAAGGTTGGTTTTATCTATAAGCCCCAGGAATCATGGCGTGTAGGTTTTGCATTTCATACGCCGCAACTTATGACCTTTAACGACAGGGTAAGTTCCTCCCTAACCGCCAATACAGAATCGTATGCGGGCACCAGGAGTGAATCGAGCAGCAAACTCAATAGTGGCAATCCCGGAAAAAGTAAATACGACCTCATCACTCCGTGGAGAGCGATTGTTAGTGCAAGCTACGTGTTCAGGGAAGTAAATGATACGCGCCGGCAGCGGGCCTTTATCAGTGCCGATCTGGAATATGTCAATTACCGCGGAGCACGTTTTTCATCAACCGATAATGATGACCAGGCGCTGGTGGATTATTACAAACTGGTAAATGAAGGCATCAAGGATACATACAAAGGCAATGTCAATTTTCGTCTGGGCGGTGAATTAAAACTTCATACGTTCATGTTCCGTCTGGGTGGCGCCTATTATGGCAGCCCTTACGCTGATGATAACTTAAAGGCAAACCGTATCCTGGCCACGGGTGGATTGGGTTACCGCGATCATGGTATTTTTATAGACCTCGGCTACGCACATACCTTTACCACTGATGTTGAGTTCCCCTACCGGCTCAATGATAAACCCAACACCTTTGCAGAACGCCGCGGAAGCAGGGGAAATCTTGTGCTGACACTGGGTTTTAAATTCTAACCAAAGCGGGGGAAAAAGTCAAATGTCAAAAGTCAGAAGTGAAAAGTCAAAAGCCAAAAGTCAAAAAGGAAGCAGCACTAACTGCTCACTTTTGACTTTTGACTTTTTAATTTTTAATTATTAATTTTTACTTCCCTCCTCTTCGCGTTACTTCAAATCATCCGCCTTCAATCCCTGGTTCACTTTTACTTCCGTAATATCGATATTGATCTTTAACGGCCCCTGTTCATACATCATTTTAACGGGGATCATTACGCCGTTGTAGGTTTTGTATTCTTTGTTATAAATGCTCTGGCTTAATTTTTCACCATTTGGGCCTTCTTCTGTTTTTGATTCTTTAACACGGATACCTGTGGCCACATCATAAAAGAAATTGAACAACCTGCCTTTGGGCGATTTGATTTCCACATTGTATACGTCTTTACCGTCCAACTGCTCAATGCCTTTTACGGCAGTAGTATAGCCGCCTTTCTTTAGCAGGTACGATTCAAGGAACAGGCTTGCAGATTCTTCCAGGTCTTCTTTGTCTTTTTCTTCCAGCGGCTGGTCAACACCCTGTTGTGACACCTGGTACGTGCCGTTCTTGGTGATTTGTTTTGACAAAGCCATTCCTCCCATGCTAATGGTTTGTACATACGCTGATGGCAAAACATATTGCTGGGCAAAAGACAAGCTCTGGCCCATTACGCTGGCAGTGCCCGTCATACTTACATCTTTAATGGACTGCATAGCCACTTCCCCACCCTGTGCTTCAATGCTTTTTCTGAAAATAGCTTCGGGAGTAACACCCGAGGCCACCTGTTTTACTGTTGGGGCAGATTTTTCATTGCCATATACATCAAAATACTTTATCTCTCCATACTTCTCAAGACCCGGGGCTATCTGCTTTGCATTTCCAACAATCACAATGTTCATGTTTCCGGGCAGTACATATTTGCCAGCCATTGCTTTTACAGCGGCAGCATCCACGGCAGACAGGTTCTTAAGGTAATTTTGGTAATAGTCTTTGGGAAGGTTGTAGCGGGCCACATTCAATGCAAAATTGGCAATGGTACCCGGGTTTTCAAGTGAACGCGCAAAACTGCCGCTCATTTCATTTTTGGTTTGGGCTACGTCTGCATTGTCAACCGCTTCTGAACGGATACGGCCAAATTCATACAACAACTGCCCAATGGCGCTATCTGTTTTTTCATTTCTTACCGATGTACTGGCCGTAAAATTTCCTACCAGCCTGTCAGTTTTTATCTGGGAATAGGCACCATAGGTAAAACCGTATTTTTCACGCAGGCTTTTGTAGAGTCTACCGGAAGAGCCATTGCCCAGCAAATTATTCATGACAGAGGAAGGGATCGCATCCGGAACGCCCGGCTGAAGTTGTATGGGTGTAACGGCTTTGATTACACTTTGAACGGAACTGGGACGGTCAACGATAGCAATATAGGTTTTAGCGGGAGCTTTTGGCATGGCATACACAGGAGCGGGCACTACGCCTCTCTGCCAGCTACCAAAATTGGTTTCAGCAAGTTTGCGTGCTTCTGCCGGCGTGATATCACCCACGAAAATAAGGTAGGCGATATTGGGCCTCCAGTATGTCTGGTAAAAATTACGGATATCCGCTACGGTAACATTTTTTGCGGTCTCTTCCGTTTCCATTTCTCCATACGGGTGGCTTTTTCCATATACCAGAATATTGGAAACGTTATTGGCGATCACGTTAGCATCTTCATTATTCTGCGCAAGCGCAGATAATTCCTGCCGCCTGATTTTTTCCAGTTCCTCTGCAGGAAAGGATGGACGCAAGGCAATATCTGCCATCAACCCAAATACCCTCGGGAAATTATTCTTCAGTGAAAAAGCGTTTACACTAAAAGCCGATGTGCCGATGTTGGCACCCAGGTAGTCTATTTCTTCGTCAAGCGTAACCTTATTCATTTTGGTTGTTCCGCGGCGCAACAATTCGCCACCCATGCTGAGCATACCTGCTTTGTTGCCTTCAACAATTCCATCACGGTCCAGGGTAAGCGTGGCCGACACCCTGGGCAGTTTTGTATTCTGCACCACAAATACTTTCAGGCCATTGGCGAGTGTGAATGTGGCCGGGTCATTTACTTTAATCAATGGCGCGGGACCTGGTTTTGGCGCTTTTGTTCTGTCTACCTGCGCAAGTAAAGCTATCGGGAGCGTAAGCAATAAGGAGAAAAATATTTTTTTCATTTTCTTTTGTTTAGTAGGATGTGATCAATTGAACAATGCAACAGCTTATTTTTTTGTCCCTTTCGCTACATAGTGGAGGGTTACACGGTTGTCTTTGTTCAGGTATTTTTTTGCTACATTCATCAGGTCTTCGCGAGTTACTTTATTATAGCGGTTGATTTCTGTATTAATCAGGTTGGCATCGCCGAAATAGACCTCATAGTTAGCAAGTGTTTCTGCAATACCTGCCATGGTTGAATTACGTGTTACAAATTCGGTGGTGATCTGGTTACGCACTTTTACAAATTCACGTTCATCTACCAGTTTCCGTTTTACACCTTCCACCACGTTGTCAATCTCTTTTTCCAGATCGGCGGGTTGTACATTCATATTGGCAATACCATAAGTGATGAACAGTCCCGCATCTTCCAGGGCAAAATTGAAAGCTCCTGCCTGTACTGCCAGCTGTTTTTCATCTACAATCACTTTGTTCATGCGGGATGAATTGCCACCGGATAACAGGGTAGACAATACGTTAAATGCATAATACTCATCACTGCCCTGTTTGGGTGAACGGTATGCCTGCACCACTGCCGGCAACTGGATATTGTCTTCGATCACATCTCTCACTTCACCGCCTAACGGCGGTTCAGTTACGTTGGGGCGCGGTATCGGTTTGGTACCCCTGGGGATAGAACCGAAATAGGCCTGTATCTGCTGTTTCACCTGCGGAATATCAATATCACCCGCAATACTGAGCACGCAGTTGTTAGGCACATAGAAAGTTGTATAGAAATCTTTAAAATCGGCCAGTTTACCCGCGCTCAGATGTTCCAGGCTACCAATGGGCTGCCAGCGGTAAGGATGCACTTTAAAAGCACGTTTGAATATTTCACCGATGATGGTTCCATAAGGCTGGTTATCTACACGCTGGCGTTTTTCTTCCTTCACCACTTCTTTCTGTGTATTCACACCCACTTCATCAATCTTGGCATGCAGCATACGCTCGCTTTCCAGCCAAAGCCCCAGCGCATACTGGTTGCTTGGAAAAAGCTCAAAATAATAGGTCCGGTCCTGCGAAGTATTGGCATTGTTATAGCCCCCTGCATTCGATGTATATTTATCAAATTCGCCGCGCTTGATATTATCGCTTCCCTCGAACATCAGGTGCTCAAAAAAATGCGCATAACCCGTATGCAGCGTATCCTCATTCTTAGAACCCACATGGTACAACGCGGAAACCGCCACTACCGGCGCCGACCTGTCCTGGTGAAGAATCACCGTCAACCCGTTGGGCAATGTGTACTTTTCAAACGAAACTTTGGGAGCCTGCGCCCTCAGCCCACTGTTCAGTAGCAGCAGGGCGGGCAGCGCCAATAACCATTTAGTCATAATCATATTTTTTAGAGGAAAATAAGTGTTGCAATATGCGAAAAGAATTACGATTTCAGCCGTTTTGTTCACTTAATAATCTGCAAAATGGATAACCGGTAAATTACCCATCCACCCTGCCCGTCACGAGGGGAATGTTTGCATGCGAGGGATCCATCCAAGTCCAATCGGTGTCTTTCTTAAACCAGGTCATCTGTCTTTTGGCATAGTGCCGGGTATTGGTGCGGATGTTTTCGACCGCATGTTCAAGGCTTACCTTACCGTCAAGGTGTTCAAACAATTCGCGGTAGCCAACCGTTTGCAGGGCATTGTGCGAGCGATAGGGTTGCAGCGATTTTACCTCAGCCAGTAGCCCTTCATCCATCATCCGGTCTATCCTCGCATGGATATTTGCATGCAGCACTTCTTTGGGAAGCTCCAGGCCGATCTTTACAATCCGGAACGGGCGTTCCGTTTTTTTCCGGGTACGGTATACCATGATGGATTCACCGGTGGCATACAATACCTCCAGCGCCCGCATCAGCCGCTGCGGATTTTGCTGTTCTGCAACCGCCCAGAAGGCGGGGTCTTTTTGCTCAAGTTCTTTTTGCAGCCAGATCAGTCCCTTGTTGTTATACCCATCTATCACCTGTTGCCGAATGCCTTCCGGGATCAATGGCATAGGGTCTATACCCTCGCAAAAGGCCCTTATGTATAACCCGGTGCCACCTACCATCACAGCTACCCTGTTTTCCCTGAATATTTCATCCGCGGCATCCAGGGCATATTTTTCAAAACGCCCGGCATTGATATCTTCGGTAACACTGTGCGTAGCGATGAAATAATGTTTTACCGCGGCCAGTTCTTCCTCAGAGGGACGCGCCACGCCTATTTTCATTTCTTTATAACATTGACGCGAATCGGCTGAAATGATCCGGGTGTCATAATGCTGCGCCAATGCAATGGCAAAACTTGTTTTTCCCACTGCTGTGGGTCCTGCGATAATAATAATGGTATTGTCAGACATTCAGGCTGCTTGATAATGGGTATAAATGACCATTGTAAAAATCAAGACCAACCGGTGGTGGTTGGTCTCGTTATAATTTGCGCAATAAATAAAACTTAAAAATCTTCCTGGCTCTCATCTGTGCTTACGGGTTCGTCACCATCCGCATCACTGCTTTCCGCTTCCCCTTCGGTTCCAAAACCGTCCGTGGCTTCGGTGAGATCATATTTTTCCTCGATGTCTGCGAATTTATCGCCCAGTAAACTCTTGGTACCATACTGCTGCGGGCCTATCCCTTCTGTTCTTGAGACCGAGGGATACGTGGTTTTACTGCTTTCTTCTTTACTGACATTGATCAGTTCAACCAGGAAGGTCCAGTGCTTTTCAAAATCATATTCATACACGAATTTCTGGTTTGTATCCTGTATCTCCGTTCCGATGGGCACGTCAGACATGATCAGCGGTTCCACCACATAGGGCTTATCATATTTCTCAAAACTGATTTCCCTGCCGCGGGCCCAGTTATCATTGCTACGGTAAAAAGTAGCTTTGTGTTTTGAATCGAATTCGTATGCCTTGAGGATGGCAAAATGCAGGTCCTGGAAATTCTGCTTGTGCCTGATCACAATATCCCTGTAGACCGCATCATCTTCTTCTAAATAAATCCTGAATTTTAATATCGCCATCCCGTTTCTTTTTTTATGTATGGTAAACTTCAGTGGTAAAAGTAAAAGGGTGAACAGTCTGTCTGCCCGGAAAAGCTTTGTCTTCCTTCAATACGCCAACCCGCCCTTCTATCAGCCGAAAGGTTGCTAAAATACAAATTATTCAACTGCCTGCAAGTTCAGTTCCGCAGCTTTCTGCAGCATGAAAGCATAGGCTGCATCGTATTCGTTAGGGATGACACCATCCAAAATGGCTTCCCGGATTGCATCCTTGATCAATCCCACCGGCTTGCTGGGTGAAAGTCCAAACTTTTCCATGATCAGTTCACCCGTAATGGGCGGCTGCCAGTTGCGGATCCTGTCTTTTTCTTCCACTGCCTGCAACCGCTTGCTCACCAGCTCAAAGTTTTGCAGGTATCGCTTTACTTTGGTGGCATTCTTACTGGTTATATCAGCGTTGCAAAGCATCATCAACGCATCTATGTCTTCGCCCGCATCAAACAATAACCGCCTGATGGCACTATCGGTAATATTTTCTTTTGTAAGGCCAATGGGACGAAGGTGTAACAGCACCAATTTTTGTACCAGCTTCATTTTTTCATTCAGCGGCAATTTCAGCCGTGTGAATATCTTAGGCACCATACGTGCCCCTACCACCTCGTGCCCGTGAAAGGTCCAGCCATGACCCTCTTCAAATTTTTTGGTAGCGGGTTTTCCAATATCATGCAGCAGTGCCGCCCATCGCAGCCAGAGATCGTCTGTGTGAGCCGAAATATTATCCAGTACCTGGAGCGTGTGGTAAAAATTATCTTTATGCCCTTTACCATCTACATATGCCGCTCCATGTAACGCCACCATCTGTGGAAAAATAACTTTCAGCAGGCCGCTCCTGAACAAAAGATCCCAGCCCACAGAGGGCTGCCTGCAAAGCATGATCTTATTGAGTTCATCGGTGATACGCTCCTGGGAAACAATGCTGATCCGGTCAGCACTCTCCCGTATGGCTGCAAAAGTGCCGTCTTCTATTTTAAAATCAAGCTGGGCGGCAAACCGTATTGCGCGCATCATACGCAATGGGTCGTCGCTGAATGTCTGCGCCGGCGCCAGGGGTGTTTGTATGCGCTTATCGGCAATATCCCTCAGTCCATTAAACGGGTCCACCAGGGTACCTGCGTCGGCTTTATTTAAACTTACAGCCAGGGCATTGATGGTAAAATCGCGTCTGTTCTGGTCATCCTCTATTGTGCCCGGCAATACATCGGGTTTGCGGCTCTCCTGCCGGTAACTTTCTTTCCGGGCGCCTACAAATTCTATCTCCAGCTCGGGCAATTTGATCTGGGCAGTGCCAAAATTCTTGAAATAGGCAACCAGGGGTTTCGGATGAAAACGGGTTGCAACTGCATTGGCCAGTTCTATACCGTCTCCGAGGCAAACAATGTCTGCATCCATGGTAGGCCGGCCAATGATCTTATCACGCACAAAACCGCCTATCAGGTAACAGGGAACCTGTAGCTGGCTTGCTGCTTCCGTTATTTTTTGAAAAATAGCCGCTTCCTTTTCTGTAAAAGATATTTCCATGCGCTGCAAATGTACTGCGGTTTGTTGTTAGCGTGAGAGGCAATCGAGCAGTTGCTGTGTGCGGATCTGCCATGCGCAGTTGAAATGTTCAAGTGGGCAGGCGTTTCTGCCATGCAGCCCGCAGGGACGGCAGGTAAGTGGTTCGGTGATTTCAACGATATGACTCCTGCCCGACAAGGGTCCAAACCCAAATTCAGGAATCGTAGAACAGTAAACCGCAGTCACGGGGGCATCTACTGCGGAAGCAAAATGCATAGGCGCAGAATCATTTACATAATTCATCACCGCATCTTCCAGTAATGCGGCAGATTGGAGGAAATTAAGTTTACCGGCAAGATTCAACACAAAAGGATGCACAACTTCTGCGCGGATGCCTTCAATCAGTTCCCTGTCGCCACGTGCGCCTATCATGTACACGTGCATACCTGTGGGTAATGCATTGATAAACCGAACCCATTGTCCGGGAGGAAATTGCTTGGTGAACCATACGGACGCGGGCGCAATACAGATATAAGGCTGTCGCTTCCATTCGGCAACGAATTGCCTGTCAGCATCGGAGGGATATAATTTTGGATATGCCGCCACGCCATCTGTATGCGTTGCGATTAATAAGTGGTTTCGGTGTATCTCATGAAGTTTGCGGTTATCAGTATTCACCACGTGCTTTACACGTTCTGAAAAAAGAAAACTAAAAGGATTTTTATCAAAACCTACGGTATGTTTTGCACCCGACAATACGGTAACCAGACCCGTAGCGGCAAACCTTTGCAGGTTAACCACCAGGTCATATTTTTTCTTCCTGACGATTCCAATGACCCGGAAAAGATTGCGATACTTGGCTGCTTTTTTATCCCATGTGAGTACATCCGATAAAAAAGGATGTTGCGCAAACAGAGATTCATTTCCCTTGCGAACGAGTATGTCAATAGTAGCGCCCGGCCAATGGCTATGCATTTTTTCGAGCAGTCCGGTGGCCAGTACCACATCGCCAATAAAGGCGGTCTGGATAACCAGTATTTTTTGCATGGTGGTGCAAAACTAAAACTTATCTCTGCTAAAAAAATGGAAGACTGCGGAAAGGGCTATTCGTATTCCAGCTCATTGCTGAAATATTCCCATCCGAACAAATTCTTCAAGGAATTAGAGAATCTACGTTTTTGCATAACTGTTTTCCTATACCGTTTTGTGAGGATAGAACGGGTATCTATACCGAGATTTATGATCGCCTGTAAAAATGATTGCATCTTGTCTGTAGGAACGTCTACGCTTACTTTGGCCATGACGGTTGGTTGTTGAGTGGTAAAATGATGATTTTGCTTGTTATACACAAGTGTAGAAATCCAATTTTTATGCCGTTCTTAAAAACAGCCTGGTAATCAGTTGTTAATCAAGCAATTAACAAAAATGAAAAGTTTCGCACGGGTTTATGCACAGGTTTATTCAGGGACGGATGATACTAAGTGTCCCATCTTTTTCCCATTTTACAATGGAGGAAGGCTTTTTATATTCCGTATCATCCTGGCGGTAGCTTACCACGTAATCCACCCCGTCTATGATAACCGGTTCAATATCCTTAAAGCACTGCGGTGCCGGATAGCCGCTGATATTGGCAGAACTGCTTACAATGGGCTTTTTAAACCTTTTGATCAGGTGCCGGCAGAATGACTCTTCGCAGATCCGGATGGCTACGGACCCATCCTCTGCTAAAAGGTTATCGGCAAGTTCAATGGCACCATCATAAATAACGGTAGTCGGCTTATTAACGCCTTTGATATAATCGAATATCTGCAGATCGGGTTGCGTAACATAATGGAGGATATCCCGCTCATCTCCTACCAATACGATCATGGCTTTTGAATCGGAACGTTTTTTCAATTCATAAATACGGGCCACAGCCTCGGGATTGGTGGCATCACAGCCTATGCCCCATACAGTATCTGTGGGGTATAAAATCAGACCGCCTTTCTGCAACTGCTCCAGGCAGGCTTCAATATCGTTGTTGAAAGGTACCATTACGTAGTAAAGTTGTCAATTGCACACGCAAATTACAGATTGTAACAGAACAATGCTATCCTAAAGTTCTGGTAAACCTTTGATACTGTATGTTTGCAAAAAAAATCACGCATGCCGCTACAATCCCGGATACAGGAAGCCTGGAATAACAGGGAATTATTGAAAGACAACACCTACGCAGACGCCGTAAGGGCCGTAATTGAAGAAGTTGACAAAGGACGTCTCCGCGTAGCCGCCCCGGGAGAGCAGGGCTGGGTAGTGAATGAATGGGTGAAACAGGCCATTTTATTGTATTTCGGCATCCAGCAGATGCAGACCTGGACCCTGGCGCCTTTCGAGTTCCATGATAAAATGCTATTAAAAAGCAACTACAAAGAACTGGGTGTGAGGGCGGTACCCCATGCTGTAGCGAGGTATGGCGCATACATCGCCAAAAATGTGGTATTGATGCCCAGCTATGTAAACATCGGCGCTTTTGTTGATGAAGGTTCCATGGTGGATACATGGGCAACGGTTGGCAGTTGTGCACAGATAGGCAAAGGGGTACACTTAAGCGGTGGCGTGGGTATTGGCGGCGTACTGGAACCTTTGCAGGCCAGCCCGGTGATTATTGAGGACGGCGCATTTATTGGTAGCCGCTGCATTGTTGTGGAAGGTGTGGTGGTGGAAAAAGAGGCTGTACTGGGCGCCAACGTGGTACTCACGCAATCAACCAAAATCATCGATGTAAGCGGGCCGGAACCTATTGAATACAAAGGCAGGGTACCGGCAAGAAGTGTGGTAATACCCGGAAGCTATACCAAGAAATTCAATGCGGGCGAATACCAGGTAAGCTGTGCACTCATCATTGGTCAGCGCAAGGCCAGCACTGATCTCAAAACCAGCCTGAATGATGCGCTGCGAGATTTTAATGTAAGCGCATAAAATTACCCGTCGGGCAGGGAATAGTCGGGCACAAAATTTCATTGTTGCAGTTTGTCCTGCGGGGAATCAAATTCTGACCATTATAGTACGATGACAGGCATGACCAAAACGGCCCAACAGATTACCCTTGCAGGCTTCCTGATCGCTATATCCGGAGCCATTTTGTTTTCGACCAAAGCGATTTTTGTAAAGCTGGCTTTTCGTTCCACGCAGGTTGATGCACTCACACTGCTGATGTTGCGCATGTTGTTCTCATTGCCTTTTTATCTTTTTGCCGTATGGCTCAGTTCCAGGAAAGAAAACCAAAAACCCCTCGCAGCAAGGGATTGGGTACTACTGGCAGCCATGGGCATACTTGGCTATTACCTGAGCAGTTTGTTTGATTTTATCGGTCTGCAGTATATATCTGCAGGGCTCGAGAGGCTGATCCTGTTTCTCTACCCAACGTTTGCGGTGCTGATCAACACATTTATTTTTAAATCAAAGCTCAGTCGCATACAAGTGATGGCGCTTACGCTTACCTACCTGGGTATCGGCATCGCTTATTTTGGAGAGCTGCAGTTAGATACATCCAATCCTCAATTTTTCTATGGTTCATTCATGATTTTTCTATGCGCCATCACCTACTCATTCTACCTTGTGGGAACGGGCCGAATGGTTACCAGGGTGGGTGTTACCCGTTACACCGCCTATGCCATGCTGATGGCCACTGCCGGAATATTTATACATTTTCTCGTTGCCAATGATGTCCGCGATATCCCATTTACGCCCACGCTTACCTGGTATGCCATAGCCATTGCTGTGGTAGCCACTGTACTGCCTTCGTTTATGATGAGTAGTGGCATGAAACGCATCGGCAGCAACAATGTATCCATCATTACCAGTATCGGTCCGGTATCAACCATAATACAGGCACATTTTTTCCTGGGAGAAAAGATCATTGCCGCGCAGGTAGCCGGTACCGCTTTGGTGATAGCAGGGGTATTGCTGATTGGATGGCAGTCCAGAAGTGTGGAAAGTAATTGACCCCACATCTCCGGCTACTGGCGCCCGGATGAATGGAAGGATGAGACACGTTAACGCCAGCCATCCTTCATTACCAAACCTGTTGTGCACTACTCAATATTCCGGCCCTGCTGAAATTTTCACCGACCATTCACCCCCACTTACCGCCTTTTTCGGTTGAATGGCCTAATTGGGCTTTACCGGCATACCGGCGGAGCCTAGATTTGTTTCAAATTTAAGACAATGGCAAAAGACAGATACAACAGGGCAAGGATACACAACAACCACGACGGATTCTGGACAGGACTGGTTTTATTGCTTGTAGGTGGCGCACTGTTGTTGCAGAAAATGAACCTCGGACTTCCTCACTGGTTATTCACATGGCCCATGATACTGATAGTGGTGGGTGTTGTGACGGGTATAAAACACAGTTTCCGGAATCCATCATGGCTGGTATTGGTGGGCATTGGGGGCTTTTTCCTTTTTGATGATATCATGGCCGATGTTAACCTGAAAACTTTTTTCTGGCCCATCGTTATCATTGGTGCCGGGCTTTTGTTCATGTTGCGACCGAAAAGAAAGTTTGAATATCCAAAAGAATTCAATAATCCCGATGCTGAATTCCCTGTAGCGGGTTCATTGACTAATCCGGATAGTGGAAAGCAATCTTCCGCATACATGAGCGGGGAAGATGTCCTGGATAGTGTTTCCATATTTGGTGGCGTGAAAAAAGTGGTGACGTCCAAAAATTTTAAAGGCGGCGATATCGTGTGTTTCATGGGGGGTGCAGAGATCAACCTTAGCCAGGCTGATATCCAGGGACCGGTTACGATTGAATTGTTCCAGGCATTTGGCGGCACCAAACTGGTGGTTCCTCCACACTGGGAGATACGCTCAGAAGCGGTGGCCATATTTGCCGGCATAGAAGACAAACGTCCGCCCCAACCCGGTGTCTTTGATCCAAACAAGATCCTTATCATCAATGGCACCACCATTTTTGGCGGAATTGAAATCAAAAGCTTTTAGGGAGCGTAGAGTTATGAGTGTAGAATTCTGAGTTGGAAATGTGCGTTTGGGTTGTGGAAGCACGGGCATTTTCCCTATCCTCCCGCACACGCACCCTTTCCTCATAACTTAATACTTATTACTCATTACTCACAACTCATAACTCATAACTCATAACTCATAACTCTCAACCCATGACCTGGTACCTTGCAAAACTTGTTTACCGCATCATCTGCGGCGACGGGAATCATAAGGCACAATTTGATGAGCAGTTGCGGCTCATATTTGCGGAAGATGAACTGCATGCTTTCAACAAGGCCCAGTTAATGGGTGAAAGGGAGCAGGATCATTTCTTCAATGATGCGCCAAACCAGGTACAGTGGAAATTCCTGAACGTAACCGAACTGCATATACTTGAAAAACTTACCGATGGGGCCGAAGTATACTCTGCCATCAGAGAAGAAGATGACGGCAACAAATACCAGCATATGGTACATGTAAAAGCAGGATATTTGTCGGAACACTGCACAGAGCAATTCGTACAGTCATTATAATCCATGACAAATTCCATCGTAACGGGCAACCGCTTCCGCATTAGTTTCTTCAGTTGGTGGCTGATATGGTCAATGGTACATGCCCTGGTCATCAATAGTTATGGCGCGGGATTGTTGCAAAGCCTGGCCGACAGCCTGCTCTGCAACCTGCTGCTGGCCGCCTGTTGCCTGCTTATTACCAATAACATGAAATATTACCTGCCGCAAAAAGAACGGTACTGGTATATATTGATTATGAGCCTTGTACTAAGTGGGCTCTGGCTACTGTCGGCAAAAATGCTGCTTAAGCTGGTGTTCCGGTCCGATGAAAACTATCTGCAGCTCCTCACCAATTCAACAGCCATAAGATATGTGATTGGTTTCCTGATGACGGGTTGTATGGCAATGATGAGCCTGCTCTGGTACACCCTGCAGGAACAACAGGAAGCCAACCGGAGAAAAGAAGAAGCGGAACAAATGACTAAAGATGCGGAACTGTTGAAACTCCGCCAGCAACTGCAACCCCATTTCCTGTTCAACAGTCTCAATTCAATCAGTGCGCTTGCCGGAACCCAACCCGAAAAAGCCCGCCACATGGTGCAGCAGCTTTCTGATTTTTTACGCGGTACGCTAAAACGGGATGAACAGCAGTGGGTGACACTGGAAGAAGAACTGCGTCATCTTCAATTATACCTTGACATCGAAAAAGTACGGTTCGGTCAGCGGCTGCAGACAGATATAGAGGTGATGGAAGCTGCGGGTAATATGCATATCCCCTCACTCCTGCTGCAGCCCGTGGTAGAAAATGCGATCAAATTTGGTTTGTATGATACGACCGGTGAGGTAATGATCAGCATTTCTGCCAACGCAGAGAATAACCAGTTACACATCCGTATCACCAATCCGTTTGATGAAGAGACCGCAGTGAGCACACAAGGCACCGGTTTTGGTCTTGCTTCTATTCAAAGGCGGCTGTTTTTGCTTTTTGCGAGGCACGATCTGCTGCATACCTCCAGAACAGGCAATCTGTTTACCACCAGACTTATCATACCACAATACAACCATGAAAGCAATCATCATTGACGACGAAATACTTGCACGCGGCATTGTAAAGGAATACCTGCAGCATTATCCTGATATTGAAGTGGTACAGGAATGCGGGGATGGTTTTGAAGGTATCAAAGCCATACAGCAGCACGGCCCTGACCTTATTTTTTTGGATATACAAATGCCCAAGATCACGGGCTTTGAAATGCTGGAACTGGTAGAGCAACCGCCCGCCGTGATCTTTACAACCGCTTTTGAAGAATACGCCATCAAAGCATTCGAGGCACATGCCATTGATTACCTGCTTAAGCCTTTCAGCCGCGACCGGTTTGACAAAGCCATAAAAAAATGGCAGCAGCAAAATCCCCAGGAGCGGCAGGCAGAAACGGCAAAGTTAGTAAGTGTGCCGGACATCAGCCCTAACCGTCAAAACAGGATTGTGCTAAAAGATAACGGGAAAATAAAGATCATCCCCACTGCGAATGTGCAATACCTGGAAGCGGCAGACGATTATGTAAAGATCCATACTGCGGAGGGAGTATTTCTCAAGAATAAAACCATGGCATTTTTTGAACAGACCCTCGACCCACAGAATTTTATACGCATACACCGTTCATTCCTGGTGAATGCCCATCTGATCTCACGCATTGAACCCTATGAAAAAGAAAATCACCTGGCCGTTCTGAGCATCGGAGTAAAACTACCCGTAAGCAAATCGGGTTATTCGAAGTTGAAAGGGGTGCTGGGGATTTGAGAGAGTTTGGAGTTTGGAGTTTGGAGTCTGGAGTTGTAATAGGTTTGACTATACATTCCCCCTCCAGAATCCCAATTCCTAACTCCCTAAATGCTTACCAATTTATGTTCCTGCACTTTTTCTACGATGGAGGGGATGAGTTGAAAATCCCGCGACTTATCCAGGAAATAATCGGCACCAAGGCGCATACATTCATCGCGGTAGCCGGCAAAAATATTGTTGGTAAGCATGATGACTACCGGGCGTATCACCTGCTTGAAAGGAAGTTTTTTTAACATCTCAATACCATTCATGCCCGGCATATTGATGTCGAGGACCATGATATCCGGCTCATAATTATCCAGAAGCACCAGCGCTTCCTCCGCACTCATCACAGCTTCTGTGCTGCTAACCTCTTTCAATTGTGATAACAGTGATTGCAGATGCTGCAGCACAATCAGGGTATCATCGATCAGCAGTATTTTCAGTCCTTTTGAATTCATTCTAAGAGTATATGGTCGAAGGTAACTTCTGCCCTGACAAGGATTTGTAGCTTGCCATACAAAGCTTGTGTAGTTGATAAACTACCCGCCATGTGGACAAAATAATAAAACGATGTTCAGGACTTTTGCTTTCCGCAATATGTCAATACTGCGCCACACCCAGGAATGCATCGCTGCGATAACGTAGTGTTATTAGGAGTAGCAACAAGAAAGCTGAAAAGGACTTTGTAAGCAAACGCTACAAAGTCCTCTCAGTTAAGTCCCTGGTTTTTCTAGGAGGAATATTTTTACAGCCCATGCAATGTATGGGCTTGGATGACAGGATTACCGGATATAGATAGGTCAATATATCACGCCTGTTATGATTGACCATATCAGGCGTTATTGCCATGCAAAGAACGGTTGCCGTTGCGTGGTAACGGATAGAAATCTGTCTCTGTTTATGTAGTGATTAACCTACGGTTGGATACGCGGATCAGATAATATTGTTCATGATGGCGTACTTTACCAAATCCGCATTATTCTGCAGGTGCATTTTTTCCATAATGCGTGAGCGATAGGTGCTGATGGTATTTACGTTAAGGGAAAGTATTTCACCAATGGCTGAAATGCTCTTTCCGGTAACAATCATTTTGAATACTTCAAATTCACGATCAGAAAGTTGTTCATGCGGCGCCTGGGAGTTGTTTTGCTCAATGGATCCGGCCAGCACTTCCGCCACTTCGCTGGTGATATACTTGCGGCCGCTTAATATCTGCTGAACAGCTTTTACCAATTCATAGGGAGCGCTCTCTTTGGTGAGGTACCCCGATGCGCCCGCCTTTAAGGAACGAACTGCATACTGCTCGGGCGCATGCATGCTTAACATCAGAACAGGCGTTTGCGGAGCATGCTCTTTTATCTGTTTCAGTATTTCGATTCCTGAATACCCAGGCATACTGATGTCTGAAATAATAATATCCCATTGTTCATGTATGGCCTTCTTCAGCAAATCCGCCGAATCAGCCACATCATGAATATCTGCGAAAGGAAACGATTCAACGAGTATTTTCCTTAGTCCTTCCCGTATCAAAGTGTGGTCGTCTGCAATCAGTATTCTCATTAGTCCCGGTAGGTTTTAGTAATAAATTTAAAATATTAATTTAAAAACTTATTGAATTGCAAAACTAATACTTCTACAGCCCCGAAAACGCCAAAGGCCGCAAATTCCCGCAAAAAAATGAATTGGTACTTACGGGTATGTTAAAAATAAAGGAGCGAATGATCGCCCCTTTATTTTTTTTCTGTAACAAAAAGTTTTTTGACATAGGAAACTGGATGATAAACGATAGATGCTGACCGCGCATTCCCATCCCCTTCATCTAATTGACTACCAAGGTATTACTTTGTTGGCTCTAAACCCAGTTATAAACACCGTTTCCATAGCGATAAAAACACCGAATTTATCACCTGTACGGGCGGCACTCAGCCTTATCGGCCAGTACAATTAACATTTGAACTAACTTACATATGTCTCTACACCCGCCTGATCACGGCAATTGTGACTGATTTGGACCACAGCTTACACAAAACGTTTCTGCACCTGTGTTTCCCTTTTTTGATGTATATTTTGTCAACTGATGAAGTCCGAACCAACCACACTGGTCATTCTTACCCCCGGATTTCCCGCAGACGAATCTGATGGAAACTGCCTGCCCGCCCAGCAGGCACTGGTACGTTCCATCAATAAAATTTTCCCTGAATTGGTATTGGTCATCCTTTCTTTTCAATACCCTTATAACAGCAGCCCATACTATTGGCATGGCAACAGGGTGTTTCCCCTTAATGGTCAGAACAGAGGCGGCATAGCAAGATTGGGTACATGGCTGCGATGTGCGGGTATACTTTACCAACTGAAAAAAAAGGAAAAAATATTGGGCCTGCTTAGTTTCTGGCTGGGCGAATCGGCGCTTATTGGTAAATATTTTGCCAGTGTGTATGGTCTTACCCACCGCACCTGGCTGCTGGGACAGGATGCCAAAAAAGAAAACCGCTATGTCAGATGGATCCGGCCACATGCGGGTTCATTGGTGGCCATCTCCGACTCTGTGGCTGACCAGTTTTACCGTGCGCGCAGTATCCGCCCTGCCCATACCATTCCAAACGCTATTGATCCCGCTGCTTTTCTACCTGCCGTGCAACAAAGAACCATTGATATTATCGGTGTTGGATCGCTGATCCCGCTAAAGCGATATGATCTTTTTATCGGCATCATTGCGGCGCTTAGTAAAAAAATGGCCGGGCTGCGCGTGGCCATTTATGGGGATGGCCCCGAAAAACACAAACTGGCTAGCCTGGTTGATGCGCAGGGTTTACAGCAAGTCATCAGCCTGCAGGGAGAAAAACCGCATGAAGAAATTCTTTCACTGCTGCAACAAAGCAGGATTTTGCTACACAGTTCCGAATACGAAGGATTCAGCGGCGCCTGCCTCGAGGCACTGTATGCAGGTGCGCATGTTGTGAGCTTTTGTCAACCGATGAATGCCTGGCTAAAACATTGGCACAATGTAACCGGGAAAGACGCTGCGGTAGCGATGTTATCTGATCTGTTATCAGCACCCGATCTTGACCACAGCCCTTCCCTACCCTACACAATGGACGATTCTGCAAGGGCCTGGATCAACCTGTTTACAGTAGGGGATTGAGCAGGCAGAGGAAGCATACACCAGTATCATTCCCCCTGCATCAATGCATTGCAAATGGATACTAACTGTGCGGTAATAACAGGGAGGGAAAATTTTTCGCTGAATGCCGCCACCACCTGTTGTGAATAGTTATGATCCAGTTCATGCGAAAATACCAATTGCGCATACAAACTATCTGCATCACCTGCCGTGAAATACAAGCCATTTTTTCCGTGGCCGATTGAATACATGGAAGACGGAATATTGGAAACGATGGGTATGCATGCGCAGGCCATCGCTTCCAGCAACGCTCCGCTCCCTCCTTCGGCGTGACTGGATAAAATATAAACATCAGCAGCACTAAACCAGATGGGCAGCGCGGTGTTCGCTATGCATCCATGCAGGCAAACGTTTTTGGAAAGAAGCGGGCTGCTCTCTATCCTTTTTTTGACTTCCGGTAATAATTCATCCGTCTTATAAACCATATGCAGCCTGGTCCCAGGATAAACAGCAAAGTATTTTTCAAACGCATTAAAAACAGTGAAAGGGTCCTTATTCGCGTTTAATCTGCCAACCCATAGATAATGGCGCTCATCGCTCCAACCCAGTTTCTCTCTTGCTTCCTGTTTATTCATTCCTGAAAATGCAGTATAGGTAGCAGGCAGTGTATGTACTTTTTCCCTGCCAACCCTACCCGCGCTGATCCATTCTGATGCGTTGTCTACCGATGAAAATAAAAAGGCATGGATATAACCGGCAGCCCGTTTCTGAAACCATCCCTTGATGCCCTTTGACGGTAATTCTGCATGATGCTTCACCATTATTCTTACTTTTTTTCCAAGCAGGTACCTCATCGCAAGTAATTGTACAGGAAAAATAAGACCCTGTACCAAAATAATATCCGGCCGCTTCCTGCGCAGGTACAGCAGGGTTTTTATGGGTAGGGAAAAGAAATGGTTGCTACCGCGAAAAAAACGGTAACAGGGATGTTCCTGAATCACCGTACGCGGGTTATCGATATGCTTGATCACCTCAATATCTACTGTATGACGGATCTCATCCACATACAGCAGTGAGGTAGACTGCGCCTTCAGCATGGCTGAAGTATCGGTATACTCTGAGTTGGCGTGAAAAGTAATATCAACCAGTTTTATCATTTGCTATATTCCTCCACAGGCAGCACTGCGCCCGGATAATGTTGGTGAATTTCCCTTACCAGCGTGGCAGGGTCACCCGCGCAATATTTTACGGTGGCTGACAAAACAACCGCGGTAAAATTCCCTAACGGTATTCCGGAAATTTCCAACTGCCTTTTCACCGATGCATCAAATAACCGGATTCTTCCTCCGCTAATCACCAGCAATATGTCTTGCGTGTCAACAGCAAAAAAAGCATCCATCCCATCGCGGTATCCATTTGCTCTGGCAATAACCAAATCCGCGCGGTAGCCGGGCAACAACAGGCCACGCTTACCCAGCTCCCAGACATCCGCGGCAGAACGGGTTACGGCTGCAAACAATTCTTTGTCGGTAAGCAGTGCTGTGGCCCTTGCCTGGCGAAGTTGTTCCCATATATTCCATTGTGCAGTAAGGGTGGAATCTGTGCCAAATACGACGGGTGTTTTTTGCTTCAGTGTATCCACCATTGCGGTGGTATTGAAAAGAAAATAATTGGAAGCCGGGCACCATACCAATGCTTTAAAAAAGGCAGCCTGTTCAGGTTGCATGGCAATGCCGTGAATGGCAACGATTTTTTTTCGTGTTAGATTCCACCGGGTTAATTTATCTATCTCTTTATTTGAGGTATCATCAGTTCCTTCTCCGGCATGCATGGCGAATATTTTTTTTCGCCAGCGGGGTTGGTTGAGCTTCCATCGCCAGTTTTTTTCAAACCCTACCGAATGCAGGGATACTGCATCCTGGCGCACATCGATAACCGGCCCATTCAAAGTTAGTTTCGCACCGTGATTGACTACAGTCGTAACCCCGGCAAAAAGATTTTTATATACTCCCCATTTTACGCGTACATCCATGGGTACACGCAATACATCAGCCATTGTTTCTTTACAACGGTGGTGAATATCCTCTCCCCATTCGCGGTAACTATGGTAAACTTTATTTCCCAGGGGCGGAAAAAGATTAAAATCCAGGTGGTCATGTGAATTGATCAATCCCGGAAAAATGATCGCATCATCGAAATCAATTGCGTGGGGACGCGTGGCCAACTGATCATTTCCCCCGTATGCAGACAGCGTTTGGATAAGATCGTCCTGCAGTAATAGCTGTACAGCAGGCATACCTTCTTCATCAACCCGTCTTACATTACGTATCAACATTATTTTTCCTTAAATGAATGCCATAAATGATGGGTGTGCCCTTAAACTTCTCATATACACCTGTTGCCCCTCTCTGTTCGTACCAATGCCGCACCGATGCATCTATCTTTTTTTCCATAAAACGAACAATATCCAGGTTCAGTTGCCTCGCCAATGTATAGATCCTATCAATCGAATGAACATAGCTTTTTACCGCCACCAGTTGGTTGCCCGAGTGGAAAGTTCGGTTTGCGCCCTTTTCGAGGGCACCGGGATGGTAATCTGTAATGATGATGTCACCACGGGGTTTCAATACCCGCACCCATTCCGCCAGGGCAGCCGCCGGATCGGGCATGTGTGCCAGGGCCAATGTGGAAACGACAATATCCACTGACGCGTTTTTCTCCTGCAGCAGGTTACCGTATAAAAGGGTTGCCCGTTGCCCGGGTAACTTGTTTCGCAATACCCTTAGCATCTCCTCAGATACATCGTACCCGCTAATCTGTTGGGGAGTTCCTGCAAGCAGTTTGGGCCAATGCCTGCCGGTTCCGCAACCAACGTCAACCACAATGCGACCATTGACAGGGGATGCAGAAAGCAGTTCGCTGAATACTTCCTCATCCATTGCAAGCATAAGATTGTCCGGCTGCGCATCATAGCTGGCAGCCCAAAGGTTGTAAGCTTGTTCGGGCTCGGTTTCAGCAAGCCGCCTGCCAGCATTCCCGCTTAGCATGCTTTTGATCCGTGATAGAAAAGACATGCTCTAAAGATAAGTGGTTAATCAGCGCATGTTCAAAGTGAAATAGCCTATACCACAGGCAACCCGGGGCACCACCGCTGCGTTATAGCGGATGCGTTTCAAATGCTTCTATGAAGAAAGTACTCCTTTTTAATCCCAAAAGCGCTGTTGCCAAACACCGGGTACCGAATTCCATCATGAATATTGCCGCATCCATTGAGGGTTTAACCGATTGGGTAATTGTGGATGGTAATTGTGAAACGGACCCCTACTCCCGGATAGCATCATACCTGAGCACGGGTGAATATGATTTTATAGGCTTTACCGTAATGCCAGGGCCGCAGTTACGACAGGCCGTTCCTTTTGCCCGGCAGATAAAAAAAGATTTTCCCGCAACCACCATGATCTGGGGCGGGTACTTCCCAACCAACCAGTATAAGGCCGTTCTTGAATCGGGATATGTAGATTATGTGATTAACGGGCCCGGCGATCATGCATTTCCCTCGCTGATCCGCGCGCTTTCTTTGGGCGAACCCTATGAACTGGTTAAAAACCTGATCTACCGTTCAGGGGAGCATGTGATCAAAACCGCCAAACAGGATCTTATTGAACAGGATACACTTCCGCCGCTGCCCTACGATAAACTGAACAGTTTGTACCCTATGAAGCAATACCTGGGAAAGACTTACCTGGGCAATAAGACCCTGGCCTACCACTCAAGCATTGGCTGCCCATTTACCTGCTCGTTCTGTGCAGTAGTGCCTACCTATGAAGCCAGGTGGAAAGCGAAGTCTGCGGAACACGTCTACCGCGACATCAAATACATAAAGGACAAATGGGGCGCAGATGCTGTCGAGTTCCACGACAATAATTTCTTCGTGTCCGAAAAAAGAAGTGTTGCGTTTGCCAAATTAATCACCCCCGAAAAAATGAACTGGTGGGGTATGGCGCGGATAGATACAATGGACAAATTCAAAGACGAGTCATTGGCACAGATACGTGCAGCAGGATGCAAGATCATATTCTTTGGCGCAGAAAGTGGAAACGACCGCATATTAAAACAACTGGATAAAGGGGGTACACAAAGTGGTGAACAGATTATGCGATTTGCGGAGCGTTTAAAGCAATTCGATATCATTCCTGAATACTCTTTTGTACTCGGTACTCCCGCCTCCACACCCGAAGAAGTGATGGCGCAGATAGACTTTGATATCCGGTTCATAAGAAAGATCAAAAAAATCAATCCCCGCACCGAGATCGTTCTTTACACCTACAGCCCCGTGCCTACCGAAGGCTCCGAATTATATGAGCAGGTTCTCGCGTCGGGTTTTTCATTCCCCAAACATCTGGAAGACTGGATGAATCCGGAATGGGAAAAATTCGATCTCCGCAAAAACCCGTTAACGCCCTGGCTCACCCCCGACATGATTGATAAGATCCGGAATTTTGAAACCGTGCTGAATGGCTATTTCCCCACAGTATCGGATATCAGGCTCAACGATGTGAAACGAAAGATAGTCAAACTGGTTTCGGGACTTCGCTACAAAACAAATCTTTACCAATATCCTTACGAGATAAAAATCTTACACCGCCTCTGGAAATACCGCCAACCGGAGATCCAGGGCTTTTAAATACATCATGTGAACCTGCCCGATTCTGCCATACTAAACAATTTATATGTACCGGGCCTCACTATGCCCGATAATCTTTTTGAAAAAAAATACATTGCCTGCCGCACCCGTGAGAACCGGATGTACACTGATGAAGAAGTGAGTCGATTACCGGAGTGCCGGGCATCACATCCCCATTCCAGTGAATGGCAGCTAAGAAAAGCGTCAGCCCGAAGACTCACTGCCTATCTCGAAAAAAAAAGGCAACCACTCAATATACTCGAGATAGGCTGTGGCAATGGCTGGCTCTGTCACCAGCTATCATTGATATCGCGGAGTAAACTCACGGGGCTCGATATAAATTTTACCGAACTACAGCAGGCCGCCCGTGTATTCAACAGTTGCCCTAAAATGAAATTCATTTATGGCGATATTCGCTCCGGCATACTCGACGACAGGCAATACGATATGATTGTCTTTGCGGCCTCCATACAATATTTTGAATCAATAGATTCGATCCTGGATCTCTGCCTGCGGCACCTCAAACCCAATGGCGAGATCCACATCACCGATACCCGGTTTTATTCAGCAAAAGAGGTTTCGGCTGCAGCGGGCAGAACAGAAACCTATTATCGTTCGATAGGTTTCCCTGAAATGGCCAGGCATTATTTTCACCACACGGTAAACTCACTGGCGCAGTTCAACAGCACGGTGTTGTACGACCCGGCCTCTATATGGAACCGGTTATCCGGCAACCATTTTCCCTTTCACTGGATACGAATTAACAAAGACTGAAACAGCATGATGCCACAGTCACTATACCGAAGCTACCAGCGATACCGGACTTTACAAACCCACCACATCAGCAGCTTGCCCATTGTAATACTGATGCCGCACAGCGCTTGTAACTGCCAGTGCGTGATGTGTGATATCTGGAAAGACAACAAAAACCTGAAACAGCTAACCATTGGTGATATAAAGGGACTGATTTCTTCATTGAAATCGCTGCATACACAACAAGTGGTGATGTCGGGCGGCGAAGCGTTGCTGAATCCAAACTTCTTTCAGTTCTGCGAAATCTTACAATCACAGGGCCTTCGCATCAGTTTACTGTCAACGGGTATGACCGTCAGGCGACATGCAGACAGGCTGTTGCAATGTGTGGATAGCATTATTGTTTCACTGGATGGTGATGAGCCCCTCCACGACAGCATTAGGAATATCCCGGGCGCTTTCAGCAAATTAAAAGAAGGCGTGAGGTATTTAAAAACGATGCGCCCCGATTATCCTATTACAGCACGTACCGTCATTCATAAACTCAACTTCCGCCGCTGGGACGCAATCATTGAAACTGCGCAGGAACTTGGGCTCGACCAGGTAAGTTTTTTAGCAGCAGATGTCAGCAGTGAAGCGTTTAACAGAAAGGACCCATGGAACCCGGACCGGCAGAACCAGGTACTTCCTTCAGAAGCGGAGCTACTGGAAATGCAGGAGATACTTAACGCGATCAAATCGAAACACCTGTCACTTTTTGAAAATAGATTTATTGCTGAATCCCCCGGGAAACTGCAGAAGCTGCATGATCATTACAGTGCCATGTACGGGCACAATGCATTTCCGTACAAAAAATGCAATGCACCCTGGGTATCTGCGGTAATTGAAGCGGATGGATCAGTGAGGCCCTGTTTTTTTCACGCGGCCATTGGCAATATTAGAGAAGAAAGTCTGACTGGTATACTCAATGGAGTGCAGGGATATAAATTCCGAAAGGAGCTGAACATGGATACCAACCAAACCTGTATGCAATGTGTATGTTCACTTAACCTGCCGCCAACAGCGCGTATCACTTAATAAAAAAGATGAACAGGATATTATTTACCCATTCCTATTTTCTGCGGTTTGATCCCAAACAATGGGCAACCGGGCAACCTTACCCACCGTTGGGTACACTCTACGCTGCATCCCTTATAAGGAATGCTGGTTTTGAGGCAAAGCTGTTCGATACCATGTTTGTAAAAGATGCGGATACGGTGATCGCGGCGCTTGATGATTTCAAGCCGCGTTTTTTTGTTGTCTATGATGATGGCTTTAACTACCTCACAAAAATGTGCCTGACCAATATGCGCGAAGCTGCCTTCCGAATGTGCCATATTGCCAAAGAAAAGGGATGCACCGTAATTGTATCAAGTTCAGACGCTACTGATCATTATGAAAAATATTTATCAGAGGGCGCCGACTTTGTATTACTTGGCGAAGCGGAACATACATTACTGGAACTGGTTACAGCTATTGAGAAAAACGAAACATCCTATCAACACATTCAGGGTGTTGCTTATAAAGAGGGAGGTGCTGTGATCAAAACGCAAAGACGCCCGGTTTTACGCGACCTGGATAGTTTGCCTATGCCAGCCTGGGACCTAGTGAACATGAGGCCCTATCGTGCAATGTGGATGAAGCACCATGGATATTTCTCGCTGAATATCGGCACCACGCGTGGTTGTCCTTTTAAATGCAACTGGTGCGCCAAGCCCATTTACGGCAATCGCTACAACTCACGGTCCCCTAAAAACGTAGTAGACGAACTTTTGTATCTCAAACAACAATTCAATTTTGATCATATCTGGTTCTGCGATGACATTTTTGGCCTGAAGCCCGGATGGGTGCAAGAATTCGCGAAATTGGTTGAGGAAGCACAACTGCATTTCCGTTTCCGGATACAGGTGCGGGCAGATTTGCTGTTACAGGAAAAATACGTGGCCTCACTGGCATCTGCGGGATGCGATAATGCATGGCTGGGAGCCGAAAGCGGCTCCCAAACCATTCTGGATGCCATGGATAAAGGCATCACCGTTGAACAGATCCGACAGGCTACTGCCCTTCTTAAAATGCATGCTATTAAGCCTTCCTTTTTTATCCAGTTTGGATACCTGGGCGAAACAAAAAAGGATATCCGGAAAACCATTGACATGATCAATGAACTGCTGCCGCACAGCATCGGAGTGTCTGTGTCCTACCCTTTACCCGGAACCGGGTTTTATGAAAAAGTAAAACAGGACATGCAGGAAAAAACAAACTGGACCGACTCTGATGAACTGCATTTAATGTTCCGCAATACTTTCCAGCCGGCTTTTTATAAGCAGCTACACCGTTATGTTCATAAGAGCTACCGAAAAAATATCGCCCGGCAACAATGGTACAATATCTGGAAACACCCCCGTTCTATGCATATCGGGCAATTGAAAAAAGCCCTGTCGATTGTTTACTATGCACCGGCTGAATTTTTAGCAAAGCTGCACATGCAAAGGCTGGAAAAAAACAATACGATATGATGGCTCGTGTACAACAGAATGAAATGATGGCTGCTGAAGCATTCAGTAACCAGTCTGTCGTGTTCGACAAACTTTATGGAAGCAATTCCCTTATCCGCTATAAACGGAACCGTGTGCGCTCACATCTGGAGCAATTCCTCAGGCAGGGAAGCAGTATACTGGAGATAAATGCCGGTACTGGTGAAGATGCTGTATACTTGGCAGGCATGGGACATAGCGTTCATGCAACAGATATCTCAGAAGGTATGCTGAGTGTGCTGAAGGACAAGGCTGCGAAAACAGATACTCCGGGAAAACTGAGTTATGAACGGGTTGATTTCACGCAATTGGCTCAACTGGTTAACAAAGGTCCGTATGACCATATTTTTTCGAATTTTGCGGGTCTGAACTGTACTCAGCAAATTGGCACTGTACTAAAATCTTTTTCACCTCTCTTAAGAGATAATGGTGCCGTAACCATGGTGTTGCTGCCGGCTTTTTGCCTGTGGGAATCATTGTTACTTTTTAAGGGAAAATTCAGAACAGCATTCAGGCGTTTCTCTTGGGGAAGGGGAGTAAACGCACACGTGGAAGGAGTGCATTTTAAATGCTGGTACTATAACCCCTCCCGTATTGTCTCAGAGATAGGCAACGACTTTGAAGTATTAAAAATTGAGGGATTATGCACGATCGTTCCGCCATCATATATGGATAGGTTTGCAGAAAAACACCCGCTCCTTTATCGGCTACTGGCGAAATGGGAAGATAAATGGAAGTCTGCCTGGCCCTGGCGCTCAATAGGCGATTATTACATTATCACGTTAAGAAAGCGTTAGCTTATCGATATAATCATACCCGCTCCTCCCCTTCAAACCTGCGGCAAATTAAGCTGATCAGTAAACCCACTATGGCCCTCCAAGCTCATCTGGTGCGATGCCCAATTGTTCTTCCACTGCTCTTAATTTAGCCGCATACGTCTCTAATATTTTTCTTTGAAAATGCTCCGGGTTGGGTCTGGAAAAATGTTTGCCGGTGCGTATTCCCATAGGCTCTCCCTTGCGGTTCTGTTGCCGGCGTTCCTCTTTTTTTCTCCAGCGTTGGCTGGTCAATTGCATGAGAGCATCATCCAGCCAGGATCCAAACGGGCTGCTGAGTAATTTTTCGATCAGTGTTTTTAGTATTCCCTCGCCAGTATGCGGAAACAATGGCCCATCGTCTTTTACCTGGTTAGGGAAATAAACTGTGGCCCATTTGTTGGCCCTGAAAAATGCGGGCATTGAATAATCTCCATACAATGGCACCAGTGTAATTACCTCTGTTGCCGTAAAAATATTCTGCTCCTGTATTTGCAGTGCTTCCAGGTCAATATAGTAATTCATGCAGTACCAGTCCTGCCTGCCCCAAAGGAAACTCAGCTTTTTAAACAGGTGCATAAAACTTCTTGCCAGCCATAAACGTCCCGGAGCTGTGATCACAAAAAAATCAATATCCGCATCCGCATCTGCATAATTTTTTGAGAGTGACCCTGAGATGCCTATACCGCGTACAAAGGGGAAACGGTATAGAAAACGCCCAATACGGTAAGCGGTGGTTAACAATTTTTCGGCGCGCAGGTTGCCGGCCTCTCTCCTTGGCGCTAATGACGGATCATTTCGGAGACTATAGAATATGCCTGCCCGGTAAAGCCATTTTTTTTCTTCCATCGCCTGCAGTACCGTTTGCAAGGAAGGCGTTTCTGCCGGGTACTGAACAAAACGGTAGACCTCCCCCAACGAAAGTGGATAATGGAACATATCAAAATATGCCAATGTTCTTAGTATGCTATGTTCAGCAGTAACTGTTTTCATAACCGGTTTACGGTATCCTATACCAATGATACGTATAGGACACATTAAAAGCCATCATTTCCATCAGTTAATAAAAAATAGTTTTCAGAGGCAACCCGGGCGGGTACTCATGCGAATATATAATGACGCCCTGATTCAAAACCTTAGGAAGCGCTGACAAGGATGATCGACAATGCAGCCATCTCCACCCCAAACCTGCCATTGCCAAAACTGTCTGTAGTTGGCAGGCCGGTTCGTTTAAGGGACCAGATAGACGGTAAGCGCCGCTATTTTATTGTTAAGCGCGCGTTTGATCTCATGTTTTCAATGGCTTTTATCCTGGGTGTGTTAAGCTGGCTGGTGCCCGTTATTGCGGCCTGTATCAGGCTAGGTTCAAGGGGACCGGTATTCTTTCTACAGAAAAGAATCGGGCGCGGCGGTAAAGCATTTACCTGTTATAAGTTCAGAACGATGGTGGTAAACCAGGATTCAGACACGCGCCAGGCAACCGAATATGATTCTCGGATTACGCGCTTTGGCTGGTTCCTGCGTAAGTCCAATATCGATGAGTTTCCGCAGTTTCTGAATGTTTTGCTGGGCACCATGAGCATTGTGGGGCCTCGTCCGCATATGTTTGCTGATTGCCACCATTTTGCAGCACTGCTGCCTGGCTATAAATTCAGGAACCTGGTAAAACCCGGCCTAACGGGACTTGCACAAGTAAAGGGATTCCATGGACCCACGCCTACGCGAAGAAGCATACTTATGCGCTATCATTGGGACAGCTATTATATCCACAACATTGGATGGATGCTTGATGCAAAGATCATTCTGGGTACCATTGCGCAGCGTTGCTTTGCCTTAGCGAAATTTGCATTGGAGAAATCCGGCTTACGCAAACCCTATCTGCCCGAAGACATAGCCGCCTGAAATGATGCAGCATGCACTGACACATACCATACCCCGGGTTTCTGCGCAGGAAACATTGTCATTCCGCGAACGGATGCTGGTAAAACCCTATGAAAAAATCAAATGGCAACACAGGGCAGAAAAATACAAATACAGGGAGGATCGCGGCGGCATTGCCTATATAGAAAAGCATGTGATGGCCGGAGACACTGTTTTTGATGTGGGTGCGCACAAAGGAGGCTACCTCTATTACTTTTTTGAAAAGCTGGGAAGACATGGAAAAATTCATGCTTTCGAACCCCAGGCAATATTGAATCAATACCTCGTAAGGCTGAGATTTTTATTTGGATTGGATAACCTGGTTATTGAAGCCTGCGCAGTATCCGGTAACACAGGTACCGCAACCTTATGTGTACCCTATAATGGGCACAGGCAATCATCACCCTGCGCAACGATCATTGAGCATCCGCCCTACGAATTATACCGGTCGAAAAAAATAGTACCCACAGTGTCACTGGACAACTATTGTGCTTCCCGGCAGATTTACCCCGATTTTCTGAAAGTAGATGTGGAAGGAAATGAACTCGCAGTGTTTAAGGGTGCCGAACACATATTACGCAGCCGCAGGCCCAGGCTTCTTTTTGAGTGCGAAACACGGTTCGCGGGCGCGGAAAAAATGAAAGAAACATTTACATTTCTCCTGGGATGTGGATATACTGGCTATTATATCCGTGACAATGCGATTATACCGATTGCCGGGTTTAACCCTGGGCTACACCAGGATATAAATAGTGGAGTCTATTGCAACAATTTTATTTTTGAATAGTTCCGCATCCTGGCAACACCATGCATAGGATAAACGCGCATTGCGTGAACGAAAAAGCTCAGGTTGCTTCGTCCCGGTTCTTTTCAGCGAAATACAACAGGCTGAAGAAAAAAGCGAAAAAGAATATTCCTTTATTGGCATCCAGTATATTTTCCGAAAATGAGACCACGGATATAATTACCAGGAATCCGGCAAACAGCGCATTCCTGTTGCGTATGGCCAGCCTGAACCCTGCCACCAGGGTTATCAACCAAATGAATAATCCAATAAAACCCGTCTTAATGGCAAGGCTCAGGTATTGGTTATGCGCATTCAGTTTGTGGATATAGGAATTGAATAATTTTTTCTGAAAATAGATCTCTTTGAGCAATGCGATTTCACTGCCACTGCCGTGGCCATATACGGGCGATCGCTTGATAAGCTCCCATGCGCATTCCCATCGCCGGATACGGGGTTCCAGCGTATTGTTGCGTACGCTGGCCTGTGTCAGATCCTGTTTCAGGTCGATAATAAAGCGTGTCTTAAGTGTGGCGAGGGTATTGATCGCAATAAAAAAAATACCGCCGATAAACAAAGACAATAAACATACCCAAACGCGTTTTCTCCCTTCAAAAAGAAAAAAAGGAACCACTAGGGTGATGATAATGCCTACTGCAATGAGTACCGAACGGGAAGACAACTGGATCAGCCCGAGTGTAAGCACACATAAGATGATCCCATTTAAAATCCGCGAACCTATGGCAGATACTTTTACCATCCATTGAATGGTGCCCAGGGCAGCAAGCGCTATATACATAGAAAAATAGGTAGCATGCATATCTATGGGCTCAGCGAAATTATGATTGATAAAAATATTACTCACAATGGCAGAGGCGGGCAACTTCATTTCCGATATACGTGAAAAAGCGATATAATACAGGTACAATAAGGCGAAAAAACAACTGGCAGCCATTGCCCTTACAATGGACAGGTAATATTTTCCCGGATCAAGACGTGTAAAGAAGAAACATAACGGAAAAAGTAAAATGGCCAGTTGCCTTTCCCATTCATAAAAAGCTTCATCATAATGACGGGTATACAATGTGCCCACCATGGTAAGCAGATAAACAACAGACAACAGTCCAAAAAATTGCCACGTAACCCTGCGAGGCCTCAAATGCAGCAGGGTGTGTATGCAGAAACTTATCAAAGCAAGTTCACTGTACAGTCTGTCAAAAGGTAATGCCATCACGAACACCACCAGGTGGTAATAACTGATCCTGTTCTCCAGGTTATCCTCTCCCGCAATGGTTTCTTTCATTTGCATGTGTCATGAAGTTTCTTAAAAAGTTGCGCATAGGCTGCCACAATCCCGCTCCATTGATAACCTGTACGGATCTTCTCCTTATTCGCCAAAATCATCTCAGGCCTGCGCCCGGGATCGCGTGTAGTTGCTGTTGCCACGTCGGTCGGATTCATAAAATACAATGCGTCGGATCCAAGAATTGCGCGGTTAAAGCAGTTGTCATGTGCGCAGATCCATGCACCACTCGCCATCGCCTCTAGCAGCGAAGGATTGGTGCCTCCCACACTGTGCCCGTGAAAATACAGGCAGGCATATTTTCTGAGCGTATGCACAGCCAAAGGGTCAAAAACCGCGCCCGCAAAAATCACCCTGTCGTTACCGGAAAACATGCGCAGCATTTTTATTCCGTATGCAGTAGTTGTATCACCCACCACTACAATTTTCTTTTCTCCATCCGTGGAACATAACCCTTCGAGAATGCACGCAATATGGTTTTCAGGCTCCATCCGGGCCATCAGCATGTAATACCCGAAAGGCGCCAGTCCATATGTATGCAATACATTGTCATCTTCACCCACTATTTCATCAGCGCCATAAGCAATACAAGTGCAGGGTGTGTTGTATTTGGCAGCGAGATAAGTATAAATAGCTGGCGAATCCGCAACCAGGTAATCACTGTTTTTAGCGGCAAGCTGCTCGGCATATAAAAGAAAACGCCTCACCGCCGGCGGGTACTTGGACCGCTTCCACTCCCATCCGTCCATATTGGTAACAATCCATGCATGCCTGGGATACCAACGTTGCCAGACAGCGCTGCTGGTGTAACCAAGAACGAGCAGCACATCAAATGATTGTTTTCGCGCATTGCGTATACAGTTAAGGTCATATATAAACTGACCGGCTGTACCCATCCATGGCTCCGGGTTATAACAACGAACAATACTAACGCCATTCCAGGTTTTTTGCCGGAAGGGATGGTTATGCGGGTTGTAAACTACAACATGGTGGCCCAGGCTTACCAGGCCCTCCGACAAATAACCTGCCACCTGTTCAAACCCACCATAACGGTTGGGTATGCCCCGTGTGCCCAATATGCCAATACGGAGTTTTTTCATACACCCAGTACTTTTTGGTAAGCAATCAATGTGTGCGATGCCGCATGCCGCCAGGTATACCTGTCCGCAATTCGCTGTTGCAAAACAACCGAGGGCTCGGCGGTAGCGGCACGGTGCACCGCAGCATAAATGGATGCGCTGTCTGAGGGATCACAGTAGAAAGCATCTTCGCCAAAATATTCCTTCGTATCACCTTTGGCTGAGATGACGATTGAACAACCGGCTGCAGCAGCTTCCAGTGAACTCAGCCCCGTGGTTTCGAACCAGCTCGGTAAAACATGCACCCTGGCCAACTGGTAATATCGAAGCAAATCCATTTGTGGCAACTGTTCTATGAACCGCACATTAGCCGAAGCGATGTTACGGCACTGATGATAATATGCCAGTTGATTGGGCGCAGGCGAACCAATCAATAAAAGAGAAAAAGATGTTCCGTTCAATGCCTGTATCAGGTTCAACTGGTTTTTGATCCCTTCAATACGTGCCGCGCACAACACCAGTTTGGGATCGCGTTCAACCGCAGGGTCGTACCTGAACATTGCTTCATTGATCCCATTTGGCACTACGATAAAATCTGTGTCGCACCCATACTGTTTCACCAGCCTCACTTGTTCGGAGACAGAATTCGGCAGCAGCATCGCCGCATGCGAAAGAATTTCCCGGATAGACCTTCTCTGTCCTTTCCACAGATAGTCGATACTTACCAGCTTGTCTCGCCTAAGAACCCAGCGGGAAACCGTTTTCACATATTCAATAGCATCGCCCGATAAAACCCGGAATAGCCAGCCAGCCATGCCAGTGCGTATCTTATCGAAGGAACTGTAGTCAATATGTATCGTGGATAGTACATAAGGCTTTCGCGACTTTCTGATATGCATGAGCATATCTGCCGGACGGATAATATTAAAAAAATGCAGCAATGCATAACGCTGGTAATCTATTTTTTCATGGGTAAGTTTGATATCCACTTCTACCCCGGCCCTGCGGAGCTGGCTGGCGGTTTCTACTACCTGCACGGTATCACCACCCCTGGCAGAATACAATGTTGATCTTGCTATCATAACTACTTTCAGCATGGCTATAATCTGTTGGGGCTTTGCGTGTGAAGCCAGCGGAGCACAAGCCGCGGCAGGTAACTCAATACAAGCAATGCATAATTATCCAGCCGGTATGGATTACTCTTTATTGCATCGGTCAAATGCCTGCGTGCAAGACCAGGCTGGTAATTATCGGTGAGGTATTTTTTGGCACACAATGCATGGTAGGCGCCTGTCTTGATGCGGGTCGTGTCCTGTTCTTTCACCAGCGCCAACAACTCATGACCTTCCTGTTCTGTAATTGTGCCGCGCCTGATGATATCCCTTTTCAATCTCCTGAAACGCCTGCTTCGCCATCTTTCATCAATGGTTACCGACGCCGGGTTAAAACGTACCTGCACCAGGGGTTCTGCCAGATTATGAAACTTTCCCACACGAGTTAACCGCGTCCATAGAAAATAATCTTCAAAATTGTGCGCATGCAGCGAATAGCCCCCCGCCTGTATTACGGCATCGCGCCGGTACATCACGGCAGAATGGATAAATGGACAATAGACATACATTTTGCGTATGATGGAATCATGTGAATGCGCAATACAACTGAACCGGAAAAGGTATTCGCCATTTTCCAGGAGGTATTCCGCGTCAGAGCCCACCAGAACGTATTCCGCATGTGTTTCAAGAAAATGTAATTGCCGCTCAAACCGCTCGGGATGACAGAGATCGTCAGCGTCAAACCGAACGATGTATTTACCGGCTGCACTGGCCAGTCCGAGGTTTAACGCAACCGCCACCCCACTATGGGATTGGTAGAAATATTTGATACGCGGATCCGTGAAGGAAGCAACAACAGCAGCCGTGGCATCGGTAGAACCGTCATCAATGATCAGCATCTCGAACGCTGTAAATGATTGCATCAATACAGATTCCATTGCTGCCGCAATGTATTTTTCCGCATTGTAAGCGGGCATTACCACCGATATAAGTAGATCATTCATGTGCTTGCCGGTTAGCTTCTGCCAGATTTAGTAACATCAGTAATTCAAATACGATCACTACGGATAACTGTTCAAACCAATAGTCCGCAACAAATGCACCCGCCATGATAAAGCCTGCAGCCAGGCCATAGCTAAGCTGGTTAATACGACGCAGAAAATACCCCACATAGAGGAAGAGCAAGCAAACAAGCCCGGCCACTCCATACTCTCCGGCCACCTGCGCATAGACCGAATTGGGAGAATTAACAATGGAGTGATACCGGGCATCCTCAGCAAAATAAGTTAAGTAAACAGCCAGGTGGTTTTGTTTGAAATCCTCATGCAGGTAAACGCGTGAAGAAGGGTACCCGCCGGCCATTCTCAGTCCTGTTGCCCTAAACGCAAGTTTGGAAGAGAAATTACCGGTACCGTTTCCCGTAACTGATCGCAGAGGATGTTCTCGCATAAACTGCAATAGCTGCTGAAAGGCAAGTATTTTACCAATCTTACCGGTTGACGCACTGTCAACCAATTTCTTAGGCGGATCGGCACTATCCTTCGCCATTTGCCGGATAAAATGGATGGCCTGTAGCCTGATGGCAGAGGAATCTGCCTTCCGTTCATACTCAGGCGCGTAAATATTTACCTTCGGAATTTTCAGTACGGGCAGTTTCACCGGGGTATCACCCGCGGTTTGCTGCGCCAACGTTACACTATCTAGATAGGTCCTCGCTGCCCTTTCTTTACGCTGTTCTACAGTCAACATACTATCTGGCAATGCTGCGGGATCAGCAGGAATTATATTTTCGCGCGCGCCGGCATCTGTTCTCCCAAGTGTTTTACCGGCAATATTGATGGCATAGTCATTGTTCTGCGGCGATACATTCACCAGAAAAGCCACCATCATAGAAAAGTATACGGTGATCATACTCTTCTGAACACGGTTGCTTTTCAAAATAAACAGCAACAACAGGCAGGCGACCATGAGCAGGTTGGTAAAATTGCTGCTGGTGAGCAACATCACGCTCATGCACAATATTGACAGCAGCATCTGCCTGCGGAACAAAAAATAGACCACACCCAATGCATTCAATATCGCATTGGTGGTAGAAGTATCGAAACTGATGCCACGAATATAGTCACCTGTACCGATAAAATATTTCTGGTACATTCCCTGGTACCGGTAAGGATTGAGCGAGCCGGTTTCCATTATGATCCATAAAAAGCTGCCTGCAGAAAAAAGGATATTAAGCAGAAAAAAAACGGTAACCGTATTGTGCAATACCGATAAAGGCGACCGCTTCATGGCAAAAGACAGTTGGTGAAATACGAGGATACACACCATCCAGAACCCTATGCCGGTAAGCACCAGAAACGAATAGTTGGCCCTGCTGTATAATGCATACACCACAAAATTGACCAGGGCAATAACAATCATAGCAGGATAGAATAAGGGAATGGCAGGCGGCTTTAGCGAAAACCGAAAATGAAAATTCCGGCGTACCAGGTAAATAAACAGCAAGCCCACAAGTTTAACGACGAGTTTTACGTTCAATACCAATACCAGGAACAGGAGCAGTGGCCAGTCTACCCGTTTTGCTTTTTGCTTTAATATGGCAAATGAAAATTCCTTCATTGGTTTACACTTTCAAGGGTTTTTCTTCCCATATTTTCTTCCGGATCATAACCCAGTCTGTTTTTGAAAACTGCCCCGTCAGGAACAGCAAAACAGTATATAAACCGATTGCGCAGGCTAATTTCAGCAACACCGGTATCTGCAAAAAATAAACACTCAGTCCGCTGACCAGTGCAATGGACATGCAGTATAACAGCGGCAGGATGCAGTCGGCCCGGTGCAAAAAAGGGGAGTTTCGCAGGTATAAAAAGTATTCTACAACCATTGCCAGCAGGTAAACAAGGGCAGCGCCTGGTGCACTCAACAAAGGAATCAGCAGGATGTCGCCGGCAACAATGATCAGGCATGCCACAGCCGTAATCCTGAAGATCATTGCCAGGTGATTAAGGGAGAAGTGAATGGACCAGAAAAGGTTGATCATATACTGGAAGGGAATACATAAAGAAAGCAGCAGGAAACTTGTACTATTGACCGCCCCATATTTGTTATCCGTAAGAGCGTCTGCCAGTGGCGCCCAAACAATATTCAGCACCAGGGGGAAAAAGCTGGCCATGATCATCTCTATCCTGATCAGCAGGTTAAGTTGCCTGCTGTGCTGTTGCAACGATTCTTTGGGATGCCTGCTGAAATACGCTGCGAACTTTGACAACAGCAATGGCCCGATGATCAGCAGGGGTACCGGGGAGAGTTCAAATATTTTATAAGCAAAACTATACTCAGCAGTAATCACCTGAGTCGAGAAAACACCGAGCAGTATCCAGTCGATACGCGCCATGCAGGCATTGAGAAATACCATTCCGATCTGAGGCATCGATTCCGCAAGGAGTGCACGATAGGGGTACAAATTCCCCCCTGGGGCCGGGGACACTCCCAGCCTGCTTACAGACAGGTACATGCTTAGCGCCAACTCCACAAAAGCAGAAATGATGTAAATAAACAGAACCATTTGGATATCCAGAACGGAAAAAAATACCACCCAAAGCAACCATATGGCTCTAACGATATTGCCGGCAGATGACATCAGGGCCAGTACGCCAAATTGCTGTTTGCCCGCTGCAACCTGTTTAAAGGGTAATGAAAAAAAAGAGAAGAGTTGACTAACTGCAAGTAACAACAGGAGGTTATGCGTCCCAAAAAAAACCGGGAACAAATAATGGCATGCAAGAAGGAGCAGGTAAAAAGCAACACCTGAAAAGAATACATGCCCCAAAAAAATGGTCAGCAATCCGGTCGCATGCTCGCCGGCGGCAATTTTTTTTACCACCAACTGTTCCAGGCGCAGGCTTAATATAGTAGTTATGAATGTGAGGATGGCCAGGGACCAGTTAAGTTCTCCATAAGCCTGTTTACTGAGATAACGCGAAATAACCAGAAAGACAAATAGCCCGAGGAACTGGTTAAGGATAACCTGCACGGTACTCGCCGATATATCCTTTAGCAGTTTTGTTTTCATCGCTTGTGCTTATGCGGGGTTTCTTCGCACACTCCGGCTAGCCAAAGGCAGTTTTGATCCTTTTCCAGATGGTTGGTGCCGTTGGTTGCAGCAAAACAGTTTGCCTGGCTGCCCCCGCAGGAATGCCGCGAAGTATGGATGCCGCTCCAGCCAGGGGTTGGTATGCGTTCAGTACTTTTTCCCTGGCTTCCTGTATAGCTGGCAGCCTTTGGTCCCAGTCACCACCTGCTGCCATCAGCTCTTTTATTTTTCCTATCGCTTTCTCAGGCTGCGTGATATCAATCCAGACAAAAGCTTCTTCCGGAAAATATTTTCCCAAATTGGTGCAACCATAGTAAATCGGTACCGTATAGGCAAGAAAGCAATCGTTGATCTTCTCTGTAAACAGATCGGGCATCGATGCGTTTTCTATGGCAATACTGTACCGGTAAGAAAGCAGGCCATCCAGTTTATCGGGCAGGTAATGTGTGCCCCTTCCAAACATATCGATACCTGGCATTTCCCGCGATAGCCTGTTTACAAAACCTGTACGTAACCTGTGTCCTTTCAGTTGCTTGAGCTTTGAAGCAATGCAGGAAATTTCCCTGGTTTTCTCAGGTACGGCCAGTTCCTTTAAAAAATGGTAATCATGGGCAAACTGCCATCCCAAAAACCCATGCGAAGCCACGGTATTGGGTGAATTGGGTAAGGGCGAAAACACCTGCGCGTACCTTTCAAGTCCCTTAAACATCCATGGATGCTCATGGTATTCGCCCGGCTCCATCATAAAAGCGATCACTTTTCCCGGGTCGGTAATGATGCTGATCAACTCCAAGGGATCATTCAATACCAATACAGCATCTGCTTCCGGAATCCGTGAAGCTGTAAATGCAAATTCATCCCAGTATGCAAAAACGTCATCATTGGAAACGGAATATTTTTTCAGTATGCCGGATAACGCATCTTCCCCCGCAAAGGAAGCACTCACTTTTACAATGAAAAAACCCTGGGACATACGTAGGGATTAGTAAAGAAAAAAGATTGTGGGGAAGACAGTTTGGAGTTGAGAATCGGGAGTTATCATTTTTCAAAGCGAAACCCATCCAGAACCCCAAACCCCAGACTCCTCACTCCAAACTCCAAACTCCAAACTCCCTTCCGCTCCACAAAAAAACCCAGCATACTGCCGGGTTTTTTTATGCTGGTAACTGTTACCATTATTTTTTCAGGTTGTTACTCACCACTTTGGTGAGATCGAACATGGAGATCTGTGCTTTACCAAAAAGAGGTTTCAGTTTGGCATCAGCGTTGATCATACGCCTGTTCTTTGCATCCTGGAGTTTGTTCTTCTTGATATACTCCCAGATTTTTTTAACAACTTCTGTTCTTGCCAATGGCTTGCTACCCACTACTTCAGCCAGTGTTGCGCTTGGCGTTAATGGCGCCATGAAAGCTGCATTAGGCTTGCGTTTTACTTTTGCTTTTTTAGGCGCTGCTTTTTTTACTGCTTTTTTTGGAGCTGCTTTCTTAGCGGCTTTTTTAGGAGCTGCTTTTTTTGGAGCTGCTTTTTTTACTGCTTTTTTTGCGGCTTTTTTAGGAGCTGCTTTTTTTGCGGCTTTCTTGGCCGGCTTTGAGGCTTTTGCCATACAGGTTAGAATTTAATGTGTATAGATGATTTTAGCATGGCTAATATAAGGAATAATCTTATGAAACGACAAAATCTCCTCTGAAATTGAGAATGACAGCGTTCAAAAAACATCTCCCAACCCCATCCCTGCCCGTCATTTTTTTGCCCGCTTTTTCATGCCGGGGATTTTTTCTGTACACTATAAACATGTTATCCACTATTGCATATGTCAAAACCAATCTCTATTTTGGTTTTCATTGGATGCCCTATTCGGGCGTTTACAGGCAGCTCCCCCAGATTTTATCCCCACCCGTGTGCAGAGAGACAAGGGATTCCCAACAGCAACTGACTTTTCATTCGATCAATACGGGGTAACCGAAAACCCGATAACAGAGTAGGCCAAAAACAACAGCTATGTTCAACAACGTTGCCCTCGATGTGGTAATAGGGCTGGTATTTATCTACCTGCTTTATAGTTTACTGGCGAGTATCATACAGGAAATGATTGCCACCCAACTCGCTTTTCGCTCGAAAGTGCTGGAAAAAGCCATCCTTCGCATGCTCGAAGATGGCAAGACCTCTTCCCGCTTTCCTTACTGGGATCGTATAAAAGGATTTGGTGAACTTATCTTCAGGACCAACCGTCTCACCGACAAAAAATTCGCTGCCAGGTTCTACGGACACCCGTTGGTGAAATACCTTGCTGAAGACAACTGGTACAGCAAGCCGGGCTACCTGGGCTCAGCAAATTTTTCCAAAATCATGGTTGACCTGCTTAACGGAGTTGACCATGAGGGAAGCGCCCCGAATATTTTACGGATACGGGAATCACTTCAGTCCGGCGCATTAAAATATGATCCGCTTTCCCGTGATACTGCAAACATGGCCATCGAGGCGCTGGCAGCACAACGGGAGAAGCCACAAGCAGAAAAACACATTAATGCAGATACCCGCCTGTTCCTGTTGTCCCTCCTTTCCGATGCGCAGGGTGATGTGCAAAAATTCAAAGTCCTGCTGGAGAAATGGTTTGATGAAACGATGGAATGCGCATCAGGGTGGTACAAACGATATGTGCAGATGATCCTTTTTGTAATAGGGCTTTTGATTGCCGTTGCATTCAATGTAGATACCATCAAGATCGCCAAAAAACTTACCCGTGATCCCAAACTCCGCGAGCAGATGGTGCAGAATGCCGGAACCTTTCTTGAGCAGAACCAGCAGCTTGGCAATGAACTTAGGGCCAAACAGGAAAAAGGTCTCGACAGCGGCACCATATACAAACAGCAATTACTCAGTTATGAAGAAGGTAAAGCCAGGACAAAGGAAATACTGGACTCTGCCAAAAACCTGATCAACCGTGATATTGCCAATGTGAATGATGTGATGGGGCTGGGATACCAGTGCGGCGAGCCGGTATTGCTCCATGTTTTTTTCTTTTGCTATGCTGATGTCAACTTCAGCAGTTTTATCGGTTGGCTCATCACGGCCCTGGCAATTTCCCTGGGCGCACCCTTCTGGTTTGATATGCTCAGTAAACTTATGCGGGTGCGCGGTGCACTGAAAAAAGATCCTGCAAAGAATGGGAACGGCCAGGTTAGTACTGCCGCGACACCGGTAACTGTAACCGTTAACACTAAATCCGGTGAGGAGGCCGTAGGATAATTATGAAGCTCATTGTAAAAGCGAAAAAACTTAATAAAAGAAGAACGGTGCCATCTTTTTTACCTGATCCTGCAGGCATAACGGGTACCGTATATGAGAACTTTGTTTTTGAAGGAGAAGAAGTGCCGGAAGTACCCAACCCCAGCCTGGGCAAATGGTACCGTGACCGCGACAATTCTTTCTACTGGGGCGGTGCGCTCAATGTCTATGAAGAACCTGTGGATGAGCACGCACCGGAATTACTGAGGCCAGACAACGAAGTGCTGGAAAAACTTCCGATCACCCCAGGCCATAAGAAAAAAATTGAGCAGGTGGTGAATGTCTTCGAAACTGGAAAGAAAGAGGGCGACTATTCGCAGGTTAGTGTTTTTGCCGACTATTCAGATCCCGAAACGCGCACGCGCATCAGGCAGGTAACTTTTGGGCGATCACAAACCACGGAATTTGGTCACCTCAAAGACTTAATCAGGGAATACATAGACAACCATGGCAAATATGCCAATGATTTTCTTCCGTTCATGTCGCAAATCGGGAAGAAACCAAGCCTTGAATCCAAACCGGAATTCCGGGAACTGCTGAAGAAAGCGGGCAGGGAGGACCCAGTTATGCGCTTTTCGCAGGACAAGTTTTTTGATGGCAAATATTACCAGCCCGCTTTCAACTGGTTCTCCACAAATGGTTTTACGCAACCGCTGAGTTTGCTGATCGTGTATGATAGTTATATTCATTCGGGGTGCATGCTGGCCTTTTTAAGAAAACGTTTCCCTACGCCCACGCCCGTAAATGGCGGGGATGAAAAAGAATGGATGGGCAATTATGTGAACGCAAGGCATGACTGGTTAACCAATCATTCAGATAAAATTTTGCGTAATACCAATTACCGAACCAACTGTTTCAAGGAACAGATGCGGAATAACAATTGGGATCTTTCGCGATCAATTAACGCGCACGATATCATCATAACATAAGGAAGATAGTATGCCACAGGTAAGGGTTATTGTAGAAAAACTCAACAAGCGAAGCGCGCCGGTTATTGACCTCACCGATAAAAGCAATATCATTGGAGAGGTACGCAAAGGGTTTTCCTTTGAAGCCGAAAAACACAGCAATGAAATCGGCGACTGGTATAAGGACCGCGACAACAGCTTTTATTGGTCCGGTGGCCTGTCAGCCTCCGGCACCGCTACACCACCCCCGTATGCCGAACAATGGGGTTGGGCGCATAACGATTTCGGAATACCGGCGTTATGGAACAGCACAGGTTGCCGCGGGGAGAACACCAGGGTTGCGATACTTGATTCGGGAATCAACGATAAATTGCCGGCGTTTACCCATATCCTGTCCAGGAAAAATTTTGACCCTGCCAGTGGCGGCGAGGGTGTGGAGGATGATACAGGTCATGGTACAAGAATGGCCGGTATCATTGGCGGCTCAGGCTATCCGGTAACAGGCGTTGCGCCGAATACTGAATTATTGATCGCAAAAGTAAACACGGATATGGATGACTCCCTGCTTCAGGCCATCCACTGGGCGGCGGAACAGCAGGCAGATATCATTTCGATGAGTTTCGAGTGCCCTTCCCCGGTTGCCGGTATATTAGAGGCACTGCAACAATGCCGTCAAAAAGGAATTGCTTTGATCTGCGCTGCGGGTAACGGGGGCAGCGGTGGAGAAATCAAAAACAAATATCCTGCATCCTATCCCTGTTGTTTCAGCATAGGCGCCTGCACAAAAACCAGGCACCGATTGCCTACCTCTAATTTTTCAGATTATTTATCTATGCTTTCGCCGGGGGAAGATGTGCTGACGGTTAACAGGGAAGGCGCAAAGGCATTGGCAAGGGGAACCAGCATTGCAACAGCTTATACCAGCGGGGTGGTTGCTTTACAGCTTTCCATCGCCAGAAAAAGAATGGTGCCCGCTACCGCCGTTTCCATCATGGAATCATTGGTGCAGAATGCGTCGCATGAGCCATACATGCACAATGCATTGGAATACGGAAAAGGCATCATCAATCCTGTATTAATTTAAACAAGATGTCATGTTAAGATATGTTGCCGTTGTTGTCATATTTTTTTTAGCGGCTCTATCCCCTGTCAATGGGCAATATGCAGCTATTGATGCGTTGGTGATCAAAAACCAGGTGGATCCGCTGACTAAAAAATTAAAAAGAAATGCTTCAGCAGCCTGGGGCCCGGTTTTAAAAGGATACATAAAGAAGTACGCTAAGGATACAACTGTATCGGCTTTGGACCTTACTGACGCTTTTGCTGCCAACCCGTTTTTAAAGGGATTGATGCCTTCGTTCAGCTCCGATGAATCGGGACCGGGCATCAACGGAACCCCGCCAGGCACCTACGCACGTGCGGGTATCGCCGATTTCCAGACGATGGCCATTGATGCGATAGCAAAGTTCATTGTAGAGCGAATCAGGCAGGAGTTGCAGGCTGCATTCTTTGAACGCTTTTACCGGAAACTGCTTTCACCTGATTTCAGGGATTGCCAGACTTTGTTCCCTTCCACCTATAGACAACTCGCGTCGATAGGCACTGAAATATACCAGTATGAAATCTACCTGCAGGCCCTGCGCAATGCATTCGGCAATGACCTTTCCGCAATACTTCCCAATTTTGAGACCGTGGTGCGCAGTGGCAGTTTCTCGCGTTTGTTTGAATCGCACAAAGAATTAAGGTCCATCACGCTCACTGCATTGTACTTCGGTAAAAACATACGTGATGGAAAACAGCCCGGACAGATATTTGAAGATTATGATCCCCGCAGCGATGACTATGCGGTCAATAACCCCGAGACAAATGCTGATATCGCACGCATAGGCACCGCCAGTTTGCTGAAAGAGATCTCGCTTTCGCTGAAAAGCAAAGCGGGTGCAGACTATTGGATAGACGATACGGAATTTGTTGCTTTAAAGGATCCGCTAACCTTTACCATTTACCTGGGCTTACTCTATGAAAGAATAAAAGATACGCGCTATTCATCCAACCTGATATTGGGAAAAATGCTGACCGATGCCAGTAAAAATCCCGATCAGTTGACATTGTATTTCCGTAATATCCTTCGCAATGTGGATACCTGTCGCCAACGGCTTAAAAGGCTGGTGTTACACGCTGCCCCGGCAACACACGATTACCTTGCCTACTTTTCTTCTGTAACAGGAATCATGGAAAGTCTGCGCAACAATGAACCCTTCTCGGCAACTACTGCAGCCGGGCTGTTACCGGAATTGGAACAGGTATGGGGGGTATACGATAAAAGTATCGCTACCGTAGACAATGTACTTTCCGCCTATTGCGCGCTGAAAGAAAAAAAATATTCCGTTGCCGTAAATCATATCAGGTTTTTATACCGCACCTGTTACCCTCCCGGGTTTATGGACAACGGTCAAAAGACAGCACTCGCTAAATTGAACAGGGTCATCGATTTTTTATTTGAATACGGAACTTTGGTAGGGGAAGTAGCTGAGGCCGACAATTCCAAAGCGATCTATTCTGCTATCAACCGCCTTGCAATGCCCGTTGGCAGTGCGCGAATGAAACGCGAGCAATACCTGAACATGTCACTGAACGCCTATGGGGGTGCTTTTCTGGGAAAAGAAAACATTGAAGGATTTGCGGACAATGCATTTGTCAATACCTATGGCATCACTGCGCCTGTAGGTATTGCAGTGAGCCTGGGTAAGATCCGGTTCTGCCGCAGATCTTCGGGTGAAGGCAATAAGTCGCTTACGCTATTTTTATCTGTGATTGATGTAGGTACACCGGTTTCTTTCCGGTTCCGGAATGATACACTCAATGAAATACCGAAAATAAGTTTCCGTGACATCCTCGCACCGGGAGCGCATTTGATACTGGGATTTGGTCGTTCACCCCTCTCCTTTTCAGTTGGCTGGCAAACCGGAACCAACTTAAGAAGTATCCGGTCAGGATTCAATGAATACAGCAACAGTCAATCGGCAAGGTTTTCCGCGGCGTTGCTGGTAGATATACCCCTTCTCAATGTATACTCCCGCAAAATAAAATAGTCAGCAAAAAAATACCCCATGAAACGAATTATCTGTTGTACAGATGGCACCTGGATCAAACAGGGAGCCAGGGACAGGGGTACGGTTGTGCAGACCAATGTCGAAAAAATATTCAATTCCATTGGTAAAACCGGTGGCGACAATATACAGCAATTGAAAGCCTGTGAGCATGGTGCAGGGCTTAGAAGCTGAATAACCATCCTGCGGTAACCAGTCCACCGCTCCAGGTAACAGCGGCAACAATCACTACCCTGGCATACAACGCAGGAGAAACCTTCAGCAGGCCAGCTACAGCCGGAATATAACTGCGCACAAAGGGTGTGAGCTTTGCCAGAAATAAATTTCGACCGCTTCCCGCTGCGATCCGCATTTTCAGTACCCTTATTTTTTGATAGGGCAAAGGCAACCACTTTGGTTTGAAGCGCAGTAACCAGTGGCGTCCATAGAAAAAGCTAAAATATACAATTGCCGCGGCAAGTATGTCTGCCGAAACCACCAGCGAAAAAATCAACAGGTATGAAAGACCCGCCTGCTTGGCCAGAACCCCGCAATATAGCAACACCAACTCGTTGGGCAGGCCCGGCATACCCATCTCCTGGATCAGTACGATACAGAAAATAGCGAGATACCCGTATGTAATGATATGCGAATGAAGAAAAGGAGGCATAAAGCGTTTATTCGGTGGGTATCACCAGCCCCCGGGCAACGGGATGTGGCGCATGAAATGATTTTCCCAGTAACCCGGCAACCGTTGCGGCGATCTGTTTCTGGTACAACTGCTGTTTTGTTTTTATTTCACCGGCACTCTTTACAGAGGGGCCCATCATGGCCAGCCAAGTCTCACCTGATCCTTTAATCCAGAAACCATGTTTGTTCCAATTGTATTTACGGCCCCTGCCATGGTCAGTTGTAATCACAAAACTGGTATTGTCTTTGTAAAAAGGATCTGTCTGTACATAATACCATAGTTCCGCCATCATCTGGTCAAACTGGTGCGCCTTCTGCAGGTACTGGTCGTACCGGCCCTTATGTGCAAATTCATCGGTTTCACCCAGCCCTATGTAAACCACTTTGGGATGCTGCTGTTCAATATAGGTTTTGGCGCCGGCGAATGTGAGCAAATCATGCCTCGTATTTCCCTTACCTGTGCCAGCGAGTTGTAAACGATTGATCATAACCGCTACCGAATCTTCACCCTCTTCTACCATTTCGTAACCACTGTTTATAGGGAACCTGTTTTCTTTTTCATTCAATATATAAGGCATAAGGTTCCAGGAACTGAATGCGGCTACTTTACCTGCATACGCTTCCTGCATATCCAGGAATGCAAGTATATTGGTATTCCTGTTATACACCGGCGAATTGGGAACGAATGCCAGGTCCGCAAAACCCGTAAATATTTCATTGTAACCCGCATACGATATTTTATAGAAATTGGCCACATTCATATCACTGCCATGATCACGGTTTCCGTATAAGCTGCCCTGGCGGGCGATTACGGTCCAGAAAAAAGGCAGTAATTTTTTTCTGCGCTCCTCAGGCTCCGGGTGCCAGTATTGCTGGCACATCAGCGCCGTATCTTTTACCAGGGATGTATCCGTTAATAATTCCCTGTCCGCACCATGGAACAATTCCTGCCACCTGAAACCATCCAGGGTAATGATAAAAATATTTGGAGGCGATGGCTGGGCCTGTGTGCCGAGAAAAATAAAAATGAAACAAAGAAGGAGAATCGTTTTCATTTAACAGGTTTTACAAAGCAACGCAGAGGATGTGAACAGAAGATGAACGGGTCATTAACTTTCCATTACCTAAAAAACTCATAGTAAATTAATATGCACCGCTTACGCAGGTAATACACAGTATCGTGTTTTGTAGCCTAAATAAGCTCTATGAAAATTTCCGCACTGCCAAAAGTTTCCGTTATCGTTCCTGCATTCAATGAAGAAAAATATATCACGCGAACGCTGTCAGCATTGGTGGCGCAGGATTATCCCGATTATGAGATCATCATAGCAGACAACGCGTCCACGGATGATACGGCATTGCTGGTAAACGCATTTATCGATAACCACAATAGCCCAAACAGGCGGATCATTCTCGTTTCAGAATTACGGAAAGGAACCAATTATGCGAGGGAATGCGCAAGGCAGGCCGCTACCGGCTCCGTAATCGCACAGATCGATGCGGATTGTGTTCCCTCCAAATTCTGGATCAGCAAAGGCGTTGCCGCGCTTTGCGGCCCGGGGGCAAGGGTGGCGGTAACTGGCCCCTACGATTATTTTGACGGGGATTTCTACATGCGGCACTGCAGCTTACTTATGCAAAAAGCCAGCTATCCCATCATCAATACCTGCGTACAGTTGGCGGGACGCGCAGCAATCCTCATCGGCGGCAACGCATTCATCAGGGCACAGGTGCTGGAACAGGTAGGGGGATACAATACTGCCCTGACTTTTTACGGCGACGATGTGGATCTCGGTAAGAAACTTTCGGTTTATGGTTGGGTTGGCTACATACCATCACTGGTGCAGCCGTCCTCCTTCAGGCGTTACAAAGCAATTGGCTTTTGGCAGGTGAACAAAAAATACCAGTCATTTTTCTGGAGCATGGTTTGGCAGAAGCAGGAAGGATTGGCTACACTGGAAACAAGTCATCCGCGTTAATACCAATCCCCTCAATGAAGGACGCATTTAAGCAACCCATGTTTCAGCCTGGCTGCCACTGGTTAATACTTCCATGCAGGATTCATGATGGAGGCCGGGCATCATGATGTTACGGTACCCTTTCCGGGAAAGTTTTTCAGCAAACTCCTGCTGCACCAGGTATTCACCATGCACCAGAAAAATTCCTTTGACCAGGTCTTTGTCCTGGCAGGACAAAAAACGGCATAGATCATCATGATCGGCATGTGCGCTCATCCCGTCCAGTTTACTGATGCAGGAAGCGACAGAAAGATTTTTGCCGAACATCTCCAGCTTCTTTTTTCCCTGCAGCAGTTTTCCACCGGTGGAACTCTGGGTGCAAAACCCTGCCAGGAGAATGGTATTATCCGCATTTTCAAGGCAGCTATTCAGGTGATGCCGCACACGCCCCGCATCAGCGGTACCACTTGCAGAAATGATCACACAGGGTTCCTGGTAATTTACCAGCTTCATGCTGTCTTCGGCGCTATCCACGTATTTCAACCCCTTAAACAAAAAAGGATCGTCATCAATCTCCAGCACTTTCTGCATACGTGCGTTGAAATAAGGTGTATGTTTTTTAATTACTTCCGTGGCTTTGTGACCCAGCGGGCTGTCTACAAAATAGGGAAGGTCAGGCAATCGCTTCTCCAGTTCCAGTTGGTTCAATGCATATAAAAGTTCCTGCGTACGCCCCACGCTGAATGCAGGAATGACCAGCTTACCTTTCTTTTCAATACAGGTATGGTTGATCCATTTGGCAAGAGATTCCACCACACTGAAATGAATATCATGGTGGGTGTTTCCATAGGTACTTTCCAGGATAATGTAGTCTGCCTGCGGACAAATAGCAGGCGCTTCCAGTAAGGTGCTACGGTATTTGCCGATATCGCCGCTATACATGACGGTGGTCTCATTTCCCTCTTCGGTAATCGTCAGGTGAATGACCACGCTGCCCGGGAGGTGACCGGCATTGGTACATACCACGCGCACATCATGAGCAGGCGAGAAGGTTTGGTTGATCTCTATCACATGCATCAGTTGCATGGTTGCTTCCACATCGCTAACCGTATAAAGAACAGGGCATTCATTGTTGCCGGCCGACTGTATTTCTGCGCTATCATACAACAGTATTTCGGTAAGCTCCCTGGTGGCTTCTGTACAATAGATGGGACCCGAAAATCCTTCTTTAACAAGTTTGGGTAAAAGACCGGTATGATCGATATGGGCATGGGAAAGAATGACGAAATGGATGGAAGCGGCATCAAAACCAAGATCCGTATTCAGGGTATCCGTTTCGGTACCCAATCCCTGGAACATACCGCAATCCAATAGTACCTGTGTTCCTGCAGAAGTTACCAGCCTGTGTTTTGAACCCGTCACTGTTCTTGCTGCGCCGTGAAAGCATATTTTCATGATGGCTATTTCAGCAAACGATATACATTAATTGTTCCTGAAGGCGTTGAGGTTTTTTCTCTACAAACAGGGATAGGTTGGTGCGCTTTGAACTGGTTGGGATAAAAGATACTGATGTAACCATCGCCCTCCCGGTATTACCCTAACATGCAGTTTTGAGGGGTAAGTTCACACAGTTGAACGCTTTCCGCCTATTCCGGCATATTCGGCTATATTGCGGTGGCACAGAATTTTAACGAACGATATAAACAGAATATGATCAAACCTAAACTGAAGATCGGCAGCAACATTCAACACAATTTCAAGACTTCTCCTGAGATCAATGCATGGTCAGTTAAATACAACACCTCCATACCTGAGATCCAGCATATCTTCGAAAGCACCGGCAATTCCATTGCAAAAACACTCGAAATTCTAAGGGGAAGAGAACAGGCAGGATAATATTCCCGCTTCTTTTTGGCAATCTCCGGTTCGCCGCATATACCTCACCGTTATAGCAGGTACAAATAGCGACCTAAAAAGGCACCATTTGCTACAAGTGTAACAGGTGGCCGGTTTTGCGCCCGAAACTTTTTCAGTGATCAGTTTACTATTTTTCAAATCAGTATCTTCACGCGCCATTTACCAGGTCATAGTATGATCAGGAAGGCAAGAGGATATTGTATGGTTCCCGATAATTCAGGATTTTATTGGCAGAAAATTTTAACGGCCTGGCAGGAACTGGGCAGGAAAGGATTGAGCCTGCCTTTTTTATTGGGTGCAAATACCGTTTTTGATGAATCCTTCGTTCCCACCATACAAGATGCAAAAAAATTGCTGACGGAAATGCTGGAAGAGGGTGTTGGTGATAAAATGATCAGCATCAGTTGGTATGCAACCAATAAAACCTATGCATTTGTAATCATAGACCCCGCAGCCCGGTATGCTGCCAGCCCTTCCGCCAGGTATATTGTGGATAATATTGCGGCGGAAGAATTCGGCTCTTCTACTCCGGAGATCATCAATGGTCTCGCCAATCTCTATGCGGAACAAATAAAAAAACGCACCTACTCTATCACCCATGGCGTATGGCACCCTTATACCGAAAATGACAGAACCTTTATTGCCAGCTCATTGATGTAATGACAAACCGCTAATCTTTACAGCATTCAGTTCTTTTAACAGCTACTGCACCTTAACCTGTTCCGGCACCACGATCACTATCTGTGGCTTACCACGATACTCACTGATCCGCCCCGTGATACAAATTGTTTTGTCTTTCCAGGCTTCCTCCGGTTTGTCTTTGAATTTGTCGCGGTTCGCACCCTGTATCACTACGGTCAGTAATTCGTTGGGGTAGGCACCGCCCAGGTTGATGAGTGTGGGTTTACCATTAGCGTTCTCGAGGAATCGCGCACTGAACACTTTACCGCATACCTGCACGGAATCACCCATTCTGGCTTTCGCTTCCTCCAGCGTAATGGTTGCCTGTGCCTGCGCAGCTTCTGCCAAAACCAGCAATAGCAACCCGAAGAATATCTTTTTCATGGGCCGAATATAGGGCAGAAATACTGGGTATAAACACCTGATGAAGTTTTTGTGAAACCTTTCGCGGGTGAAACGGCACCCTTCCTGCACCTCACAAAATGATGGGGTTCCCCCTCAATTATTTCTTAGGATAGGATAACCCTTCATTGTATTTAAACAGTGCATACCCGCCGCCTTTCAGGTAACCGGGCACATCAGATAATTGCGTGGCTACCACCGCTTCAGACACCGGCGTAGTAAAAGGCATTTTCCCTGTTGGGTTGAATTTTCCGGTCACAATATCCAGCAATGCATCCAGGGTAGTATTAAAGGTGGCGATGACACCTTTTATATTTCCGGGCTGCCCCGCATGATAAATTTCATCGATCACCCAGGGATTGGTATAGTTGATCGCCAGCACCGTGGGCTTTTTTGCCGTCAATGCATTGATGTAGGCAACGTCAACACTGTTCTTAGAAAGCGATAAGTAAATCGGATTTCCCTGCGACGCAAACAAAGCAGCGGGGGCAGGTGTTATCCATAACAGGACAGCATCCGCTTCTTCCGGGGTTTTTACAAAATCAATAGCATAACGGCTGTCAGCGGTATCATACACATGACTGGCTTTTGCGCCCGTTCTCTGGTGATAGGATTCTACATACAATTTTACGCGCGGCTTCAGGGGCAACATTTTTGCCTCATTACGCAACAGCACAATAGACTTGCGGAACGCCAGGTTTGCCTTCCGGGCAAAATCTTCATTGCCTACAATTTTTTCGGCGGCGTTCTCATCAACATAGGGGTTTTCAAAAAGACCCAATTGAAATTTTTCCATAAGCAGTCGAAACACCGACTCATCCACCAGTTTCATCTCCACCATGCCGCTCTTAACGGTTTCAAGTAGTTTGGTTGGATCTGCCGTGCCAGAATACAGGTTTACGCCAGCCTCCATCGTTTTTTTATAACGCTCCGTAATCGACAATTCCTCCGCACCCCAAGGCATCATTTCAATAGGGCCCGTGTCTGAATTGATGATGCCTTTAAAGCCCAACTGTGTTCGCAGCAGGTCATGAATCACGGCTTTGTTATAGGCATACGCAACTTTCTCAAATTTTGTTTTGGTGGGGATGGAATAATAGGGCATTATGGACGAGGTGCCCGCCCGGATGGCTGCTTTAAACGGAACCAGGTTGTTGTTAAACATGCCGCCCGGAAAATGCTCTTCTTTTCCCCAGTCGAAATGCGGATCCTGCCCGCCCACACCTGCACCACCACCGGGGAAATGCTTGGTGGTTAACGCAACAGAACCCTTTCCTAGTTTGCTACCCTGGAACCCCAATACAATCTGCGTGATCATTTGTGCCACCCATTCACTGTGCTCACCAAAAGTGCCCTCAATTCTTTGCCAGCGCGGTTCGGTACTCAGGTCGGCCATATACATATACCCTTTACGCAGGCCAACCGCCGCCCATTCGCGGCGCGCTATATCTGCAAACTCGCGCACCAGCTTCAGGTCGCGCATAGCAGAAAGGCCCAGTTCGCCGGGCCAGCTTGAAAAAACGGTTTTGCCTACGCTTAACCCTGCAGCGGCATCTTTGGTTATATGGTTGCGTGGATTGGAAGCAAAGATGGCAGGTATGCCGGGTCCGCTGCTTTCGCAGAGCGCCTGTATCCGGTTGGTCCATTCGGCGGTAACACGCGCACCTACATTGCCGCGAAAAATAAAATGGCGTAAATGAAACTGGGTGACCGCTTTGGTTGTACCGGCAACACTCATCATGGGTGTGGGCAACGGCTTGCGCGTAAACATATTGGTGTTTGATACACGGTCCTCCTCGTTAAACTCACTACTGCCGCCTCCCCTGTCATTCTTCATACTGGCAGTACTGATGAGCATAAAGCCCACTTTCTGTTCCACTGTCATCTGTGAAAGCAGGTCCCTGCTTCTTAGTTCCGGCGCCAGGCGCCAGTCCTCGTATTTGTCCAGTTTGCCGTTACGGTTAAGGTCCTTAAACTGGTATCCCGCTATGGACAGTATTGCGGCGCTCCTGTATCCGAGAACGGGTTGCTGCTGGACTTGCTTAGCGGGCTGGGCAGCAGCAGACAGGGTAACCGACAGGAATACAAACAGGAATTTATTTTTCATACAATGGCAATTGGCAAGTTCGTTAGGTTGCTTAAAAATATACTGCCTTTATCATTCTACGTGTTACAGGAAACCTTCGCTGCTTAACCAAAGGTTAAATATGTTAACAGGATGTTACACGATGGCTTTGAAAACCGTTCACAAGTATATTACAGTATGAAATTCTGGTTACTTCGGCGCAATTCCTTCTTCTACCTGATACTCGCGGCATTTGCTGTGATGGTATTTGTGGAATGGCCGCTGCTGAACAGTGCCTACAAAGGCAAGGAAAAGGATTTTAACGACAAACTTTTTCTTGTGGCTCCTTTCATTGAAGAAACGCTGATCAGGGATACGGCAACCATGAATGAACTGACAAGCGACAGTGCGGTAATCAATTTTGTACGTACCCGCCTGGTAACCCATGTGGACTCTTTTTTTGCACGCAACGATATACCCGTGAACTATGTGTATGCTGTGGGCAAACTGGCCAGCACCAGCGATTACCGCAGCGGGCGCACCCAGTTTATCACAAATCCCAACCTGATCTGGAGCAGCGACCCGGCGCAGAATCCAGGGCTCAGCGCAACAAGGTTACGGGTGGCACATATCGGTCCGAAGAATGCTGATGTTTATTTTGTAAAAATATTCCTGCCGGCAAAGCCTGCCTTCCTGTTCAAACAACTGCTTCCGCTGATCGTACTCTCCGGCATCTCTATCCTCCTGCTTTTTGTTTGTTTCCTGATCCTGGTTTCCATCATACGCAGGCAGTCTGCGCTGGCACTGGCAAAGGAAGACTTCATCAATAACATGACGCATGAACTGAAGACCCCCCTTTTTACGATCTCGATTGCCTCCAAAATGCTGGCAGCACAGCAACCCATCAGGGACAACCCCAAATTCAGTTCCTATATAAACAGCATACAGGAAGAAACCGCGAGGCTAACGCAGTTGGTAGATAAAGTATTGGAATCATCCGCACTCGATAAACAGCAGATGCAATTGTCAAAGAAGCAACTGGATGTGCACCGCGCAATTCAATCTGCAGTAAAAAGTTTTGAGCTCATCAGTACAGAGCGTGGCGCAACGATTAACACGAAACTGGATGCGGACCAGCATACAATCCTGGGAGATGAGAGCCATATCACGGCCGCCGTTTCCAGCCTGCTGGACAATGCGTTCAAGTATTCAAAGGATTCGCCGCATATAACCATAGGTACCAGGAACGAAAACAAAAATATCTGGGTGTCCATAATTGACAACGGAATCGGGATAGACATGGAAACCAAACACCAATTGTTTGACCGGTTCTTCAGGGGGCATACCGGTAACCTGCATGATGTAAAAGGCTATGGTATCGGGTTGAGCTATGTGAAAAGCATTGTTGAGGCACATGGAGGATCCATTTCTGTAAAAAGCAAACCGGGGGAAGGCAGTGAATTTGTTTTAATTCTACCTTACATGTATGGAGACAGGTAAAAAAATACTTTTGGTGGAAGACGACAAGAACCTCGGTTATATCCTGTCGGAATGCCTGTCGATGAAAGAATTTGAGGTGACCTGGGTAAAAGACGGTGGCGAGGCGCTTACCATGCTTAAAAAAAATCCTTATGCACTCTGTATACTCGACGTGATGCTTCCCTCGATGGATGGATTCAGCCTGGCTGAAGAGATCACCGCCTCTGCCGCAAAACTCCCCTATATCTTCCTCACCGCAAAAAACCATAAGGTTGACAAACTGAAGGGATTTAAACTGGGTTGCGATGATTACATAACCAAACCGGTAGACGAAGAAGAACTGGTTGCACGGATCCATGCGGTACTGAAAAGAACGGGCAGGCCCATGGAGGGTACTACCGCAAACCCTATTCCATTCAGCCGGTCCGTTTTTCATGTGGCCACGCAGCTCCTGGAAATTGAAGGGTCCGTTTTGAAAATGACATCCAAAGAATCTGAAATGCTGTTATCATTGCTGAACCACAGGAACACCCTGCTGGACCGTGAAACGGCATTGAAAAAAATTTGGGGCAGCAATGATTATTTTAACCGCAGAAGCATGGACGTGATCATTTCACGCCTCAGAAAACACCTGGCGCCGGATACCGGGGTAAAGATCACCAATATCCATGGCAAAGGGTATATGCTGGAGATATGAGGTTAGGCAACTGCGTGTAACATCCTGTTAACACATTTAACCTTTGATTAGCCGAAAGGGCTAATCCATAACATTTTTCCTATCGCTTACCCCCTAAATTTATCTGGCCAACATCAGAACCTGCATTCTTATACATACGCGATTGCAAAAGAAGCAAGAATCATTCTTTTCTACAGAAGAATTGGTTTACGCCCTGTTTTTCTAAACGGGGCTCTTTTTTTGGTCCACACAATCTAAATTATTAGCTGTTTGATACGCCAACCGCAGCAATGCATTAATTTACGGTATCACTCCTTTTATGAAGAAACGATACGCTCTTATTGTATTGGTTGTATTATTTGCTTCGCGGCCTGGCACTGCACAACCCCGTCATCCACTGGCACTCTGGTACCAACAACCGGCTAAAACATGGACCGAAGCGCTTCCACTGGGTAATGGCAGATTGGGGGCGATGGTTTTTGGTGGTGTAGAAGAAGAACTTATTCAACTGAATGAATCCAGTTTATGGAGCGGCGGTCCGTTGCGTGAACCCGTTAACCCCGAATCGCCAAAATTCCTGCAGCCTCTGCGCGAAGCATTGTTCAGCAGGGAATATGATAAAGCCATCACGCTTGCAAAAAAAATGCAGGGTATATTTTCAGAAAGCTTTCTGCCCCTGGGTGATATCCTCATCAGGCAGTCGTTTAGCAGCGGGCAGCCCGTCAGTTATTACCGCGACCTTGATATACGGGATGCGGTGGCCACCACAAAATACACGGTGGCCGGTATACAGTATATCCGCGAAGTATTTGTTTCAGCCCCTGATAAAGTAATGGTGATCCGGATATCTGCTGATAAAAAAAAGCAATTGAACATACAAGTGGCGGCAAGAAGCCAATTAAAATACCGATCGGTATTTTTTAAGGACATGCTCACGCTGAAAGGCAAAGCGCCTGCACATGCAGAACCCAGCTACTACCGCAAATCGCCATCCATCGTGTATGAGGATACTGCTCATTGCAGGGGCATGCGTTTTGAATTGATGGTGAGGGCCACCACGGTTGACGGCGAAATACATACCGATACCAGTGGCATACATGTATCCGGCGCATCTGAAATCGTATTCTACGTTACGGCGGCAACCAGTTTTAATGGCTATGATAAATGCCCTGACAGTGACGGAAAGGACGAGCACCAACTGGCATTGGGATCTCTTACTCAGGCAATGCGTAAAACCTATGGGCAATTAAGGCAGTCGCACCTCTCCGATCACCATACTTATTTTAACCGTGTTTCGTTGCAGTTGCAGGAGCCCGCTGAAAAATGGAGTCTGCCTACCGACGAAAGACTGGCGAGGTACCGAACGGGTAACACCGATCTTGGTCTGGAAGCTTTGTATTTCCAGTATGGCCGTTATTTGCTGATTGCTTCCTCCCGCACACCAGCGGTGCCTGCCAACCTGCAGGGCATCTGGAACAAAGAGTTGAGGCCGCCATGGAGCAGTAATTATACCACCAACATCAATGTGCAGATGAACTACTGGCCCGCTGAAAGCACGCAGCTTTCAGAATTTCATGAGCCTTTGTTTGGTTTGCTGAAGCAACTTGCGGTAACAGGGAAACGCACAGCAAAGGAATTCTATAACATTACACAGGGATGGGTGGTCAATCATAATTCGGATATCTGGGCGCTGAGCAATCCTGTTGGCGATGTGGGCAACGGCGATCCCAAATGGGCCAACTGGGCCATGGGTGCCAACTGGCTGTCGCGGCATCTGTGGGAACATTACCTCTATACCGGCGATAAAACTTTTCTGCGAGGCACCGCCTATCCGCTGATGAAAGGCGCCGCGGAGTTTACATTGCAATGGTTGGTGAAGGACCCTACCGGGCATTGGGTAACTGCACCCTCTACCTCACCCGAAAATGATTTTACGGATGGCAATAAAATATCCGCCATTACCATTGCGAGTACGATGGATATGGGCATCATCCGCGACCTGTTCCACAACCTGATCAGGGCGGCGGCTGTATTGAAAATTGACAAGGCATTCACCGATACCTTGCAGGACCGGCTTGACAAGCTCTATCCTTTCCAGGTAGGCAGCCAGGGAAACCTGCAGGAATGGTACAAAGATTTTGCAGATGTGGATCCGCATCATCGTCATGCTTCGCATTTGTATGCGCTCTACCCGGCAAAGGAAATCTCACCGCTGCATACACCCGTATTGGCGGCGGCAGCGAAAAAAGCGCTGGAACTAAGGGGAGATGACGGAACCGGCTGGAGCCTTGCATGGAAAATAAATTTATGGGCAAGGCTGCTCGATGGCGATCATGCCTATACCCTTTTCCGCAACCTGCTGCGCCTGACAAAAGAAAACAGTACTGAATATGGCGGTGGGGGTGGCGCCTATCCTAATCTCTTTGATGCACATCCGCCATTCCAGATAGATGGAAACTTTGCGGGCACCGCAGGGGTTACCGAGATGCTGCTGCAAAGCCAGCATAATGAAATTCACCTGCTGCCTGCGTTACCCAAAGCCTGGCCGGATGGAGAAGTGAAAGGTTTGGTTGCGAGGGGAAATACACTGGTAGCTATCAACTGGCGCGATGGAAAAATCAGCTCAGCGGTTCTTTTTGCACGCAACGGTGGAAAGTGTACAGTAAGAACAGCACAACCTGTTCGGCTTGCGAAATCCAATAAACGTTCTGTAAAATCAACCATAGGTTATACACTTTCTTTCAGGGCAGAAAAAGGAAAACAGTATACAATCGAGGCCGGCTAACATTTGTTTGCGATGACCCGTTGATCTTGTATTGTAAGCTACCCTGCCCATGCGCGTTAGCTGATAGCCCTTTTTAATTACAGCTATTGCCTAACTGCTGATATTCTTTTAAAGAGGTATCTCTACAACCAGTTCACTTCCTTTACCTACCTCGCTCAGGATGTTCCACTTTCCGTTAAAGGATTCCGCACGTCGCTTTATATTGTTTAACCCTATTCCGCCTGGTGCGGCGTCCTTTATATCGAAGCCTTTACCATTGTCAGCGATCCTTAATTTCACGCCATTGTTCTCCAGGGTAAGGCTTACCTCAATCTGGCTGGCACCGGAATGCTGGACAATATTTTTGACTTGTTCCTGCAAAATTCTGTATATATTTTTCTGTAGCTCATTGACGATACATACATGACTGAAATTATCAAAATGCATGCTCACCGCAAACCTGTTTCCCTCGCTAAGGTTGCCAAGCAGTCTTTCAAAAGCAAGCTTCAGCGACTGGTTGTCAAAAGTATCCGGCGCCAGCTCATGCGATAATTTCCGGATCTCCGAAATAGCAGACTCTATATGCGCATGCGTTTTTTTAATAAAGCCGATGGCTTTTTCTTCCTCTGCTATTTTTGTTTTTACCATGTCAAGTGAAATAAGCGATCCCACGAGTATCTGGTTGATATTGTCGTGCAGTTCAAGACCGATCTGCAGACGCTCCTGCTCCTGGGCCCGCAGTATTTCCCTTGCTACGCGGATATCCTCTGTTTTCTGGTATGTGATATCCTGCATCGCGCCAATCATTCGGTAGGCTTTGCCTGTGTCATCAAATAAAATAAAACCTCGGTCATAAATAAATTTATACCCGCCGTTATTACAACGGAAGCGATAGGTTAAGTGCATATTCTGACAGGACGTGTCAAAACACTCTTCCATGATCCGCAATACCCCAGGTAAATCATCGGGGTGCAGGTGCTGTTTCCACCAGTCAAGCAGGTTGGTAACTTCATATTTGTGGTACCCAAACATCTTGGTAATACCCTCATTGTATACAATGGTGTCGTTTGTAAGATCACAGTCCCAAATCGTATCGCTGGTTGCCCTGGACAGTATATCGTACCGCTCCATAGCTTTGAGCACTGCTTCAGAGGCCTTTCGCTGCTCTGTAACATTGTCGAACACACCGCAAATTCCCGCCACTGTGCCGTCTTCACTCCGTACCGGATTAAAAACAATTTTGCAAAAAAGCATTTCATTTGGAGTGACGGCAAAAGATGTCTCATATTGAAGCGAACCTCCTGCAACCAACGCGGCCCGGTCTTGATCAAAGCTCTTGATGCCCAGTGCGGGTAGCAGCAGTTCCATGCTTTCGTTCAAGTCAATGGTTCTGTTAAGCGCCTGGCAAAATATTCCAGCGGCTTCCTGGTTTAATGCCAGAACGGTTGCGTTGAGATCCAGTAATACCAGGCCAATTCCGGAATGTTCAAATATGGCCCGTAATTTCGATTCAGACTTCTGAAGATCGTTATGCATCCGTGCGATCATTCCCCGGCTTTGCCGCGCTTCAAGGGCATGTTCAATAGCCACTGGCAAACGCTGCAGGTTGGTTTTCAGCAGATAATCATCCACACCGCGCTTCATCATATCTACGGCAAACTCTTCAGAGACGGTACCGGTTACCAGTAAAAAAGGAATATCCAGTTGGGCCTGCTGATAAATGTCAAAAGCCATAGTGGAGTTGAACTGCGGCAGGCTATGGTCGCAGAGAATGACATCGGGACAGTAGCCTCCCAATGCTTCCATGTAGGCGGCCTCATTGTTCACATGCAGGTATGTAAACGGCAAGGCCGATTTTTTTAGCAGACGCTGAACCACTATGCAGTCATCACTGGAATCTTCTAAATGTAGTATTCTGTACGGTTTCATTATCTGTTTTTGACTACCTGGTTAACAACGAGCCAGTATAGGCCCAGTTGCTGTATCGCTTTGTTGAATTCTTCAAACCCCATGGGTTTTACCACATAACTGTTCACGCCCAGCGCATAACAGCGCTCGATATCAGGATCCTCATTAGAGGAGGTCAGAATTACCACCGGGATAGACCGGGTGATGGGATTGGTACGAAGTTGCTGCAACACCTCGAATCCACTGAGTTTGGGCATCTTAAGATCAAGAAAGATGACCCTTGGAAAATTGAGCAAAGGCTGCTCGCTGTACTCACCTTGCGAAAAAAAATAGTCCAGCGCCTGCCGGCCGTCTGTTAAATGCAGGATACTGTTTGCCAGTTTGTTTTTTCGCAGTGCACGGATAGTAATGTCTGCATCGCTGATATTGTCTTCAATTAAGACAACCTGTGTTGAATCATTCATATTGCAATAGTTTAATTTAAACGGAAATAAAAAGAAGCGCCCGCATTTACCTGCCCTTCACCCCACACTTCGCCGCCATGCTTGGTTATGATTTTATGTACGATAGAAAGCCCTATACCATGTCCCTCAAATTCATTTTCGCCGTGAAGCCGCTGAAAAACTCCAAATAGTTTGTCTGCAAAACGCATATCGAAACCGGCTCCATTGTCTTTAACAAAATACACAACCTTACTATCCTGTACCTCAGATCCGATATCAATCCATGGATTGGACTTATTCGAGGAATATTTGATGGCATTGGAAACCAGGTTAAACATTACCTGGTAAAGCAGCCCGCTATCGCCGCTAACATCAGGCAGGGTACCCACAACAAATGTGGCTTTATTGGGCATGAGTTCTGCGAGGTCAGCGATTACCGTCTCCGTCAGTTTGGCCATGTTAACCGGCTGCATATTTAACTGTTTGCGCCCCAGTTTAGAAAAAGCGAGCAGCTCGTCTATCAGCTTTCCCATTTTATCCGTATTGTACCTGATCTTTTGCAGGACCTGTTTACCATCTGCATCCAGTTTGTCTTGATAATCTTCCACGAGGATCTGTGCATAACTGGTAACTGCTCTAAGGGGCGCCCTCAGGTCATGTGAAACCGAATACGTAAAAGAATCCAACTCTGTATTCACCTGAACATACTGGTAATGGCTTTGCTCCACCCGCTCGCCAAGTTGTAGTTTTTCAGCGGCTGCTTCTTCCTCTCTTTTTCGTTGCAATGTGATATCCTCACAAGCAAAAAAACAGCCAACAATATCCTCCTGCCTATTGGTTACCGCATGAAACGCTATTGAGAATAAAAGGTATTCCCCCTCTGCCGTTACAATCGGCACTTCGTAGGCCACCTTTTCTCCGGCAAGCATCTTGCGGTAGTTGACAGCAAACACGTCCCTCCTGCGGGGCGGCAACAGGTTCACAAAATTCTGTCCTTCGTAAATGTTCACCCCCCAGCATTTGAGCGCGAAGTGCTGGAACAACCGGTTGAATTGTATCACTTCAAATTTATTATCGATCAGCAACAGTCCATTGGGAAGACACTCATATGTAGAATTAAGGTGCATTTCAAACTGTTTCAGTGTAGCTTCTGACTTAGACAGAGCGCTTGCGTTGTGGTATAGCGTAACGGTAAACACAATCATTACCGATAATACGAAAATGGCTACGCCCAGTCGGATATCGTAGAAACCGGCAAGTTCTCCCTGGAGCCGCAGCCAGCCCAGCAAAACAGTGGCAAAGAAAACGAAGGGTAAAGTTTTCCGGAACAGCTCTCCGCCGATGGTGTCACTGCTTACCAGCTTCAAAATGCTTTCTTCCGGGTAAGTGAATAAAGCAGCCAGGTTCAATAAGAGGAAAAACACAGCTGTTTGAAAAGAAATATTGGTGCCCCGGGAAATAGTAAGCAGCTCATCAGCGCCAAATAAATATCCCAGTAGTGATACAAGCGAAAACAGTCCCGAAGCAAGGTTTAATAACTGGAAAGGAAAATATTTTTTAGCAGGAAGGGCAATAAAAAACAGCGAGCCGGATACCAGCATAAAATTGATTGCTGATAATGGCGACATTCTTCCCGGGTGAGAGGTTGCTACAGGATCTGTATCATCGCGGAAAAAAAATTCGTCTAATCTGGAATCAAATCCAAAACTGTATTGCAAAAGTGTAAGCCCGGCGATAGTAAACGTTACCACAATACATAGAAAAGCGGCATATTTCAGGTATCGCGGCTTTTGGGTGCCGGTTAACAGCACAAGGGCCATTGCCGTAAGGACAAAGCAGATGGCAGAGTTTGCTTTCATACTCACCCAGGCAGGATTGAGGCTTTTTAGCGCAGGAATGTCCAGCGCCCACCCGAATAATACCGCTGCCCCCAGAATGACAACGAGCAGGCAAATGATCCGGGACATGCTTTTCATGCGGGTCCGCATTGGTTTATGTTTAAATTTATTTGCCATTGCAGTCCCCATTTTTTTCACGTACATTAATAAGATGCTGAATGATTAAGGGTATCGACTCAAAATCATGGTATTTGTCAAAAATGAAATCGGCTCCTGCCGCCACAAAATGCTTTTCAATAGACCTGTTGACCCTGCTGGTTAATAGGAACATCTTGGTTAGCGGGTACCGGCTCCGGTATTCTTTCAGCAATGTGAGCGATTTGCTGCCGGGAAGATTCATATCCAGCAAAACAATATCCGGTGTAGTACCTGCCAGAATTTTTTTTGCC
>JANPIE010000029.1:0-2181 GCA_031424835.1 Chitinophagaceae bacterium
CTTGGTGGTTCAAAAGAAACCACAAAGTCACGGAGAGCACTAAGGAGCACAAAGAGAGCTTGCAATGACAGAATTTATCTTTTCAGGAATTCACGCAAAACCTAACTTTGCTACATGACCAGGCCGATGTTTAATGTATCACCCCGCCCAGGGGAGCAGGAGGAAAGCGATGTAGCCATTGCTACCGAATTAGCGTCATCCTATAGCCTTATCGTATGGAACGATGAGGTAAACACCTTTGAATGGGTGATCGAAACATTGGTAAAGATCTGTCACCACAACACCGAACAGGCCGAACAATGCGCCATGCTTATACATACCCAGGGCAAGTATGCCGTTAAAAAAGGCGAATACGATACACTCAAGCCAATGTGCGATGCCATTACAGACCGCGGTATCGGGGCCACTATTGAGGAAATAACGGGCTGATGCAGATTACCGGTTTCTGGTTACCGGTGACCGGAAACCGGTAACCAGCATTGCCAAATCTGAAACCCGAAAACTCACCCATGCCCCTCTACGCATTAGACGACCATATCTGGTTTCCCCCTGTTGATGAAGCGATGGATGATGGATTGTTGGCGATGGGTGGCGATGTAAGCCCTGAAAGGGTGCTACATGCCTACCAGCAAGGGATCTTTCCCTGGTATGATGGAGATATCCCCCTCTGGTGGAGCCCCGATCCACGTTTTGTTTTGTTCCCCGGCCAACTGAAAATAAGCAAAAGCATGTCGTTGCTGATACGAAAAAATGTTTTTCGCTTCAGCATCAATACGGCATTTGCCAGGGTGATCCGTTCATGCAAGGAACTACGGCGGAAAGGCCAGGAGGGCACCTGGATCACTAATGAATTAGAAGCATCCCTAAACCAGTTACACCGGATGGGCTATGCCCATTGCGCCGAAGCATGGCGTGGAAATGAACTGGTCGGCGGGCTTTACGGCCTACGTATGGGTGATTTATTTTTTGGGGAAAGTATGTTCAGCAGCGAAAGCAATGCGAGTAAATATGCGTTCATTCGATATGTACAACATCTGCAAACAGAAAATGTGAAATTGATAGATTGCCAGGTACATACCGAACACCTCGAGAGTCTTGGAGCGAGGATGATCCCAAGAAAGGAATTTATTCAATTGGTGGAAACATACCGCTAACTACGGTAACCATACATTTTTTCTACATCTTTTACAATACGTTCCATATCCAGATCCTTTCCCTGCGCATCGTAATTCTGTTTCAGATTGCTGCCGAAGAGTACGGCTACGGTTTGCCAGAATGCGGCGGTAACAAACCCTTTGTATTCATCAATGATCTCGTAACAATTGGTTCCGGTTTCGCGGTAGATGAGTTTCATCAATACTTTACCCTGGTACACAGACAGGTTGGTGAGTTTGTCTGTAAACTCCTTCTTCATCTCTTTTTCACGTGATTTAATAATGGCCTTGCGCTGTTTTTTATCGGTAACATTCACCAGTTTGGAATTGATATCAATCATCAACCGGCTGGCGGCTTTGGCGTAGGGGTATGTAACGTAAATAGCGTTGCGAAGCCTTGTCCACTCGGCCCAGTAATTTTTCCATTTTCCTTTCAATTTACCATTTACCAGCACCGGCGGGAGATAACTGGAAGGAATAGTATCGCCTTCGGGCGTAACGTAGGCGAAAACTTTCAATGTATCATATACCCCATGCTGCTGGGCCTTGCCAGTGTCAAAAGACAGCAGCGAAGCAGCCAGGAAAATGAGGACGATATATGGTTTTGATACTTTCACCCGTTTAAAAATAGACACTTCTGTGCTTATTAATGCTGTCTGCACCCAAAAAGTAACCTTAGGATTTGTTAACAAATTTGCCGGGGTACTTTACACGCTGGATAATGGACATCACAAAACCGACCACCATCAGCACTACCCCGAGCCAGAGAATATTGATCATAGGGAATTCATAGACCTTTAAAGTGATCAGGTCCGTAATAGCCCCACTCTCCTTCACCCCTATCTGGAATTTACCGGCCTCCCCATCAACAATGCGGTTTAATTTGAGCACCAGGCTCTGCGACTGCACGGTATCCGTAATAAAGCCAACCTGCTTTCCCTTCACTGAAAACCCCGGGTTCACAGCATATTTGCGGCCATCCCTTGCGATAACGGTCATGTCGAGAAATATAGCGGTGTCGGCATCA
>JANPIE010000030.1:0-7944 GCA_031424835.1 Chitinophagaceae bacterium
CCCTCTGTATTGTCTATCTGTTCGATACAAGGTGGCCATACCACCAATGTGATTCCCAGTGAAGTGAAACTGATGGGCACATTCAGGGCCATGGATGAAACCTGGCGTAAAAAGGCACATGAACTCATACGCAAACAGGCAGTGGGGCTCGTGGAGTCAATGGGGGCCGAAATAGACCTGCATATTGATGTGGGCTATCCAACAGTTGACAATGACCCAGCGTTTACAGAAACCGCCTGGCAACTGGCCAATGAATTTGCGGGAACAGAAAATATTTCTGAAACAGAAATGCGTATGGGGGCCGAGGATTTTGGTTATTACACGCAGGTAATTCCCGGCTGTTTTTACAGGTTAGGTGTGCGCAATGTTGCTGAAGGCATCATACACAATGTACATACACCCAAATTCAACATTGATGAACGGGCCATTGAAACGGGTATGGGGATGATGGCGTGGTTGGGCAGTACCGCAAGTGTAAAATGACCTTCAATCACGTATTTGTACGCTATGCCCATTTTATGAAATAGCTAGTTTTAAGGTCGCAAAAACGACCCATGGAGCTGGCATTCATTCAGCAAAAAATATATACTGTCAGGGGAAATAAAGTCATGTTGGATTTTGACCTCGCGGCACTTTATATGGTGGAAACCAAGCGTTTAAAGCAGGCAGTTCGGCGTAATCTCGTTCGATTTCCGCCAGATTTTATGTTTGAACTCACCAACGAGGAAGTTGATTCTTTAAGGACACAAATTGTGTCCTTAAAGATCCATGGCCGTGGCGCGCACGCCAAATATCTCCCGTTTGCCTTTACTGAACAGGGCATTGCTATGCTAAGCAGCGTATTGAATTCTGAAAAGGCGATCGATATGAATATCGCGATCATGCGTGCCTTCATTTCATTGCGTCAGTTTGTTCTCCAATATGCGGAGCTGGCACAACAAATAGTGGATATCCAGCAACTGGTATTAAATCACGATGAAAGGCTCAGCCAGATATATCTTGCCATTGAGAAAATACTGAACGAGAAAGCATCTGAAAAAACCTGGGCGGAAAGGGAACGGATCGGGTTCAGGCAATAGAAATCTCACTAAAGTTCATGGAAATACCAATTCTGCCATCATTTCAATAAATTGTATTTTTGCAGCCTTCAGGAGAGATCTGCTGATCAGGGAACAGGAAGCTGAAGTGAGTGACACAACGAAGTTGACCTTTGTTGTGTTGCAGGCACCCTAAAAACCAAGTATGGCCAAACATAAAGAGTTACGCAAAGAGCAGGCACTGGAATACCATTCCAGTGGCAGGCCCGGTAAAATTGAAGTTGTTCCCACCAAAGAGGCCAAAACCCAACGCGATCTTTCGCTGGCATATAGTCCGGGTGTAGCAGAGCCCTGCAAGGAGATTGCCAAAAACGTAGATGATGTTTACAAATACACCGCTAAAGGTAACCTGGTAGCCGTGATCAGCAATGGTACTGCGGTGCTGGGACTGGGTGATATAGGCCCCGAAGCCAGCAAACCGGTGATGGAGGGCAAGGGTGTACTGTTTAAAATTTTTGCAGACATAGATGTGTTTGACATTGAGATCAATGAAAAGGACCCTGAAAAATTTGTGCAGATTGTTAAGGCCCTTGAACCCACATTTGGCGGAATCAACCTGGAAGATATCAAAGCGCCTGAGTGTTTTTACATAGAGCAGGAATTGAAGAAGCAGATGCAGATTCCGGTAATGCATGACGACCAGCATGGAACGGCCATTATCAGCAGCGCGGCCCTGTTAAATGCGCTGGAACTGCAAAAGAAAAAAATTGAAAAAGTAAATTTCGTGGTGAATGGGGCCGGGGCTGCGGCAATGGCCTGCATAAAATTGTATGTGGCCCTTGGCGCGCGGTACGAACATTTTATTCTCTTTGATAAGGATGGCGTGATACACAAAGGCAGGAACGACCTGGGGGAAGAGCGCGCGAAATTTGCGGTCAGCAAGTCAGATATTACGCTGGAAAAAGCGATGAAAGATGCGGACGTGTTCTTAGGCCTTAGCGTAGGAAACGTGGTAACGAAGGAGATGGTAAAATCGATGGCCAAGAACCCGATCGTTTTTGCCATGGCCAATCCTGATCCTGAAATCAGTTATGAAGACGCTACCGATGTGCGCAAAGACATCATCATGGCCACAGGAAGAACAGACTATCCCAACCAGGTAAATAATGTATTGGGGTTCCCTTATATTTTTCGCGGCGCGCTGGATGTACGTGCTACACAGATAAATGAAGCGATGAAACTGGCAGCGGTTCGTGCATTGGCCGAACTGGCGCGTTCGCCCGTGCCGGATATTGTGAACCTGGCCTATAACCAGAACAATATGTCTTTTGGTCCGGAGTACATCATACCCAAACCGCTTGATCCCCGGTTGTTGTCCACTGTAGCCCCAGCCGTGGCAAAGGCGGCGGTAGAAAGTGGCGTTGCGCAGAAAACAATCGATAACTGGGAGGCCTATACCCTCGAACTTAACAAGCGCCTGGGCCTCGATAACCAGTTGATTCGCGTAATAGGTAACAAGGCCCGAAGGGATCCCAAACGATTGGTGTTTGCAGAAGCAGATAACCAGAAAATACTCAAAGCAGCCAGTATTATTTATGATGATGGCATTGCTTATCCCATATTGCTGGGTGATCCGGACAGGATCAACCGGATAGCGGAGCAGAACAACATAGATATTTCTGATATACCCATTATTGACCCACGAAGCGATGAGATGGAATCCAAGCGGGAATTCTATAGCGAGTTGTTTTTTAAAAAACGGCACCGTCGCGGCATCAATAAATACGAGAGCCTGAAAATTATGAAGGACCGCAACCATTTTGGTTGTATGATGGTTGAAACCGGTGATGCAGATGCGATGCTCTCAGGGCTTACTAAAAATTATGCAGAGGCCATCCGCCCCGCTTTGCAGATCATTGGAACAGAAGAAGGTGTTAAGAAGATAGCGGGTATGTACCTGTTGCTTACTAAAAAAGGACCTTTGTTTCTTGCGGATACCACCGTCAATTTTAATCCCACTGCCGAAGAACTCGCAGATATTACGATGATGGTGGCAAAAGAAGTGCGCAATTTTAACCTCACCCCGAGAATAGCAATGCTGAGCTATAGTAATTTTGGCAGCAGCGATTCTCCGGAGGCGAGATTGGTGGCGGAAGCCACCAAAATATTAAAGCAACGCAACCCCTCTCTCATCGTAGATGGTGAAATGCAGGGTAGCCTTGCGTTTAACAAAGAGATATTACGTGATAACTATCCTTTTAGTGAACTGGTAAACGAGGATGTGAATGTTTTGATGTTTCCCAACCTGACTTCCGGTAACGTAACCTACAACCTGCTCAAGGAAGTGGGGGGTGCTGATGCCATTGGCCCGATTTTGTTAGGATTGAAAAAGCCGGTGCATGTATTGCAGTTGGGCAGTACCGTCCGGAGCATTATCAATATGGCTTTGGTGGCGGTTGTGGATGCGCAATTGAAATGCCGTATGAACACCGACGAGGCGATACAGCGCAGCGCCTGGTGGAAACGGTTAAAGAAAAAGAAAAAATAAGAACCAACTATTCGCGGAAGTGAAAAATAATTGCGAATTATTAATTACTAATTAACCCCCTATGTCTTTTTTCACCCATTTCGGTTCTTACCTGCTGATGTTAAAGGGCATGTTTACCAGGCCCGAAAACTGGCGCATGTACTGGAAAGAATTCATGCACCAATGCGTGGAAATAGGAATTGGCGCGTTACCGATCGTGGTGATCATTTCATTATTCCTGGGTGCGGTAACTACGGTACAAACCGCTTACCAGTTGGTAAGCCCACTGGTTCAACCTTCCACCATTGCACAGATCGTGAGGGATAGTATGATATTGGAATTATCCCCTACCGTAGTAAGTATTGTACTGGCGGGTGTGGTAGGCAGTAAGATCGCAAGCGAACTCGGTAATATGCGCATCAGCGAGCAGATTGATGCGCTCGAGATCATGGGGATCAATACAAAAAGTTACCTGGTGCTGCCCAAAATACTGGCCGCATTGCTCATGATACCCTGCCTGATCGTACTCTCCGCGGTGCTGGGTATCTGGGGCGGACGCATGGCGGGTTCCATGTCAGGGATACTTGCTACCGATATGTTTGATATTGGCCTGCGGCAGAACCTAAATATCTACAACATCAATTTTGCACTTTACAAGTCTTATACCTTTGCCTTTATACTCAGCAGCATCCCTGCTTACTATGGCTATAATGTACAGGGTGGCTCACTTGAGATAGGCAGGGCCAGCACCAGCGCTGTAGTCGTAAGCTGTATTCTGATTCTTTTTGCAGATTATGCACTGGCTTCCCTACTGCTGTGATTAAATTTTTTCCGGCAATCAGTACTTGTTACATTTAGGGGTAAACGACTGCATTACCATGAACCCTGCATTTTCAGTTTTTCAAAAGCGGCTGGCCAACCCGCTTAGCTTCAGGCTGTTCCTGTTTACACGGTTACCGGCGGCTTTTTTTGCGGGATTACGTATTGAACAGTTATCTGGGAGCAGCGCTGTTATTTCAGTTCGGTACAAATGGTTCAACACAAATCCTTTCAGGTCCATGTATTTTGCCATCCAGTCTATGGCAGCGGAAATGAGTACGGGCCTGCTTGCTTCCGGCCAAATATACAAACGCAACCCAGCAGTAAGCATGCTGGTAGTGGGCATTGAAGCGCAGTTTTTTAAGAAAGTGGTGGGCAAAGTTTTTTTTACCTGTCATGATGGCGAAGCCATTGCCAGGCTGGTTGAAGAAACCATTGCAACAGGCCAACCCCGGGTTATCCAATGTCATTCCACCGGTACCAACGAAGCTGGCGAAATCGTTTCTGAATTTACGGTTACATGGAGTTTTAAGGCGCGCAGTAAAAATACCCGGCATTCAAATAAATGAGTTATGGCAGCATTGGCGGCAATTCTTTCAATGGTTGAAAAAATATGTAACGAACGTTTTGGCGCGCCCGACCTGCTGGCGCGGTCGCCGGGCCGTATCAACCTGATAGGTGAGCACACAGATTATAATATGGGCTTTGTATTGCCGGCCGCCATTGACAAAGCCATTTACATGGCGATCCGGAAAAGAGATGACAACAGCATACACCTGTTTGCCGCAGACCTGGAGGATACCTTCAGTGCTGAGGTCAATTCCCTTCAATACTCTGAAAAACATTGGCCAAATTATATAATCGGGGTGGTGGATCAGTTTCAGAAAGCCGGACTGGTGATAGGTGGATTTGATGCTGTGATAGCGGGCGATGTGCCCCTGGGTGCCGGATTGTCGTCATCGGCTGCAGTAGAGTGTGTGGCCGCTTTTGCACTGGATCGTTTATTTGCGTTAGGCCTCGACAGGAGAGAGATGGTTCTGTACGCGCAGCGGGCAGAGAATGAATTTGTTGGTTTGCAATGCGGCATCATGGACCAGTTTGCGAGCATGCTCGGGAAAAAGGAAAAACTGATCCGGCTCGATTGCCGCTCCCTGGCATTTGACTACATCCCCTTCGATACCAGTGAAATTGATATCCTGTTACTGGATACCGGTGTCAAACATTCGCTTGCATCTACAGAATATAATCTGCGCCGGCAGGAATGCGAAGAAGCAGTGCGTATCATAAAAAAAAGTTACCCGGATGTAGACAGCCTCAGGGATGCTACGCCCGGTATGGTGAATGAGTGTCTTTCACAGTGCGACAGCACAGTTTATCGCAGAAGCCGTTATGTAGTGGAAGAGATTCAGCGCGTGGTGGATGGGTGCGCTGACCTGACAGCCGGGGACTTACTTGCATTCGGAGAAAAAATGTTTGCAACGCACACGGGTTTATCAGAATTGTACGAAGTGAGTTGCCCGGAAGCAGATGCCCTTGTGAATATGGCCAGAGATGACGATGCCGTGTTTGGCGCGCGGATGATGGGAGGAGGTTTCGGTGGCTGCACGATCAATATTGTGCGGAAAGGATATTCCGGCCAATTGATCAGCAGAATTGAAAAACAATACCTGCAGCAGTTTAGCAGGGAACTAAAAACCTATTTCGTTGCTATTGACGATGGCACGTCCTTAGTGTAAACCATGTTATGCAGGATCCGGCAATAGTATATTCAACTCGGGTGCACCAGTTCCGTTTATTGGATCAGCGCTATGCCAAACAGCTTGCGGTTTTGGGTGGAGTAAGGCTGTTGACATTTGGGGGTGCCCTGTGGTTTTTTATAGAAGCTTTTCGTACTGGGTTCCGGTCTGCCTATTTTGTGGCTGGCTGGATTGCGCTGTTCATTTTTATCATCCTGGTTTTCTGGGCACTGTCAGTAATGAAGCAACGAAAACTTGCACAGCAGTTACTCCGTATCAATATAAATGAAGTAGAAATGGCTAACGGTGGCCTTTCTTTTCTCGAAGATGGCGCCCGGGTTAAACCCGCATCAGGGTACCCCGCTGATCTTGACCTGTTCGGTCCGCGTTCACTCTTTCATACTATTAACCGCACGGGCACCATTTCAGGGAGGCAGCACCTGGCACAGCAGTTTGCTTCACCATATTATTCAGTAGAGGATATTTTACAACAACAGTCTTGTGTAGAAGAGCTTTCCGGCAAAATTGAATTCCGCCAGCAATTGCTTGCCCAGGGATTATTGTTGAATGAAGAAAATCTTTCGCAGTTAAAAGCAGGCGTACCCGTCAGTAATGTTGGAAAACTGCTTAACGGGTTTTGGAGAACGATGTCCATCTGCTGGCCTGCCGGTGCCACAGTTTTACTTGGGTGGTCATTGTGGCGTAACGACTATACCTGGGTACTTTTGTACATGATTGCGGGACTTGCCATCATTGGAAGTCTTTTAAAAAAAATCAACCTGCTTTATTACCATATTTCCAAACGAAGTTATTTATACGACCAGTATGCCCGTTGTTTCCAGTTGATCGGGCGCGAGCATTTTACGGACCCGCTTTTACAGAAAAAGCAACAGGCTATCAAACAGGCAGCAGGTGCCTTTAAGGAACTCTCCGGCCTTACGGGGCTTTTCGATCTGCGCTTAAGTATCCTCTCACTTTTTATCAACGGACTTTTTCTTTTAGACTTGATCTGTGCACAGGCTTACCTGCGCTGGAGCCGACGATATCAATGGCAGTTAGAGGAATGGTTTACTGTGCTGGGCGAGATTGAAGCGATGAATTCTGTTGCTACTTTTCATTTCAATCATACCGAATTTATTTTCCCTGTACCTGTTAAAGAGGGCGTGCTCATTAATGCGTCAGGTATTGGGCATCCGTTGATGGTAAAAGGCAAAGCCGTGGTCAATGATATTTCCATAGGGGAGCCGGAATGCCTTCACCTGATTACAGGATCCAACATGTCGGGTAAAAGCACCTACCTGCGAACTTTGGGTTTAAATATCCTACTCGCACAATTGGGTGCACCGGTGTTTGCGTCGAAATTTTTATTCAGGCCGCTGAGATTGCTCACGTCTTTCCATCACATAGATTCACTACAGGAGAGTACATCCTATTTTTATGCCGAGCTGAAAAGCCTGCAGGCTATCATTCAATCGTTAGATGAGCCGGTACCGGCGCTGGTACTTCTGGATGAAGTGATGCGCGGCACCAATTCAAAAGACAAACACGATGGCACGGCACTACTCATTAAGAAACTGCTGGGCTATCGTTGCCTCGTGCTGCTGGCCACGCACGATACGGATCTGGGTTTGCTGGCAGATGAATACCCCGGCCGCATGAAAAACTTCTGCTTCGAAAGCGATCTCACTACCAATGGCCTTCATTTTGATTTCAAAAAACGAGATGGCGTGGCGCAGACCAGGAACGCTACTTATTTGATGAAACAGATGGGGATTATTTAGGGGTGCGAAGGTCAAAAGTGAAAAGTGAAAAGTCAAAAGGCAAA
>JANPIE010000031.1:0-6125 GCA_031424835.1 Chitinophagaceae bacterium
CTGAAGTACGGTTGTATGACCGCCTCTTCAAAGTGGAAGATGTGGCCAATGCGGAAGGTGATTTTAAGGACCATATCAACCCGGATTCTTTGCACGTGATAACTCACGCCTATGCGGAGCCTGCATTACTGAATGACAAGCCCGATGAAAAATTCCAGTTCATCAGGAAGGGATATTTTATTTTGGACAAAGACGGTACCCCGGGCAAGCTGGTATTCAATCGCACCGTTACCCTCAAAGATGCCTGGGCCAAAGAAGTTAAAAAAGCCTAACCCATTGCGTTGCGCCCTGCACCTGGTGGCTTAGCGGTCAAAACGCATTTTAACCATAGAGCGAGCAAAGCAAAAACGGGCACAAAAAAAAGATCGGTTATTCATGGAGCTGTCGCAGAAATTTAAAACACAGTGGGAGAATCAGTTTTCACGACTGACTCCAAACAACTGCAGGCTGTTACTGGCAGTGAGCGGGGGCGTGGATAGCGTGGTGCTGGTTGACCTGGTTCAAAAAGCGGGCTTCGATTTTGAGATCGCTCACATGAATTTTCAGTTGAGAAGGGAAGAAAGCGACAGGGATGAAATTTTTGTACAAACTTTAGCCGGCAAATATGGTAGGCCAGCATATTTGAAAGGGGTGGATACCACCGGCTACGCCACGGAAAATAAATTATCCATCCAGGAAGCGGCACGTGCGCTTCGGTATAAATGGTTCGGGGAACTGATCAGCGACTGGCCCCAGCTCCCGGCAGGTAACTGGATCATCACTGCGCATCATGCAGACGATAATATTGAGACCATGCTGATGCATTTTTTCCGCGGCACGGGTATCCAGGGGCTTACCGGTATCCGCGCCATGCAGGAAGATACCAGGCTGTTAAGGCCATTGCTGCCTTTCCGCAAACAGGAGCTGCTAACTTATGCGAAAGCGAATGGTCTTGATTTCGTGGAAGACTCTTCCAATGCTTCTGATAAAAATACCCGCAATTTTTTTCGCAACAGTTTGCTTCCCCAGATTAAGGACGTTTTTCCGCAGGTAGAAGATAACCTGTTGCATAATATGGAACGGTTCACAGGTGTTGCTGCGTTGTATCAACAGGCCGTTGCTGCGCAGCTTTCCAAATTGGTAGAAGCCAGGAACGGGGAATGGCATATCCCTGTGCTTAAATGGAAAAAAGCGGTTCCCCTCCAAACCATCAGTTGGGAACTGACCAGGCACTACGGTTTTACATCTGCACAAACCAATGAAGTGATCAAACTGCTCGATGCGGAGAATGGTAGTTATATCGCATCACCTACGCACCGCATCATCAGGAACCGTAACTGGATGATCATTTCCCCAAATGCCACCACCCATGCCAAACATATCCTTATTGAACCTGCGGATAAAGAGATCGCTTTCGAAAACGGCACGCTCTACCTGCAGCAATCCTCCAACCGGCAACCGGTAACCGGTACCCCCTCCACCGAAGCGCATATCAACTTCGATGAACTCAGTTTTCCGCTGATGCTTAGAAAATGGAAACAGGGCGACTATTTCTACCCATTAGGTATGCAGAAGAAAAAAAAGCTCAGCCGTTTTTTGATCGATCAGAAATTATCGAAAACAGACAAAGAAAAATTATGGGTGCTGGAAAGCAATAAGAAGATCGTATGGGTAGTGGGGCACCGTATTGATGACCGCTTTAAAATCACGGAAAATACAAAGGCGGTTCTGCTTATTTCTTACCTGAAATAAGCCGTCACAGCACTGATAAAACTTTCCAGTGGCCTGAACTGGCTCATAAACTGGCAGGTGATAATCAGGTACACAATTCCGAATAAAGCTCCCCAGATATGCGCGGAATGATTGATATTGCCCCTCCCTTTTTTTGCGAGGTAGGCAGAGATCAACAGGTATATGGGCCCAAAAATAAATGCGGGTATATGAAACGGGATGGGAAAGATGCCCATGCCCATAGTAGGATTCAGAAATATCCCCATAAAAATTACTGCCGACACAGCGCCAGATGCGCCTAAACTCCGGTAATGATAATTATTCTTATGCTGCAAATAAGTAGGTAACAGGCAAACCACCAGGGCCGCTATATAGGCGATGGCGTACAATATCTTTCCGCTCTCCGGAAATATTTCTTTAAACGCATTTTCCACCATCTCACCAAACAGGTAAAACGTATACATGTTAAACGCCAGGTGCATAAAATCTGCATGAATAAATCCACAGGTGATAAAACGGTACCATTGGTTCCGGTTGGTAATGGCAGTGGGGTAGAAGATAAGGTCCTGCGTAAGTTTCTCGTTCGAAAAAGCGGTGAATGATATCACACAGGTAAGCAGTAAGATGATGATGGTGATCGATAACATAAGGCAATTTAACAATTTCTCAATTGTGGTGGTATTTTTCGTTGCGTAAAATAGTGCATGCGCGGTATACCTGCTCCGCCAGCATAAGCCGCACCAGCATATGTGGGAAAACCAGTTTCGAAAGCGACCAGTTGCCGTTGGCCTTTTTCATGACGCTTTCATCCACGCCAAACGCACCACCGATAAGAAAAATGAGCCGTTTGCAACTTTCATTCGCGCGTTGTTGTATCCACTGTGCTAACTCTGGTGAGTTGATCATCTTGCCCCGCTCATCCAGCAGCACCAGGAAATCATCTTTTTGTAATAGGGGAAGTATGATCGCCGCCTCCGCTTTTTTCAATTCTGTCTCTGAAAGACTGGCAGCATTCTTTGGGGGAGATATGATATGCCAGTCGGCCGGAAAATAATTATTGATCCTTTTGGTGAATTCTTCAATACCCGTTTTTGCATACACTTCATGCGCCTTGCCAACAGACCAAAACTGAATTTTCATAAATTAAATGTAAGAAGATTTCCTCTGCGGTTAGCTCTGCATCTCATGTTCTCTGCGGTGAAAAAACACTCCGGAATTAGGGCTGCCTCAAATGCACGGCTCAAATCAACCGCAGAGAACAGGAGGGGCAGAGTTAACCGCAGAGTTAGTGGTCGTTGAGGGGCAGACCAAGACGTTGGTAATCTTTCCAATTCACATATTCAGGCGCCACACGGTGTTCTTCCATCGTAATGCAGTCTGTAACAGGGCATACAAGCTGGCAAAGATTACAACCCACACATTCTTCATCCTTAACCGTATAGGTATTGTAAGGCATGCCTTTGGCGATATTGATGGATTGGTGAGAGGTATCCTCGCATACGATATAGCAGAGCCCGCAATGGATACATTTATCCTGGTTGATCTTTGCGATGTGGTGATAGTTGATATCGAGGTCTTCCCAATGCGTGATGTTATCTACTGATCTTCCGATAAAATCATCCAGTTTCTGAAAGCCTTTTTCATCCATCCAGTTATTCAGTCCTTCGCACATGTCTTCTATGATGCGGAAACCATGCTTCATCACTGCAGTACAAACCTGCACATTGGAGGCACCTAATAACATGAACTCCACGGCGTCTTTCCAGGTGCTGATACCACCGATACCTGATATGGGAACTTTACGGGTAACGGCATTCTGGCTGATGTTAGTGAGCATTTTCAATGCGATGGGTTTTACCGCTGGTCCGCAATAACCCCCAAACACGGATTTCCCTCCCACATTTGGGTTGGGCACAAGCGTATCCAGGTTGATACCAGTAACGGATTGTATGGTATTGATCAGCGATAACGCATTTGTACCCGCCTCTACCACCGCTTTTCCCGCTGGAACAGGCGAGTGTACATTCGGGGTGAGTTTGGTGATCACCGGAATGGTTGCTTTTTCCATTACCCATTCAACTACCATTCTTGCGATCTCGGGATCCTGACCCACAGCGGCTCCCATACCTCTTTCGATCATGCCATGCGGGCAACCAAAATTGAGTTCCAAGCCATGCGCACCCGTATCTTCTACTTTTTTGATCAGTTCATGCCAGCTTTCTTTGTCATTATCCGCCATTAAAGAAACTACCATTGCACGGTCGGGGAAAAGGCGCAGGCATTCTTTGATCTCTTCCAGATTGATATGGAGCGGCCGGTCACTGATCAGTTCAATATTATTAAATCCCATTACCCGTGTACCATTGAAATCCACAGCGGAATATCTTGAAGAAACATTCTTCACCTGGCTTCCCAATGTTTTCCATACCACTCCGCCCCAGCCCGCCTCAAACGCGCGCAGCACATTGATCTTTTTGTCGGTAGGAGGGGCACTCGCCAGCCAAAACGGGTTGGGAGATTTGATGCCGAGAAAATCTGATGATATGTCTGCCATTATTTTTATGTTGAATGTTGGGTGTTAAATTGTAAATGACTGTTATGGAATTACTTAATTTTTTTGGATTGATTCCTGCCTGGTTTTTACAATTTTCGTCAAAATATTTATTTGGTGTTCGACTGATGCAAGGGTAGTGGAATAATCCAGCGCCACCATGTTACTTTTATCTAGCAGTTTTAGCCAATATCGTGTTTCTCTTGCCTCCTTTGAGGCGATAGACATTTTCGTGATGAATTCCTTTTTTGATTGCGCAGCATTAGCTTCCTCAACATTAGCCCCTATACTAGTGCCGCTTCTTAAAAGTTGTTTTGACAATATGAATTCTTTGTTTTCAATCAGCTTTCTATACAAACCAATGATTTGCAATGAAAACTCAAAACTCATTTCCAATATCTTATTTTCCGATGCCATTAATCATTTACACCTTTTCATTTAAAATAATTTCCAACCCCATTTAACATTTAACACTTAACATTTACAATAATAATTACGTCTTTGCGTGAAAAAGAAATTCCATAATTGAAGCTGCTCCATCCTTTCCCGCCTGTACCGCATCTACTACTTCTTTTCCCCCATTCACGCAATCGCCACCTGCAAAAACACCAGGTATATTTGTAGCGGTATGGCTATCTATAACAACTTTTCCCTTATTATTCGCAATTTGATGCTGCGCAACCAATCCTTCAAATGGTATCTGCCCCGCAGCTTTAATTACCATATCAACCGGTAATGTCACAGATTGCCCCGTATCAACCGGTGCACGCCTGCCACTGGCATCCGGATCGCCGAGTTGCATGATGTTGCATACGAGTTCATTAACTTTTCCATCAACACCCACTACTTCCTTCGGCGAAGCCAGCCAGATGATCTCGCAGCCATCTAGTTTGGCGATGTTGAGTTCCGCTTCCGTACAAGGCATTTCCTCCTGTGTGCGACGGTAAACCAGTGTCACTTCTTTGGCGCCCAATCTTTTTGCCTGCGTAGCTGCGTCAATAGCCGTCATACCCATTCCGATCACCGCTACTTTATCACCCACAGGTATGGCAGGATATCCTTTGGTACGGATATCGTAAATAAAACTGATCGCATCCACTACGCCACCCAGTTCTTCCCCGGGGATGTCCAGCCTCCGTGCAATGCCCACGCCGAAACCAAGAAAGACCGCGTCATAATTTTTTTGAAGGTCGGCGAGCGAAATATTATTGCCCAGCTCATGGTTGTATTTTACCTCAATACCACCGATGGCTAAAATATAGTTCACTTCTTCCTCGCAGAATTCAGGTGTCACTTTATAGGCAGCGATACCATAGGTCATCAACCCGCCGCCTTTGCTTTCTTTTTCATAGATGGTAACATCAACACCTTCGCGCGACAATGCATGTGCGCAGCTAAGCCCCGCCGGGCCCGCGCCCACAACAGCCACTTTTTTTCCAGCGGATGGTTTCCTTTCAAATAGCTGCCATTTGTTGCTGATGGCTATATCAGTAGAGTAGCGCTGCAGTTTGGCAATGGGGATAGGGGCTTCCTCCATCAGGTTGAATACGCAGGCGCCTTCGCATAATTTTTCAACCGGGCAAACCTTGCTGCAACCCCCGCCCATGATATTGGATGATAAAATGGTATGCGCAGATCCCTTAATATTCTCCGTAGTGATTTGCTTAATGAATTTGGGAACATCAATACCTGTTGGGCAACTCTTGGTACAGGGCGCATCGTAACAGAACAAACACCGGTTCGCCTCCACCAACGCGGCAGATTCTGTTTCAAAAGGAGGGTGGATATCACTGAAGTTGCGATGATACTCTTCAACAGTCAGGCGGTTATTGGTAATGGACATGAGTTTGTTTTTAGAATTATA
>JANPIE010000032.1:0-27917 GCA_031424835.1 Chitinophagaceae bacterium
TAATATTCTGCACGCACAGCCAACGCTGTTTTCACGGAAGTTTGGAATTTCATGATGAGTACCGGACTGTACCAAAAATTCATGCTACTGCTTCCTTTCATTTTTTGTTCCATACCAGCATCAAATCCCAGGGTAGCCCCCACCTTACTGCTCAATTGAAATAATCCATAAAAATTATGAAAGTACCGCATTCGCCGTACGCTGTCCGGTTTATCGTTACCTATGAAACTGCTGGAATTCAGGGTAACACCGGAGCTGGGTTTATACATAACCTGGGTTCCGAAAGCAGGCGTAGAATTGCCATCAGCCCGTTGAATTCTCTGCCAGCCATTCAGCACCATGGCACTAAGCAACCATCTCTCATCAGCAGTTGTATAGGTTAGCTTAACACCGGATTCATAATAGGGACTATTGTCAGCGAGCATACTTCGAGTAAGGTTCCAGCAGTCTTTGCCTATGGCGCTTTCAAACCCTATATGTGATGTAAAGATGCCTGCATCAAGCCATAGATTGGTTTTGCCCGATATTTTCACGCCCACATTTGCCTCAAATAAATTCCTTATTACCCCCGCTTCTGCGGCGAGGTTGGCGTTCATATAACTACCTGTTGCCAATGCCAGGTTCGCGCGCAGGTTTGGCGTTGTATAAGCCGCTTTCATCAGACCCAGGTTTAGCGCTGTTTCATTGGCCCTGTTAAAACTATATACGAACGGTGGCCTGGTATTGTTGACAGGCCTGTTCCTGTCGTATACATAGTATATTTCTGCATACCCGCTGAATGCCAAAACGGGCTTAGGCGCTGTATCCTGGGCCATCATAACCGAGGTGACGAATACGGATACCAGCAGTGAACTAATTCCTTTCATTGTTTTCTATTTTGATCCGGTCCAACGAAATAGTAAGCTTCAAAACGTCTACTTTCTCAATCCCCTTAAAGGTGCTATGCAAAACGATATACCTGGCGGAAACTTTAAAATATTGTTGATAAAAACCCGCACCACCACTGCATTACAAAATGATCACCCCCAATGGAGGGAATGACGAACATAAAAAAACCCTCTCAATTGAAAGGGTAAATTATCATTTGGGTACGAAGTTTACAATTTATTTTTTTTATGATACTTTGTGGCAGGTAAAATACTAAATAGTAAACACCCTGACTGGTAACCAGAAAAAACAACAGTTAATCTTTGGGACCCTTGATCACTGTCTGCAACAATTTCATCCTGCCATCTGCTTTTACTACATGGGTCTGGTGGGCCGGGATAATGATACTTTGCCCGCAAAGCAACCTGTTACTCTTATGAGCAATAATGATCTCGGCATTCCCTTCAATTAACTGGATAAAGGTTGGAAAAGGGGATATTCTTTCAGTCAGTATTTCGTCAGTATCAAATGAACTCACGGTTACATATCCTGATGATTTTTTAATGATCGTTTTACGGACAATGGCATCCGGTACATATTCAACCAATTCTACAGTAATCATGCCCGTAGCCTCCTCTGCTTGCTCTTCATTCTGCCTGCCCTCTGATGTCTCGATAACTTTAGAATCGCCCATGTATTTCTACTATACTCTTTTTTAGTGCCGATAGTATCCTGCAAGATCCTGAATTAATTAGGCGCAATCGTTACACACTTGTTGCCAATTGTTACATAAATCATTCATTTAAAGGCCACCACCGGCAAACGGCATTGACACTATACACCTATTCCTGCCTGCGACAGCATTCGGCTGAAAAAAAACAGCAGTGACCATAAGATTATCTTGCAAATTTTTTCCTGAGTATTTCCAATGCATCATCTACTGTTTGCTCTTTGGCTTTCACCGGCACCGGCCGGGCGGCGATCCGTGTTTCTGCCTGTTTGATGGACAATGCGATCCGTTTACGCACTATATCCACTTCCATCACCTTTACATTTACTTTCTGCCCCAGTTTCAGCGCCTCAGACGGATCACTGATATATCGGTTAGCAATTTCGCTCACATGAACGAGGCCATCCTGCTTTACGCCAACATCTACAAACGCGCCAAAGCGGGTAAGGTTGGTGACAACACCCGGTATTACCATACCCACAGTAACATCTTCCATCTTGTATATATTCGCAAACTCAAAAATTTCAATTTCGCTTCTGGGATCGAGACCCGGTTTCTTTAGTTCATGCAAAATGTCCCGGATGGTAAGTTCACCAAATTGTTCCGAAACATAAGATGCGGCCCTGATCTTACTGATCATGGATTCATTCCCAATTAATACGTCGAGCCCCACGCTCAAATCACCTGCCATCCGCTCTACCAGCGGGTAGGCTTCAGGGTGAACCGCACTCGCATCAAGGGGGTTGGTTCCTTCCTTGATTCGTAGAAAACCGGCGCTTTGCTCAAAAGCTTTCTCGCCCAGACGGGCAACTTTCAGCAACTGCCGCCGATCAGTAAACTTTCCGATTTCACTTCTGTATTTTACGATATTGTCTGCGGTAGAATTTCCAATACCACTAACGTAACTCAACAACTGCTTACTGGCGGTATTCAGGTTTACCCCTACATTGTTTACACAACTTACAACCGTATGGTCAAGTCTTTCTTTTAGCCGAAACTGGTTCACATCATGCTGGTACTGACCCACACCAATGCTTTTCGGATCTATTTTAACGAGTTCGGCCAGGGGGTCCATCAAGCGACGGCCGATGCTCACAGAACCCCGCACAGTAACATCCTGGTCAGGGAATTCTTCCCGAGCAATTTCGGAAGCAGAATAGACAGATGCACCGTCTTCATTCACCATGAAGACAGGCAGGCCCAGTTCCATTTTTTTTATGAACTGTTCTGTTTCCCTGCCGGCAGTACCATCGCCGATAGCAAATACCTGGATGCCAAATTTTTGAACGAGTTCCCTGACCTTCTGCCCGCTTTCCGCTAAACGGTTTGGCTCATGCACATAGATTACCGTGCTGTATTGCAATTCACCCTTTTCATCCAGGCAGACCACTTTACAACCGGTACGGTACCCGGGATCGATGGCCAGTATTTTTTTACTTCCCAGCGGCGCACTTAGCAGCAACTGCCGAAGGTTTTCTTCAAATACCTGTATTGCATCTTCATCAGCTTTCTGTTTCAGCGCCGAACGGAACTCTGACTCAAGACTTGGCTGCAGCAGTACCCGGTAAGCATGCCTGGCCGCTTTCCGCAACTGGTCGCTCCAGTCATTCATGCCTTTCACATACAATTCTTCCACTATAGCTATGGCATCTTCCTCAATGGGTGCAATGGATAACCGTAAGTTTCCTTCCAGAAAACCGCGCAGTATAGCCAGCACACGGTGTGATGGAATTTTATGTACCGGCTCAGCGAACGAAAAATAATCTTTGTACTTAATGCCCTCAGTTTCCCTGCCGCTGATAACAGTGCTTTGCACACTGGCTTTGTCCTGGAAAAGTTTTCTCAACTGCGCACGCAGTAGCGCATCTTCATTGATGGTTTCTGCAACAATATCACGCGCACCCTGTAATGCGTCATCCGGTGTAGCGATATGCTCAGCAACATACCTGCCTGCCTCCGCCATGATATCTGCCGGTTGCTGGGCCAGCATCAACTCCGCAAGTGGCTGCAGTCCATTTTCCCTTGCGATCTGTGCTTTTGTTCTCCGTTTAGGTTTGTAGGGAAGGTAAATATCTTCCAATGCCGCCAGGCTACCTGCATTATCCAGGGCAGCCTTCAGCGTGTCAGTCATCTTTCCCTGTTCGGAAATGCTCTTTACAATAGCCGCCCTGCGCTCAGTGAATTCTTTTAAATATTTTGACTGCTCCTGGATGTGTTGTATCTGTACTTCATCAAGTCCCCCTGTTTTGTCTTTACGGTAACGGGCGATAAAAGGAATGGTAGCACCTTCCTGAAAAAGATCCAGTACGGCCTGGACCTGTGTGATTCGAAGGTTTAATTCTGTGGCAATTAACGGAGCGAATGAACTCATAGGGTACTGGCTTACAATTTCAAGGCTGCGAATGTAGTGAGCCGTCTCGATTCTGAAACAGAAAAGATTGCAAATCTCAAAAAAAACGATAATCTTTAATGCCACACCTACTGCCTGCCAATGAAGCCACAGGAAACCAAAATCACCCGGGCGCTACACCTGGATTACACAAACGACAATACCATCTGGTTGCAAAAGCAGGATACGCTGCGTAAACTGGTGGGAATTTCCGGCATGCTGTTACCTGTATTACTGTTTGTGTTTCTCTATGTGGATTCCGGCTTCCTCAATTCGCTTGCTTCATTGAGCCATTACTATTTTACACGCGTCAGCAGTATTTTCGTCATCATTGTGAGCCTGATGGCAATTTTTCTAATTGTATACAAAGGCAAGGATCCCATCGATTTTTACCTGTCATTTATCGCCGGCATATTTGCATTATGCGTGGTATTGTTCCCTACAGATAACCTTTCCGCAATTTGTAATGATGAAAATTTTCCTTACGCTGTAAGTATTTTGCGCGACAACCCGGCAAGGGTAAGTTTTCATTATCTATCCGCCGCTATATTTCTGGGATGCCTCGCTGCCATGTCGCTATTTCTTTTTACGCGTTCAGACAAAGCACCGTCCCGTATGGGCCGAATGAAGAAAATACGTAACAGCATTTATATCTTCTGCGGCATATTAATGGTATTAGCGATGCTGGTAATACTGGCAGGACGCTTTAAACTCATTGACGAGGACTATTATAACCAGAAACACCTTACATTCTGGATGGAAGTAATAGCGATTGAAGCATTTGGGTTTTCATGGCTTACCAAAGGAGGATTGTTTTTTAGGGACCGTTAATGATCTCTTGCCCAACGCCGGCAGTTTACAACGGCTTCTTAATAATATAGAAATATACCGTTTTCCGGATGTCAAAACCAAGGTCCTGGTAAATTCGCACGGCACGTTCATTGTCTTCGCGCACATGCAGGTAAGGTGTACAGGATGATTGCATTATTTGGGTTAGTTGTGAAAGCAATAATTTCCTGGCATACCCTTTCCCCGTATGCGCCGGGTGGGTGCATACGGCACTGATCTCTATATAATCGAAACAATGAAAACGTTGACCTGTCATGGCCACCAGTTTGTCGTCAGCAAATATGCCCTCGTAATTACCAAATGCAAGCGTGCGGGTTCCAAAGGGACCGGGCTTTGTTAATTTTGCAAGCGCCACCATTTCCGGAACATTTTTATCTGCCAGTTTGGTAATAGCGGAATGATCATAGCCTTCTACCTTCCTGTTGTTATAAACCATCTGGTGGCCCTTGATACAATCGATTACCTCCCACACTTTTGGCATCGGAAGCAGCGCATCGGCCCACAAAAAAAACCGCCGGCCAGGTGCGGCAGCTTCATTTAGCTCAAGTAAATGCTGAGAGGTACTTTCCAGGAGCCCGGCAAACGGCGAAACTTCCGGATCAAAATACCTTACGCGCTCAGAACCATGGGCAAGATGGCTATTGCCGGAAATTAAGGCGTTCCATACGGGGTTATCCAAAACATTCATCATATGGGCGTAAACCTATCAAAAAAATGATGTTTATTAGCGCCGGCTGTCAAAAAATCCCTTGCAGGCATCGGCACAGATATTTAGCCGTTATACCATATGAAACATTATTTATAAACCGGGCGGATAATTATCCAAAGAATGAATATTGCGGAAATGTCAAAACGGTTCACGGACTTCCTTGCGCGGGTCAAACATCCAAATGAAATGGAACTGCCCGTTTGGGTTATGAATATGCTTGCTATAATGTACCCCACAGTTAGCTGGAACAAGGTGCATTTTTACAACAGGCTGCCCTGGTATATCTTTCCCTCCACAACCCATGCGATTGTTTTGCCGGGTACGCTTGACTTTAGCCATCTGCATATTTATTTCAACCGCAATTTTGATACCTCCGGTTATTACGGCCTGGGGCTGATCGTACATGAAGGTTTTCATGTGTTACAGTATACAGATACGGGCAAATGCGGACCTGGTTTTGCAAGGCCATTTATGATGTATTACCTGGCATGCTGGCTTAGACATGGTTACCGAAACAGTCCTATGGAAACAGCCGCATATTTGCAGGAAAAAAAATTTGTAGCGTGTTGCCAAAAGGCAGGTGCGGCCATGCAGGCCGATGCGTTAACCCTGCATGCTTCCGAAGATTTTTTTGTCGGGATACTGTCCGATAACCCTTCGCTGGTGAAACATTCCAGCGCGTTTCGCTATGGATGCGGGCTATGGCCTTTAGTTGCGGGTGTATCGCTCACCATAATGGCCACATTACTCTTACCGCTTATGGATGGTGTACTGGGGATACTTGCTATGCCATTGAGGAAAATAAAATCGTGCACAAAATAAAAACGCTGCAAATCTGGTATGCTAATTATACCCAAATCAATACCGTAAGAGGATCGATGAATTCCTCGGGGGACCGTTACATGTGACTTGTTTGCTTAGGCCGGCGGTATATAAATATTCAACAGGGAACTGATACGCATCAGTGTATCGCGTAACCCGGATGCTGTGTTTGATTTTTTGTAGTATCCATGAACCCGCAGTTGCTCGGAATGTGATTTGTGCTCTTCAGTAATGGTGGTAGAAAGAAACATAAAGGGGGCATTATTGATGGCCGAGCCCGAGTCCATCATTTTTACACGCAACTGCAACCCGTTCATTTTAGGCATATTGATATCAGAAACGATGAACAAAGGCGTTATATCTGATTGCATCAGGAAGGAAAGGGCCTTCTCCGCATTATCAAAAGTGATCACTTCATTTGGGAAACGCATTTCGTAAATGGTCTCCTTTAGCAGTTCGAGGTCCTCAATATCATCATCGATAAAAATAATGGGCCTGTTTCTGGGCATTTCCATGGTTTTGGTTTTAAACGGTCTTAAGCAATTGCACCCCAAAGATGTGGATACTATGAATTACAGGTATTACAGATGTTTTCAAAAATCTTACATATTTCCCATATTAGTCAGGAATTCTGCTGTTTAGAGTGATGCAAATTTGATTTTCTCCCCAAATCAGTGATATATGTAAGGCATTCGGACTAATATATCCATGAAAAGAGCTGACCTTTCCGAAAGGATTGCTTTCAGAAAAAAAACTTCAACAGAATGAAACTTAGTAAAGATGTTACACCCCATAAAGATGACACAAGATCTGGCTTCGGTACTGAAGCTCCTGGAAGCAAGTGAAAGCAAGGTATACCAGCTTCAGGAAACCAACCGACTTCTACAGTCTGACAAAGAAACGGAGAGGATCCGGTTTGAAGACAGCCTTACACGAAATGACATCCTGCTGAACAAGAATATTCAGCGTCTCGCCAAAATGAATTCCGAACTGGAATCGTTTGCCTATATCTCCAGCCATGACCTGCAGGAACCCTTACGTAAGATCCGGACATTTGCGGGCCGTATCGCTGAATCTGACCATGAGCACCTGAGTGAAACGGGCAAAGACTATTTTTCGCGCATCAATAAAGCTGTGGAACGTATGCAGGTATTGATCGATGACCTTCTTGCGTATTCACGCGCGGCCAACCGGGCACAGGCAATAGAAAACACGGACCTGAATATCCTTATGGAAGAAGTATTTACTGAACTGAAAGAGGATATCCAAATGACAAAAGCCGTTATCGACATTACTGATCTCTGCGAAGCGCGTATCGTCCCGTTTCAGTTCCGCCAGTTAATGATCAATCTTTTGTGCAATGCATTAAAATTCACCTATCCGGGCCGGCCCCCGGTCATAAAGATCACAAGCGGCATAGTAGAAAGTGCCAGTTTGCCTGCTGAACCAGTATCGGGTTATAGTACCTATTGCCATATTGCAGTAGCCGATAACGGCATTGGTTTTGAACAGGAATATGCAGAACAAATCTTTGAACTCTTCCAGCGCCTGCATGGGAGGGAGGAATTTACCGGTACCGGGATAGGTCTTGCTATTGTAAAAAAGATAGTTGACAACCACGAGGGAATCATCACCGCCCATAGTCAACCCGGGAAAGGTACCCGCTTTGATATCTATATCCCCCATCTCTGATTGCTGCCTAGCACGATAAACCAGTGGACGCACAGGCCCGGGTGTACGGGGAATTTTATACAGGGTTCATGCCTCAAACACGCGAAAAAGGGCTTTGCGGGGGATGGTATGATTTTTAAGTACATTACAGGTACAGGCCACGAGGGCCGTTTGTTAATGGTTTTCTACGTTTTCTCTTCCCCATTTCAGAAGAAAGTGAAGTAAATTAACGGGCGGTCATACTGTTAGCCTGCTTAATCGTACATTGAACCGTTATGAGCGATAATTCAACAAATAACCGGGTAATACTGGTAGCAGATGATGATATTGATGACCAGGCCATGATCAGCGATAGTTTCCGGGATATGGGAAGCGATTGCAGGATTGAAATCGTCTCTGATGGTAAGCAGGCCATTGAAAGACTTGAAAATGCAACCATGAGTTTACCCTGCCTGGTGGTACTTGACCTGAACATGCCCGTACTGGGTGGCATGGAAACGCTGGAACGCATACGCAAGAACAGCGCGTTCAATGACATACCCATCGTTGTATTCACCACTTCAAGTTCCACTGAAAGCAGGCGGCAGTCGCTCAACCTCGGTGCCATGGACTATATAGTGAAACCAAATGACTACCATGGACTGATGGACATCACGGCACGCATGATGCAATATTGCCGAAGTTAGCGCGGGAATTGTATGGGCAAATGACAATACCATGACGGAAGCAAAAATAACATTTTGCATCCCTCGTAAATACCTACCTTGTTGACGCAGTTTCACTGCGGAACAGGGCACTAAACCAAGAAGCATGAGCGGGAAGCAGTCAGATTATTTTTCGAAGCAGGAAAACGGCGCTTTACTGGACCAGGAGCCGGTGCGCTTTACCTATAGTTTCAATAATATCGAGAAAACGATAACGGGACTTGTACGGGAAAGAGAAAACCTGATCTTTTTATACGAGTACCGGGGGAAATATATTGGAACTGAATTTTTTATTTCTTTCTCCAAGGAATCCGTTTCTTATAAACTGATTAAAGTGGACAAGGTGGACTATGCCACGTCCGATACGGGTACTGAAACCGAATCCGTTTAGCGCTGATTCCCTGAAACAGCTGGGTAGCCATTCGCAGTTTTGCAATAAAGACCTGTTGCTGAATTTCGCGTAGTGTTTTTTAAGAAGACCCTAACAACTCGCATTCCGCAAAGTCTTACTCCAATCACATACTTATTGTATTTTCGATGCATAAATTTTTTGTATGCACCATCGCCGGTTCCAGGTTTCTTTTTCAGCCATTTTGTTGTCCTCTATGCTTCTTTGCAGTTCAGTATTTCTGTCCGCAAGTGCGCAGGTAATCCCTTCAAAGTGGACACCGGATGAACAAAAAGAATTGTTCGGTTATTGCGAAAAACCAGAACTGATCAGGCAGTTAAAAATATCCGCAGACATAGCCGATAAGATTGGCGAAATAGATAACTGGGCCCTGTTACAGAAGCTTAGCGTGGCGGCCAACACCAATGAAGCCTATGCTACCCCAAAGGAAGTAGATGAGGATGCCATGAAAAAATACAAGGCACTGCGTTTGTCGGCCGACCAGCTAAAAACGCTGGTGGATCTGAAACGCGCCCGCCAGGAAAATCCTGCGCCCTGTGCAGCCATAACGTTTACATTTAACCGAGTGTTTGATACATTATCACCACAACGCGCGCTTATTCTCTACAAAACGCCCTATAGAAAATTATTGATTGATAAACTGGGCATCAACGGCAGGCAGGCCGATATGCTTTTTGAAACCGAGATATGGAAACAGAAAGAAGCGCTCAATATCGCCGCCATACCGGAGAATGATTTTAACCGCATTCGCAGAACAGTGGCCATGAACAACCAGCGCGAGAGCCGTTACCGCGCAACAGGCCTCAATGATGAACAGGTACTGGCCGCCATTCAATTCTTTACCGAGCACCAGGTTGGGCCTAAGCAATAACCTTAATGGTTCTAAATACCCTTTCATTCTACTGAGCGGGCATTGCGATGCCCGGTGTGACCCGGCTTCGTTCACAACGATACTGGCTGTCGCTGAGCAATTTGTTGATTTTCCTACCCAAATACGGGCAACGCTGAGGTAAATTATCGGGTCTCCCATGCTGGAATGCATTTGTTATACAACATGTAAAACCAGCCAATGAAGGCATTTACTTACATATTGATCCTTATCATCATCGCCTCTGCTTTTGGCAGTTGCGCAACCATTGGCAGGGTTATAGAGCCCAATGCCTGGGTGGGCATGCTCGATCTGGCAGCAGGAATAGGCATTGCGATCTTTATTCTGCGTGGCTCCAAAAAATAGGAACCAGTGCCTCACAGGCGCAACGTCCCAAAGAATAATGAACCTTGCAGAAGCGGAACCCGGATATTCCTGGGCAATGCAATGCGGTCCAACTCCAATGAACCCTTATCGCAGCCTCAGAAAAATTATACTTCAGTTTTTACGTCTTTCTCCCATCCTGTCTCTTTCAGTGCCGGGTCATTTTCTTTTTTAAGGAAATCGGCGTCTGCCAGTGAACCTGCCTCCCATTCCAGAATAGCACTGTCGGGTACTATGTTTACCGGAACGTTCCATGATACCGATGTTTCATTATACGCGAGGTTAGATTGCGAAGCATAACAGGAAATTATGGACCAGCGCGGATATTCGGAAAGATTGGCCTCGGAGCGGTGCAACAAATTACTGTGAAAAACAAGTGCGTCGCCGGGCTCCAGTTCACAGTAAACAAGTTCCATCGTTTTTAAGGCATGCTTAACCATTTCCATATCTGCACCTACCTGCTCGCCGGTGAAACCGTGGTTAAGTCTGCCCATTTTATGAGAGCCCTTAATTACCTGAAGGCAGCCATTCTCTTTATTTGCGGGCGTTAGCGCCACCATGATGCTGATGAGCTGGTCGGGAAACATAAACTGGTTCTTATACCAGTAACCATAATCCTGGTGCCACTCCCAGGCCCCGCCAACTTTGGGCTCCTTCTGCATGAGTTTGGAATGAAAATGACAAACCGGTGCATCGCTATCGAGAAATTTGGCAACGGCCCCCACCATTTTTTCACTTCTGGTTAAATAGCCAAATACATCATTACCGGGTGTGAACCACAACGATAATTTTGTCTTCCTGCCTGTTTGGTCGTTCAGGTCAAGCGCATGTTTCGACATGGCGTTGTCTTCTACCGCCGTACGGTATAATTTTTCGGTTTCAGGCTGGCTGCAAAACTGCCGAAGTATGATATAACCGTCGCGATCAAATGCAATGTTTTCAGGAGACGCATCTTTTTGTAGGGGCATAAAGCAGATTTGCTTACAAATTACAAAAATCGGCATAGCAAACACGAAGAATATAGCGCTGCCAATTACGCGTTAATTGTTACACTCCATGAATTAAAAAACCCCCGCCGGATTGCGCAGGGGTTCATATGGGAATGGGATAGTAAGTACAAGAGCTATTGCTGCAGCGTAATTTTTTTTACGGTAACTTTCTTTGTTTTTACCGCAGCAGGAACGGGCTTCCCCTTCTTAACGGTGGAAGCGGGCGTTTTATTGTGTAGTTCATCACCCAATGAACGGGCGGCTTTCCTCACCAGCTTTTTTACTTTTTTGCCCGCCGCACCCGGCAGGTAGGCAATTGCCGCCTCTATCTTGTTTTCAATGTCTTTTTTGAGATCCTTCTTTGAAGGCACTGCAATAATTTTCTTACTCATAGCTTTTGTTTTCAAAATGATAACATAAACTTAATACAAAACTGGCTTGTGTTGTGTTAAGTTTTTCCTGAAGTTGATAATTGCGTAACCTTCCCGTAACAATTTAGACACAGCCTGAATGGACCTTTGAAAAACCATTCAACATGAATAAGCGACAGGTAGAAGTTGTTGTTCTCAGTGATGTTCATCTGGGTACATACGGATGTCACGCATCGGAACTGGTACACTACCTCAAAACCATACAGCCGCAGATTCTCATCCTCAATGGTGATATCATTGATGGCTGGCAGTTTTCCAAACGCTATTTTCCCCCCTCACACCTGCAGGTAATCAAGGAGATCATGAACCTGCTTACCAATGGCACAAGGGTTATCTATATTACGGGCAACCATGATGAATGCCTGAGACGTTATTCGGGAATGCATATAGGCAACCTGCAACTAACAGACAAAGTAGTACTCGAAATCAACGGAAAAATGACCTGGATCTTCCACGGCGATGTATTTGACGCTACTACACGCGGCAGTGCCAAATTACTCGCCAAACTGGGTGGGCATGGCTATGACCTTCTCATTGTACTCAATCGCTTTATTAACTACCTGCTTCAGCTCATAGGAAGGGAAAAAATGTCGTTAAGCAAGAAAGTAAAACAGGGCGTAAAAAAAGCGGTTTCCTGGGTAGGCAATTTCGAACAGACAGCAGCCGAACTGGCGATCGAGAAAAAATATGACTATGTAATCTGCGGCCATATTCACCAGCCACAAAAAAGAATCGTTGAAACAAAGGATGGCAGCGTTACCTACCTGAACAGCGGTGATTGGGTTGAAAACCTCACGTCGCTGGAATACAATCATGGCGAATGGGAAATCCATCATTTTGATGCCGCCCATTTTGAACGGCACCAGAAGTTTGAACGAAAGTTACCGCCGCTTCAGGTGGTATCAACAGAGATTGACTTATTTCTTACCTCCTTAATCGCCTGATATGAAAATATTATACGCCGTACAGGCAACCGGAAACGGACACATAGCGAGGGCGAAGGAATTATTACCGTTTCTTAGCCGGTACGGAAAAGTGGACGTATTCCTTAGCGGAAATAACAGCAGTATCGATATAGATTTGCCCGTTGTTTACAGAAGCAAAGGGCTGAGTCTTTTCTATGGAAACAGGGGTGGTTTGGATTACCTGAAGATGTGCCGCTCGTTTGCCCCTTTGCGACTATTACGTGAAGTGAATAGTTTACCTGTAGAAAAATATGACCTGGTGATCAATGATTTTGAAGCCATCACCTCACTCGCCTGCAGGCAGAAAAACATTCCGTCTATTCATTTCGGGCACCAGGCAAGTTTTACCTCAGACAAAGTGCCAAGGCCCGCACAAAAGGACCGCGTTGGAGAATGGATACTGCGTAACTACGCATCATCACCTGCAGCGATAGGCTTACACTTTGCCGCATACGACGATTTCATTTGCCCACCCGTAATCAAACAACAGGTGCTTGAAGCAGAGCCGGTCAATATGGGGCATGTAACGGTATACCTGTCGCATTACGCCGACGCGGTAATAGAACAGGCGCTATCGAAAGTCAAAGACATGCGTTTTCATATTTTCTCAAAAGAGAAAAAAGATCTGGTAACAAAAGGCAACCTGCGGTTCGTGCCGGTAAACAATCAAAAATTTACCGAGAGTATGATCCATGCAGCGGGCGTGATTACAGGCGCAGGATTTGAAACGCCGGCCGAAGCATTATACCTTGGTAAAAAACTGATCTGCCTTCCCATAAGGGGACAATATGAGCAACGCTGCAATGCTGCCGCGCTTGCCGGTTTTGGTGTTCCTGTATTCAATCATATCAGGGACCTGCTTCCCGAAACCATACAAACCTGGATAGCGGGTTCTGGTCAAACGCAACTTTTTCCTGCACAATCAACCGCGCGAATTGTAGAACAGGTTATCACGAAAGGCTTATCTACTGTAAAAGAGAAACACCATGCATATTCCGGGTTATCCCCAGCTTACTGATCATGCGCAACTGGCCAGGGATGCTTTTGGAAGCGACTTTACATGGGGCGTTTCCATTGCGGCCGTACAGAATGAAGGCGCCACGGGTGTTGACGGTAAAGGCCTGTCAATCTGGGATGTTTTTGCATCGCGAAGGGGCAAGATAAAATCCGGACACAAACCCGGCATGGCCTGTGATTTTTATCATCGCTACCGCGAGGATATCTTCCTGGCAAAAAAACTGGGGTTCAAAGCATTTCGTTTTTCCATTTCATGGCCACGCATACTTCCCGAGGGTACAGGGCGCGTGAATCCCGAGGGCCTGCGTTACTACCACGCTGTAATTGACACCTGCCTGGAGGCGGGATTAACACCTTATGTAACCCTTTACCACTGGGACCTGCCGGATGCACTGCAACGTGAAGGTGGGTGGGTTAACATTCTTGCCGATGCCTGGTTTGGCGCCTATGTACGGGTATGCGCAATGGCATTTGGAGACAAAGTAAAAAACTGGATTGTTCTTAATGAACCCATCAGCTTTACTGCGCTGGGTTATATGCTGGGGATTCATGCCCCCGGTAAAAAAGGCATCGGCAATTTTCTTCCGGCCGTGCACCATGCAGCAATGGCACAGGCTGTAGGCGGACGGATCATAAGGGCCGAAGTAATGAATGCAAACATCGGCACCAGCTTGTCTTTCTCAGAAGTGGTGCCATTCTCTGAAAAGGAAGAGGATCAACTGGCAGCGGCAAGAATTGATGTGATGATGAACAGGCTGTTTATTGAACCGGTACTTACCGGGTATTACCCCGTGATGAATGATTTCCCCCTGCTTGAAAAAATCTACCTCCGAAACAAAGCCTGGCGTTATACGGACCAGTTGCGGTTCGATTTTGATTTTATAGGTGTACAAAGTTATTTTCCCGTGGTAATCAAACACCATTCGATTGTACCCTATGTGCAGGCCACCGAAGTAAGGGCCCGTACCAGAAATGTGCCACATACCGGCATGGGATGGGAGATCAATGCAGACAGTTTTTACAGAACCCTGAAGAGAATAGGCAGCTATGCAGGTGTAAAACAAATATTGGTAACAGAGAACGGAGCGGCCTACCAGGATACGCTGGAAAATGGCCATGTACATGATCCCGAGCGCGCCGACTATTTTGAACAGCACCTGCGGGCCATGCTGCTCGCCAAAAAAGAGGGCGTGCCCATCAACGGTTATTTCGCGTGGACATTGACGGATAATTTCGAATGGTCAGAGGGTTACCATCCCCGTTTTGGCCTGGTACATGTAGATCATGCTACGCAGGAAAGAACCATAAAAATGTCGGGGAAATGGTGGCAAACTTTTCTAACCAACAATGACACAGACCGCAGCAAATAAATTCACATTAGCATAACGCATAAAATAAACAGTTTTTTGCCGGCCCACATATCTTCGTTCCGGTACGCAGGCATAGCATACTTTTTTCTCATGTTAATCAATCGGCCCATTTCTATGGGCTGATTTTTTATACAAAATTCCTGCGGCTACTTTTTATTTAATTGAGGTTGAGATGCTCGTTGAGAGATGATTTTGACCATACTTCTTTTTCTGGTATCCATGGACAGATATGGTCATTGATCCGCGTCATAATCTGCCATGCCTGGCTGATACAGGCGGATACATCTAATTTCTGCGGTATAGACATCGGCGTTTTTTCGGTGCGGGCCAGCAACTCGCCGGTGAGGGCATATAGTTTATTATGAAAGATTTTGCCCAATACTTTGGCCTGCGGTCCAAAAACACAGTTGCCCAGCATTACACCCAAAACATCAAACGACTCGGGATGGATGATAGCATTCTGGTGGAGGTAAGCAATCAGATCGCCGTGGCGGTTATATAGCGGATACATGACTTAAAACTACGCCTAAGCTCTGCTATTTGCCTCCTGTTTACAGAAACTTAATATGGGTTTTTTTTCAACATTTACCCGGCATTTAATGGCATAAATGTGCATAACACCCGACCATAGCCATGAAATGCCCCTTTGTGCCGTACAAGGCAGAAAAACGAAAACACTGTGAGGCACCTTTAAACAGTCATTTCGTAAATTCATGTAATTATTCCCGATAAAAGCATGCATTACGGCCATTTGCGCAGACTTCAAAAAATATACGGGCGCACCATCCTGATGTTCGTTTGCCTGGTGCTGGGATATGCCTGCACCAAACCTGTAGCAGAACCCGGGCCTGAAGAAAAAGTTTTTACTTACCTGGTTGGTATGGGCAACCGATACTGGCGCCTCAAAGAAGTATATGTTAACGGGAGGCGCGAAACACTTACTGCCGACCAGCTAAAATATTACAAAACCTATACCATGCGCATCAGCAGCGATATTGATTATAGTGGCACTTTTGCTGATTACAATGGGTTTACAGGAACCTGGGAATTAAAAGGAACGGATCATATTCTTGAAACCATTACCAATGCCGCGGCAGGCATCATCCGTAATGACCTTACCATTAACCATATCTCCCAAAACGACCTTGATGTTACCTATATGGCCAACGGCAGTACGGTGAGGACTGTCTATTTTGCTTATTGATCCAGAGGCCGGTTTCCAATTCATTCTGCAGCCCCGGAACAAGCGCCACCGGCAATTTGGTTGGGAATGAATCCCCGCAAAAATTACCGGGAATGCTGCGTGGTAAAGCAGGGAAAAAATCAGATCTTATTGTACCTTAACGGAAACAAACAAACATGCAATCACGTCGCAATTTTTTGCAAAAGCTGACAGGTTCCGCTATTGCCGTTACTTTATTGCCAGGCAAAGGCTTCACTGCCGCCAGTGTGCCCGCGGAGTCTTACCAGGGGCCTTTGCTTCGCGTAGCGATCATGGGGCTGGGCAGTTATGGCACCCGCGTTGCAGATGCGATGCAGGCTTGCACAAAGGCAAAACTGGTGGGTGCCATCAGTGGCACACCCGCTAAACTCAGCGCCTGGCAAAGCAAGTATGGTATACCAGCTAAAAACTGCTACAACTATGAAAATTTTGACGAGGTAAAAAACAATCCGGACATAGATGCGGTATATGTGATCACACCCAATTCGCTCCACCGCGAGCAGGTGATACGGGTAGCCAGGGCAGGCAAACATGTGATCTGCGAAAAGCCAATGTCGGTTAATGCGAAGGACGGGCAGGAGATGGTAGATGCCTGCGACAGGGCCAATGTAAAACTATTGATAGGATACCGCATGCATTTTGAACCCAAAACGCTGGAAGTCATCCGCATGCGCAGGGAGGGAGAATTTGGCAAGATCAAGTTCTTCCAGGGATTAACGGGTTTTCGCATCGGCGACCCCACGCAATGGCGTTTAAACAAACAACTGGCTGGTGGCGGATCATTGATGGACATAGGTATCTATGCAATTAACGGCGCGCGATACATGGTTGGCGAGGACCCTATCTGGGTAACTGCCCAGGAAACAAAAACGGATCCTGTAAAATTCAAAGAAGGGGTAGATGAGACGATACAGTTCCAGTTGGGATTTCCGAGCGGCGCCGTTGCTTCCTGCCTGTCAACTTACGCGATGAATAACCTGGATCGTTTTTTCCTGGATGGTGAACAGGGTTATGCAGAGATGTTACCGTCAACAGGTTACGGCCCGATAAAGGGCCGCACCCACAAAGGAGAATTAACCCACCCACATATCACGCACCAGACCGTGCAGATGGATGAAATGGCCGGTATAATATTGGAAAACAAAACGCCCCTTGTAGCGGTGGATGGCCGAGAAGGCTTAAAAGACCTGAAAATCATTGATGGAATATTTCAGGCCATTAAAACCGGCAAACGGGTTGACCTGACATTGTAAGGGGCGTGAAACCGGTGGTAAGAAAGATCAACGCTACGTCAAAATCTAAAAGGTTGACTACGCCTGGCATGTTTGCAGCTAAGTGTATGCAACGCCTAATGCAAAACAATATCCGCCAGCACGGGGAAATGATCAGAGGGAAATTTCCCGCCATAAGTATCGGTAAGAATTCCATACCTTTTTACCGAGAACCCTGAACTAAGAAAAATATGGTCGATAATATCCGGCTGCATACTTTTTCCAAAACCATTGAATGTTCCGTTGTTCGCATACGGCGAGGCGGCTTCCCGGTAAGCATCTCTGAATACACCGGAATGGGCCAGCAGGTTGTACCAGGCTGAAGCGTGTCCACCATTCAGATCTCCCGTAAATATAACAGCTCGCTTTCCTGCAATCGCATTGATCTTCGCCAATACCAGTTTGCTGCTTTCCTCCCGTGCCCTGATTCCCTGGTGATCGTAATGCGCATTAAAAAAATAGAATGTCTTTTTCGTTTTCAGATCCTGCAAATAAACCCAGGAACAGATACGGTTGATCTTTGCATCCCAGCCATATCCTACCCTGCCGGGTGTCTCGGATAACCAGAAATCACCTTTGTCAAGTAGTTTAAATTTATCCTTCTTAAAATATATCGCGGAGAACTCACCTTTTTCTTTTCCGTCATCCCTGCCAATACCATAACGGGAATATTCGGGTAATGCATGTGAAATGTCTTCCAGCTGGTGAAACAATCCTTCCTGCGTACCCAATATATCAAACTGGTGAAAACGGATCATTGATGCAACCACAGGCGCCCGTGTCTCCCAAAGATTACCCGTATCGCGGGGGTTGGCATAGCGCAGGTTGAATGTACCTACCGTGTACTGCTGTGCGGGTGACTGAAGCACAAAATGCAATAGCAAAAGGAAGGGCAGCTTTTTTATCATAAGAACAGGGAGTCTGGATCTTGTTTAGCAAGATAAGTCATCTGCAAATAATTTGTCGCTATCCACCCTTCTAATGTCGCTTTTAACCTGTTAAACCGCCTTTTCGAAAAACTAAGTTTGCCTGGTGCTTTTGAAAGCATACTTTACTCACCACAAAAACACCCCTATGCAAAAGATCAAAACATTTTTATGGTATGACGGCAAAGCAGAAGAAGCGGCCGCGCATTATCTGTCTGTTTTCAAAAATGCCAGAATCCTCTCTTATATGGGTAAGCCCGGGCAGGCCATGGGTGTTACCGTAGAAATTGAGGGACAGGAACTTATTTAATTCAATGGCGGCCCCAGGTTTCGGTTCACGCCGGCAATATCGCTGTTTGTCAGGGCCGATACACAGGAGGAAATTGATGAACTTTGGGATAAATTGTCTGAGGGCGGGCGGAAAGACATGTGCGGTTGGCTCCAGGATAAATTCGGTCTCTCCTGGCAGATTGTTCCGCCCGCATTAGGCAGGCTGCTGCAGGATAAAGATCCCGCCAAAGCGCAGCGGGTAATGCAGGCAATGCTGAAGATGGATAAACTGGTTATTGCGGATTTGGAGGAAGCGTAGGGAAAATTGAATAATGAACAGGGAATAACTAATAACGAACAGGGAACAGGGAATAACGAATAAGGAATAAGGAATAAGGAATAAATGTACAGGGAAGATTTGAAGGGATACTTAGGGATGGGGTTATCGGAGCTCGCGAATTAGGGCGGCATCGGCGTTCCAGAGTTTTACGCGGCCATTGCCGAATGTACCGGTGATAATCCGGGTATCATCTTTGTTCCAGGCAACTCCCCAGAGGTGGTCATCTGGCGATGCACCGACTGCCATAAGTTTTCCTTCCCTGTTCCAGATACGCAAAGCGTCACTGGCCGTTGCCAGCAAGGTTCCCGCATGGTTCCAGCGAATATTACGGAACTCCGCTTTACTGCCATCGCGTATCTCCCTGATGCGCGTACCATCTTCGCTCCAGAACTGTAAAACAGTTGGTATGCCTTCTTTATCATGGCCATAATCTCCGAGGGCAAAAAAATCGCCAGACGGGTGCCACTTGATAGTCAAAATAGCGGTTGCAATATTGCGGTGCCTGAACATGCTCAATTGATTGCCTGCTGTATCGAAAAGGATAACCTCATCGCTACCCGTTACCAGTATATTTTTTTTAGGATGGAAATCAACGGTCAGGTAACTATTGTTGTTATGCTTTTTTATGGATCGTAAAATTTTCCCTTGCTTATTCATCAGTTGCACCACCCCGTTCCCGTCTGCAAAAGCCAGTAATTCGCCGGTGTAATTCCATGACACGGCCCTTCCTCCATCGGGCAAGCCGGGTATATCGAATACCGTTTTTTCCGGCAATGAAAGCAACGATACACCCTGCTGCGTAGCAATGGCCAACAGCAGCTCTTTAGGGTGCCAGCTAAGGCCCTTTATGGAGCTGTTGATCTTAAAGGTCCTTAACAGGGAATAGTTTTCGGCCGCATATACCCATAATGTGCTGTCGTCGCCCCCAATAGCAACATATTTTCCATCGGCACTCCACTCAGTTGCCCATATAAAGGCCGGACGGGCCGCAGCCTGCCCGTATGCATTTATAGCGTGCCCAAACAGGAAAATAAATGCGAAGAAAAAAAACGGGATCCACCTGGGGAAAAAACGAAACATCCTATTATCATTGGTCACATACAAAGATGCCTCAATTTAGCATACGGTTCACACCGCCTTGCTGCCCTGTTATTTTTTACTGATCCAAAATGATATCTCCCACATTTGTCACTGCACTGTCATTTACTATCACGTCTGGCCTGGTGGTAATTTTATAGGGCTTACGTCCATCAATGATTACACGGTAGCGTCCGGGCCGGAGATTTTTGATTTCAAACTCACCGTTCATGATCGTAGATCGGCCTGTATCTGCATCTGACACCGCCCATACGTTCAGCGCTGCATTATAAGGTACTACCCTACCCCGAATCGATCCCGGGGGCGCCGGAATGATGAATGCGCTAATGAGCATACTACACATCAGTATCATTAAAAGAATACGGAATCTCATACACCGTGTATTCAAAATCATATGCCAGCGACCCACGGCATAATTTTTTGACCATTATACTAAACGTCCCTATGAGCAAGCATATCCGCAAGAAAAAATCTTTTGATGAAACCGAAGAGCTGGGTGATCCAAGACCACAGCCGCAGGTGTCTGCCGGCGATTTTACTGATGAAACAGTGCCACAAAATCCACCCCCGAGAGAGCAGGCGGTCATCAAAGAAGATGAGAATAAGGAAGCGGGCTAGGGCGAAATGAATTTTCAATAAAAAAACACAAGAACCAAGTCAGATCATTTAAAAGATCAATGCTTGTTCCTTGTGCCTTTTTTCCTTAACCCTTTGTTTGGATCCCAGGGTTCTATAACTTGTCGTGTACCAGGGTTCCCTAGTACTTGCGAGGTAAAGTGCCATTCCTCTTATCCTTTTGACGGCCATACAGGTAACCTGCTCCCGTACCAACCGCACCACCTATCACAGCACCGCGTACTTTTCGTTTAGAGACCAATGCACCGGTTGTGGCTCCTGCTACACCGCCGATCACAGCATTCTTTTTGCGTTTACTCCATTTCTTTTTGTAAACCGTTTGTGCATCTGCGCTGTAGCTGTACTCACCGGTAAACATGGTGAAGCCAAATAACCCGAAGGTCAATATCAAAATTAGCTTTTTCATAATTGATTTTTTTTGATGATTAATAGTATTAGGACAATAATCCTGCCATGCGAAAACTCCGCGCTTATTTGGCTATTAGGGAATAAATTCCCCACCATGGTACCAAAATGCCAGGGCGCTGGATTTCCCGCCAGCACCTGGACCCTTACCAACGGGTATTCACCGATTATCCGGGCCACCAACAGCGGTTTTTACTGCGTTTTTGTAACTTAACGGGGCATCTCGTAACCTTCCGGAGATCATTCGTTAAAACATTTACACAATCATTCACCCTTTAAAAAAAGCAAGATGAAAAAAAACCATTTCTATATCGGCCTGCTCCTGGCAGTTGTTGCCCTGGCCGCAACGAGGCCATTTGTTGTAAATCCCTATGGCTTTGTCAAAGGGTCACCCGGCATTAAATCTGTCAGTGCGCTGTCATTTAACAAAGACGGCATACTCTTTATCGGCGATTCAAAAACGGCATCCATTTTTGCTGTTGAAACCAAAGATGCAAAAAATGATAAGGCGGTTGAGATAGCGGTAGCCGGCATTGATAAAAAGATCGCGGATGCGCTGGGTACACAGAAAGAAAATATTACGATCACAGATATGGCGGTAAATCCTGTATCGAAAAAATTATACGTTGCCGTTCAGAGCAGTGATGGCACGGCAGCTATCGTGAAAGTTGATAACAACGCCATCGAACCACTGTCGCTTAAAGACGTGAATTTTTCAAGCATCGCCCTTAATGATGTGGTGGCAGAAGATGCCAAAGACGGACGTGGCAGACCCCTGCGTGTATCAACAATTTCAGATATTGGTTTTGAAAATGGCAAGGTACTGGTCAGCGGTTTGTCAAATAAAGAATTCAGCTCCACGTTCCGCAGTATCCCATTTCCATTTGGCGACAAACAGGAGCAGGCATCGCTTGAAATGTATCATGGGGCGCATGGCAGGTACGAAACTACTTCACCCATCCGTACTTTTACTACGGCTAAAATCAATGGCAAAGACTACCTCGTAGCCAGTTATACCTGTACTCCCCTGGTACTTTTCCCTATGGACGAATTAAAGGCCGGCTCTCATGTTAAAGGCAGAACAGTAGCCGAAATGGGTGCAGGTAACACGCCTATCGATATGACCACGATCACCAAAGGTGGTGAGACATTTCTGATCATGGGCAATACCGCCCGCGCAATCTCCGAAGTGAACTATAAAACCATCGCTGATTTTGAAGGCGCACTTACTGAACCGGTGAAAGGTACCGCAGGAACTGCATTTGTACTCGTACCCGCTTTCACCAAGGTATTACAGATGGACAAACTGGATAAAAACAAAGTAGTCATCATGCAGAAAAAAGAAAATGGTGATATAGATTTGCTTACATCCGCCAATGAAGCCTTGTAAAGAAAACTTTTTAACCGGTAACAGGCCATATACTATTTTGTATGGCCTGTTATTTTTTTCCCTCATCTTACTGGTGGCTTGCCGGGACGTATCAAAAAACACAGGCATCACCATTAGCTGGACAGCAGACAAACCCACTGCCATTCATATTCCTGTCCGTTTGATACCGGAAAAAAAAGATTCCGCCATTTTCTTATTGGCTACACGTGTTGAAGGCAGTCAAACCAATATATTAGGCAACTACCATGTGTCGGATGTTGTGGTGTTTGAGCCCCTGATACCATTTACCCGTGGCAACACTTACCACGTGTACTACCGCGACAGCCTGATCGCAACATTCAATATTCCATTGGGTGACTCCTCAAATGTGCGTGTCGTAAACGTGTACCCGCAAAAGGACACTTTGCCCATCAATCTTTTAAAAATATACCTGCAGTTCTCAAGCCCTATGCGCGAAAGTGTGTCTGCACAGTATATACAATTGACCAGGAACGGAACCGACACTTTGAAAGATGTATTCCTGGACCTGCAACCGGAATTATGGAACGAAAACAGGACGGTATTGACGGTATGGCTTGATCCGGGCCGCATTAAAAGGGAATTGCAGCCTAATCAAAAGCTTGGTAACCCTCTGCAGGAAGGATCCTGGTATGAATTATTGATCTCAAAACAATGGAAAAATGCCAGTGGTGTTCCCTTGCAGGCAGATTTCAAATATAGATTCACCGTGGGTGGCCGCGACAGCCTTTCGCCAAAGCCTTCAGAATGGCGGATCCTTTCACCCAAAGCCAATTCAAAAGCACCCTTGCTCATTGTGCTGAATGAATCGCTCGATCATTTTTTGTTGAATGAAAGCATACAGGTGGCCAATAAGGATGGAACAATCATCAAAGGGCAGTTCTATACCGAAAAAAATGACAGCCAATGCCGGTTCATTCCTACTGCGCCCTGGTTAGCAGGGGAATACCAGTTGCTCATCGATGCATCGCTGGAAGATCTTGCTGGAAACAACCTCAATAGACCCTTTGACCGGGATATGAAGAAAACAAAAACACCTTCTACAGAGCGTGTGCATAGAAGAACTTTCAGGATAGAGGAATAGTCTCTGCGGCTAACGCTGTTTTTCCCGATCTCGGGCGGCATGCAGATTTTTCAATAGAAGAAAAACAGAAGTAGAAAAAGGAAAAAAGACTTTTTATTCTTTTTACATCTTTGTTCCTTCTTTTATTAAAATATCGGCCACCCGGAGAGCAGCACATTATATCACACTCTGCGTTAGCTCCGCAGATTTTTCAATAGAAGAAAAACAGAAGTGGAAAATGCAAAAAAAGACTTTTATTCTTTTTAAATCTTTGTTCCTTCTTTTATTGAAATATCGCTAACCAGGAGATTTGTATATTAAATCACTCTCTGCGTCAGCTCTGCATCTCCTGTTCTCCGCGGTTGGAAAAACTTTAAATACTCAGGCAACCCGAAATTTGTAAACGTTCACCAACCGCAGAGACGGGGAGGGGCGGAGGTTTCGCAGAGGAACCATACTTTACGTAGATGATTGCTATTTCTTTTGTATTTTGAAAGCAATTAACAATCAATATGAAAATGAAAACCATCGTTCTGATTTCATTTATACTCCCGGCACTGTTTTCAGAGGCCCAGACTACACAAAAACCACCTTTGCACGGAAAAAACTGGATGGCCGTTACCGGAAAACCATTGGCCGCCACTGCGGGTGCATTGGTTTTTCAGAAAGGAGGCAACGCTGTAGATGCGGCCTGCGCGATGCTCGCAGCTACCTGTACCATGTGGGATGTGCTGAGTTGGGGAGGTGAAACGCAGGCACTGCTCTATCATCCCAAACTAAAAAAAGTCATTGCCATCAATGCATTGGGTGTGGCGCCAACAGGTGCTACGGTGGATTTTTTCAAAAGCAAGGGGTATGCGTTCCCGCCTGAATATGGCGCCCTGGCAGCTACAACGCCCGGTACGGTAGGCGGACTGTGCTTGATGCTTGCAGAATACGGCACTATGAGCCTGAAAGAAGTGCTTGCCCCTGCCATGCAACTCGCCGCAGGCTATCCCATTGATGCGCAAACAGCAAACAGTATCGAACGAAATAAAAAAATGTTGGGCGGCTGGCCCTATTCCGCCAAAGTTTTTCTGACACATGCGGGGCAAAGCCGCGAAGCGCCTGAGCCAGGGGAAATATTTGTACAGAAGGATCTTCTTGAAACACTTAACAAAATGGTGCAGGCGGAGCAGTCTGCACTCAAAAATAAAAAAAGCCGCAAAGAGGCCATCATGGCGGCTAACGACCGGTTTTATAAAGGGGACATAGCCCAGGAATTTGTACGCGGCAGTAAAGAGCAGGGCGGCCTGATTACCATGCAGGACCTTGCAAAATGGAAACCACTGGTAGAAGAGCCACTGCATACCAATTACAAGGGTGTGGAAGTGTACAAGCTGGCGCAGTGGACGCAGGGGCCCATGTTGTTACAGGCACTCAACATACTCGAGAATTTCGATCTCAAATCAATGGGATACAACAGTACCCGTTATATCCATACGGTTTACCAGGCCCTGAATCTGGCGTTTGCAGATCGCGATTTTTATTATGGCGATCCATACTTTCCACCCGAAGAACCGATGAAAGGGCTACTGAGTAAAGCCTATGCAAGAAAACGGGCCGAACAAATTCAAGCAGACAGGAATGATGCGCAGGCAGGTCCGGGCGATCCCTATCCGTTTGAAGGCAAGACCAATCCTTTTGCGAACATCTTAAAACAAAGAGGTTTTGATACCTCACCAGGCAGGGGTAATGCATTGCCTAAGCATGATCAAACACAGACAGCAATGAACAGTGTATTGCCGTTAGATGAAGCGTATATGGACAGGCTATGGCGTGGTACAACTTCTGTTGAAGCCGCAGATACTTCCGGATGGGTGGTATCGATTACACCCAGCGGCGGCTGGTTACCCGCATGCATTGCAGGCAATACCGGTGTGGGTATGAGCCAGCGTATGCAAAGTTTTGTACTCGATCCAACTTTGGATCCGTTTAATGTAGTGGAGCCGGGTAAAAGGCCCCGTGTAACCCTTACGCCTTCGCTGGCATTAAAGGATGGAAAACCTTTTTTATGTTTTGGCGTGCAGGGCGGCGATACGCAGGACCAGAACCTGGTACAGTTCTTTCTTAATATGGTTGAATTTGATATGACCGTGCAGCAGTCTGTGGAAGCCGCCAACTTCAATACGAACCAACTGTGGTTATCATTGGGCGGATCACAAACAGATGACAGGCGGCCACGCGCGGGAAGCATTTTACTGCCGAATACTACGCCTGAATCTGTCAGGAACGATCTCAAAAAAATGGGATACACCTTAACCTTCGGTGACCGCACCAGTGGACCCATCAATGCAATCTATTTTGACTGGAAGCACAAAAGTTTCTGGGGAGGAAGTAGTAATAATGGGGAGGATTATGGGATTGGGTGGTAGGAATTATGTTGAGTGTTGAATGTTATATGTTGAATGTAGGATAATATTTCTGTGCCTCTCTGTGTGTTCTGCCTCTGAGGAGAAGTTTTCACTTTGTCATGGAACCGAAGGCTTCACCACAGAGGCGCAAAGTACACGGAGGTACACAGAGTTATTGCCAATAGAATCATTTAACATTCAACATTCCAAGCAGCTACTTCATCAGAATGTTTATCGATTTGTATAAAGTAAAAAGGCTTGTAAGAATGACAAGTCCCCCTACTGCATAATACATTGTCTTTAGGGGAAGTTTACCTACCAATCTGGCAGCAATAGGCGCAGCGATGACACCGCCCAATATCAGGCCCAGCACATCAAGGATAGGAATATGTTTTAGCAGTATAAAGAAAGTAACAGCACTTGCGAACACAACGAAGAACTCTGCAAGGCAAACAGAACCGATCACATAACGCGCAGATTTTCTTTTGGAGATAAGCGTGCTGGTGACCAGTGCACCCCATCCCCCACCGGCGAAAGCGTCCATAAATCCACCAATACCGGCAAGCCAGCCTGCCCGTTTTACTTTATCCTGTGCGGTTCTTTTGCGTATGGCTTTCTTGATGATGAAATAACCGAGGTATGCAGTATATAATGCCAAAGGTATCCGTACATAAGTGGAATATTTCTGGCCTACGTAGGCAAGATATGCGCCACCTATCGCACCGATGATGCCGGGCACTACCAATGCTTTGAATAATTTTTTATTGATGTTGCCAAAACGATGATGGCTATAGCCCGATACGCCACTTGAAAAAACGCGCGCAGAATGTACCCGGCTGCTGACAATAGCAGGTGGTACACCATTGGCCAACAGAAAAGTGGTAGAGATGGTACCATAACCCATACCTAATGACCCATCAACCATCTGGGCCATAAAACCGGTAACCAGCATCATCAGAAATGTTTTGGTGTCGATCAGGTCAGGAACTGACTTAAGGGAATTCACTACCAGCCCGGAAGGTATCAGTGAGAAAATGGTATGTCCCAGTATCATGAATACAAAAGCCAGCAGGCAGTACTTAACAACCTGCTGCCATTTTTTTTCTTTGGGTGCATGGAGATTTACTTCCTCAAGCGTAACCTGCTTGGCCACCAACACTTTGGTCAAATCATTCAGTTGCCGGACCTTATCAGAAAAATCGCCATTGATGTTCTCCCGGATATGTTGCATATCCTGCAATACCCCATCCATTTCAGCGGGGATCATTTCATTCAATACCTCTTTAAGCCGTTTGGCAACCGTGGGCGACTTCCCATTGGTGGAAATGGCGATCTTAAGATTACCTTTATTAACAATGGAACCCAGGTAAAAATCACACAGCAATGGTGTATCGGCAACATTTACCAGTATGCCTTTTTCAGAGGCGTCATTTTTAATTCGCTCACACAATTCAAGATTGTTGACCGCAACGATCAGGATGTCGGCATGATCAAGGTCAGATGCATCATACGCCTTCTCTTCCAGGGTGATGTTGGAATTGGCAGCAGCAATTTCCCGGATTTTTGGATGGATAGTAATGGCTACCAGCCGGATAATGGTTGCGGGAGAATTGGCAAGCATAGCCTGCATTTTTTCCAATGCAATATTGCCGCCACCGATCAGCAATACAGCCAGTTTCTCCAGTTTCAAAAAAACAGGGAACAAACGGTT
>JANPIE010000033.1:0-29689 GCA_031424835.1 Chitinophagaceae bacterium
TCCTGTATCTCCTCTGCACTAAGCGTCCTCACTGTTTCAATGCTGCTGTAGAAATAATCTTCTGAAAGGTTATTTAGGATATAATTTTTCCAGCGGGCAATGATCTGGAATGGACCGTCGAGGTCGCCAAGCAGGGAACCGATCATGTAATTGCGCACCAGCTCCAGTTCTTCCCTGTCAACCACTTCTTTTCACAGTAACTCCATTTCCTTATATACTTCGTCAATAGTGGCCTCGCATACATCACGCCCGGCTTCAGTACTTACCATCCAGGCGGTGTCGTGTATATGATTCTGCAGGTAACTGTGTATGCCGTAAGTATACCCTTTATCCTCCCTGATATTCCGCATCAGCCTCGACCCAAAGAAGCCGCCGAAAATATTGTTCAGCACCTGCACCTTTGGAAAATCCGGATGATGCCGGTTGGGGAACGGGCGGGCAATACGTATGGCGCCCTGCACTCCATTGCTATCATTGATGATATTATATTTTTTGCTTTCTGCCGACTGCGCGTTGTACTGGATATGCGGCAAGGCTGCACCATTCAGGGGCAATCCACCAAATGATTTATTGAGCTGCTGAGCCAGGTCAGCGGGTAGTTTACCTGCAACAAACAGCAGGCATTTTCCCCGTGTATAAAAACGTTCGTAGAATTTTACCAGCTCATCACGCTGCAGCTTGTCATAATCCAGCGTAGAAGTATAACGGCCATAGGGATGATGGAAACCATACACGTATTCATCTATCAGGCGGTTGGCAATAAAATCACATTTTTTCAGATTTACTTCCAGCCTTTGTTTCTGGTTCTGTTTGTAAATAGCGAGTTCTTCCTCTGAAAAAATGCTCTCCACCAGTATCTCTGCCACTACAGGCAATAACACGGGCAGGTGCTTCTTGAGGCAATGAAGGGTAATAACGGCCGTTTCACTATGACAGGTCCTGTTCAGATACGCGCCATGAAACTCAAAATGCTCATTGATGGCAAACGCTGTTTTTTGCTTTGTGCCATTCTTAAGAAGAAAGTTGGTGGTAGCCGCAACAATGTTTTTTTCCTCGTACCAGTTACCGGCATAGAATACCCACTCAAGCATCAGTACTTCCTGTGCACCCGCATCAATACTGTAAACCGGAACACCATTATCAAGTGTAAATGATTCATAAGGTTTCAGGTGCAGCTTCATATCCACTGCATCAATAATACCCGGTGCGCTTTTTCTGTTGCCTGTCATGACTGCCTGCTATAATATAATAATGTATTGCTGTTTTCTTTGCGGAAAATCTCTTTGCCGCATTGGAGGATATCGTCTACGGTTACTTCCTGGTACCTATCCAGTTCGGTATTCATTAGCTGCGCATCGCCCAGCAGCTCATACATGGCAAGGCTGTTGGCGCGGCTCATTACACCCATATCTTCAAATGCAATTACGCTTTCCGTTTTGTTTTTTACTTTCTGCAATTCCGGTTCCGACACAGGCATAGCATACATTTTCTCTACCTCTTCATCCACCGCTTTCTCTGCGTCGGCCATAGATACACCCTTTACCAGTTTACCTTCTACTGCCACCAGTCCGCTGTCTACGCTACCAAAATGATAACAATCCAGATTGGAAAACAACTGCCTCTCCTTTACCAATGCCTGGTAAAGACGTGAGGATGCTCCACCACCCAGTATTTCGGTTAGCAGGTCGGTAACATAATAGCCTTTCGCCAGCCGGGATTCCATATGCCATGTTTTGATAAAGGCATCCAGCGGAACATTGGCCTGCACTTCTGCCCTGCGCGCCTCCGTCTGTGCCGGTTCTACAGGCAGGGTACGTTCATATTTCTTTCCCATCGGGATATCACCAAACCATTTTTCCGCAAGACGTTTTACTTCGTCTGTCTTTACATGTCCCGCCACCACCAGTACCGCATTTACGGGACGATAATGTTTGAAAAAAAACTGTTTTACATCATCAATATGAGCATTTTCTACATGGCTTAATTCCTTACCGATGGTCATCCAGCGATAGGGATGCGTGGTATACGCCAGCTCGCGCATCTTGTGCCATACATCACCATAGGGTTTATTGATATAATGTTCTTTAAATTCTTCAATTACCACTTTCTTCTGCACCGATAAACTTTTCTGGCTGAAGGCAAGGCTCAGCATACGATCGCTCTCGAGCCAGAATGCGGTTTCCAGGTTCTCGGCTGGTACCTGGCAATAATAGTTGGTAAGGTCATTGGTTGTATATGCATTGTTCTCGCCACCTGCCCTTTGCAGGGGTTCATCAAAATCGGGAATATGCACACTGCCACCAAACATCAGGTGTTCAAAAAGATGGGCGAAGCCTGTCCGGGCAGGATCCTCATCACGCGCGCCCACATCATACATGATATTTACAATGGCCATCGGCGTAGAATGATCTTCATGAACCAGCACACGCAAGCCGTTATCGAGTACAAAACGGTTATATTCTATCATATTTTATCAGAAAGAGGGTGCAAAATAGCGCATTACAAAAACATGGCGCGCGGAAAGTTAGGTTACTTGCGGATGTCTTTTACATCTATGGTGAGGATCAGCGGTTTCTCATTTCGGAACACAACTACTTTAACTTTTCCCAGGCTATTCTGGAAAAGGTTTTTATAGGTGGATATGTTTTTGGATGCATTGGTCTCCACAGAAAAAATCACATCCCCCGTTTGAAAGCCCGCCCGTTCCCCGGGTGAGTTCTTCATGATATCAATTACCCTTATTTCACCATCTACCAGGTAAATGCCCAGGCCTGTGTAGGAATAATCGAATGCCTCATTATAATGACTGTTGGGTTTTAGATGGATACTCTGCTCGGGATAGTTCAATATGACATTGAACCGGCGGAGGATATCATTACCCACCAGCCCGCCCAGCATGGGATAGGAGGTAACGTTAAAGTCGTCTTCAAAAACATGTATCGGCACACGTTTGAATTTAAATGGCCCCAGTTTCACTTCTTTGGCCACCGCTATTTCCATTTGCCTTTTGCCACCGAGGCCTTCCGCCTGCGTGGGATAGAATTTGCGGTTCTTTTTGAAAACCGCGCTGTCATCCACAAAATCCTTTGAAAGCAGAAAGCTTAGCCCGGCCCCGGTATCAAAAATAAACCTGCTGTTAATGACCCGCTCATCCGCAATAGTGGCAACCTGTAAAGGGAGGGTAGAAAAATTAGGCCTGAGCAGGTAGCCCCCGCGCGGGTATTTGAAACTGCCCGGACTATACACCTCCATCACCAGGTTATCATAATCCAGCCGTACAATGTATCGCCGGAGGAAGCTGTAGCCGATGATCCCGTCTATTTTAATTCCGTAAACACTGGTGAGCAGTTCATAGTCGTTAATATGGAAATCCAGATGGGGTACCTGCAAACCTTTGAACTTGAGAACATGGTCATTGGCAAAATCAACCAGCTTGATACCGGCGATCCCCCGTATGGTTTTATCGCTTTTTTCGGTTTTAAGGTTTAGGTAAATAACAGTGGTTGAATCCAGCGAAATACCACCACTTCCGGTATCAAAAACAAAATTGAGTGAATCGGGAAAGCTATCGAGCTGCGCTTTTACAATGACAATTCCGCCGCTGATCTGGGTGAAAGGAAAACGGGTAATCAGTTTTGCCTGCGGAGGAACAAACTCTTCCTGGCAAAAGCCCGAAAAGCAAATACAAGCAAATGCGATGGCAGTAAAGAATGGCTTCATGCGAAAGGTAAAATACACTAAATACTTTATCGTACCCGCCCAATTGGTACCAGTTGTTTATACCGGCCCATAAACGGTTACTTCAAAGGACAAGCATTCTGTATTTTTTGTTGCAGCAACGTGTCATATCGTGCTACCTTTGCGGGGAATTGGCGGATGAGCTGATCGCAGGTGAGCAAATTTCCGATCTGCAATCAACCTTCTGTAATAACAACACAACATGGAATTAGCCGGATTATACCAAAAAGCCCTTCAGTTTGAATTTCTCAGTATAGAAGAAGGCATGTTCCTTTTTGAGCATGCCCCCTTGACTGAACTCATGTTTGTGGCCGATGAAATGCGTAAAAAGCAGGTGCCGCACAACAAGGTTACCTGGCAGATAGACAGGAACGTAAACACCACCAATGTGTGCATCGCCAACTGTAAATTCTGTAATTTTTACCGGGTACCGGGTCACCCGGATGCATATATTACCGATATGCCCACTTACCGGAAAAAAATAGAGGAGACCCTTCAGTTCGGGGGCGACCAGTTATTACTGCAGGGGGGGCATCACCCGGGGCTGGGACTTGATTTTTACACCAAGACCTTCCGCGCCATCAAACAGGAATATCCCAATATCAAGCTGCATTCACTCGGACCGCCCGAAGTAGCGCATATCTGTAAGCTGGAGAAGATGAGCCACCATGATGTGTTGAAAGCTTTGCAGGAGGCGGGCCTGGACTCATTACCCGGGGCAGGTGCTGAAATTCTGGTAGACCGTGTACGCCGCCTCATTTCAAAAGGCAAATGCGGGGCCGATGAATGGCTGGCCATCATGCACGAAGCGCATAAATTAAACATTACCACCAGCGCCACCATGATGTTTGGTCATGTGGAAACCCTGGAAGAAAGATTTATCCACCTCGCCCGTATCCGCGAAGTGCAGAGCCGTAAGCCGGAGGGGGCCAAGGGGTTCCTGGCGTTTATTCCCTGGACATTCCAGGACGTGGACACATTACTGGCGAGAATCCGTGGCGTACATAACCTTACCACTGCCGATGAATACATACGAATGATCTCCATCAGCCGTATCATGTTACCCAATGTAAAAAACATACAGGCCAGCTGGCTTACGGTGGGAAAACAAACCGCGCAGATTTGTCTCAATGCCGGTGCCAATGATTTTGGAAGCATTATGATTGAAGAAAATGTGGTAAGCGCCGCCGGTGCCCCACACCGGTTTACCTACAAAACCATCCAGCAAGCCATCCGTGAAGCCGGCTTCGAACCCCAACTCCGCAACCAGCAGTATGAATGGCGGGATATTCCGGAGAGGATTATGGAGCAGGTAATAGACTATTGAGCTGCGAGCTGTAAGCTGCGAGCTGCGAGCGAAAAAGACTCCCTGGCTCACAGCTCGCAGCTCATAGCTGGCAGCTTAATCAATAGCTTTCTTTTAACATTTAAACCTATGCATCCTACTCAAATACGGTTACATTCGTAATACCAAATACTACTTTTATGAGGCCAAAATTACTCCTGTCTGCAGCAATTGTACTGGTTGTGCTGGCTTCATCGGCCTATATCCTCAAAAACAATAATGACGCCGCAACCTGCAGCGGCAAATGCAGCACCAAACCCGTGCCCAAAGACTCGTCCTCGGGAGGGGGTGATGGGATGTATGAGGGTTCCTTCAACCATTTTATCGTATCTACCATCCGCTAATCATTGATCCGCACGTGTTTTCTGCGGAATTTTTTTTTCTTTCCTTTGTAACATAATGGTGCCTGTATCGTATAACTCTATACAAGGCAAACATTACCCGAACCCTTCTGCTGTTTATGACCGAGAAAGAGTATAACCAATGCGTGAGTCAATACGCGGATAACGTGTATCGGTTTATTGTGAAGAATCTTCGTCATGAAGAGGATGCCCGCGACATTGTACAAACGGCTTTCGAAAAATTATGGCGCAACCGGGAGATGGTGGAACCGGAAAAATCCAAATCCTACCTTTTTACCGTTGCCTATAACCAGATGATCGATCATATCCGAAAGCACAAAAGAATACAATTGAAGGATGAATTTTCGGAAGACGGAAGGGTTCAGTACCAGGCTGGCGGCGGCAACCTGAAAAAAACCCTGATGGAAGCCCTGAACAAATTAAATGAAACCCAGAAAAGTCTGGTAATGCTGAAAGATTATGAAGGATACAGTTATGAGGAAATAGGGCAGATCATGGGACTGAACGAAAGCCAGGTAAAAGTGTACCTGCACCGTGCCCGCCTAACCCTCAGAACCTACCTGGTGAGTCCGGAAAATGTGCGATAAACAAACAGATCATGCAAATTAACCAACATAATTACGAGGAATTTTTCCTGCTCTACGTAGACGGTGAATTGTCTGCGGCAGATCAACAGGCTGTTGAGCAGTTTGTGCAGGCAAACCCTGGCCTCGCCGATGAGTTGGAAATGATTCAGCAAATGAAACTGCCGGATGATACCGTTTTGTTTGACGACAAGGCGGTTTTATTCAGGAACGGCGCTACGGAAATCAGTGCCGACAATTGTGAAACGCAGTTTTTGTTGTACGTAGATAATGAACTGGATGCTGCAGAACGTACCGCTGTTGAAATGTTTGTTTTACAACACCCTGCCGTGCAGGAGCCCTTCATGCTGCTCAAAAAAGCGAAACTGGAACCGGAAACCGTTTTGTTCCCTGGCAAAGAATCGTTATACAGGAAAGAAAAGAAAGAAAGACCCGTCATCTACCTGCGATGGCAGCGGGTAGCCGTTGCCGCAGCTTTAACCGGGGTAGCCGTGTTGGTGTGGACATTGTTTCCTTCTACCAACAATGAAGGTAGCACCGGATCACTGGCGGTAAATCAACCGGCTGGCGCAGCTAAATCGGGCCCGCCGCAAATAAACACGCCAGGTGCGTCTAAACCGGCAGCCAATAATAAGCCTGAAGAAACCATTCGGCCATCCATTGCACTCAACAGCAATGTAGGTAAAGAGAGGCGGTCGTACAATGTTGTCAGCAATACCCTGCCCGCCGGGGATACACGAAACGGCTTGCTGGCGCGTAACGATGCACAGCCAACCGTAAACGCACCCGCCCAGGAAACCATTACGCCCTCCCAGGAACTGACGAATACAGCTACGCTGTCAGGGAGCGGAATACAAATGAAGCCGAATACAGAACCGGCCAATGCAATAATGACAGAGAATAACGAATCAGGGAACACTACAGCCAGCAACCTTGTACAACCCGCCGTATACAAAGAGCTGGATACAGACGATGAAAAGAAAAGTTTGTATGTGGGTTCGCTTGAGATTAACAAGGATAAACTCCGTGGTTTCTTCCGGAAAGCCACCAGTCTTTTTCGCGGAAAGGCAAAGCAACAGGAAGAAGACAGAGCCGAGGCCACACCTGCCTCTTCAAACTCACGGTCATTAAAATAACCCAGAAAAAAATAGATATGAAACGTTTAGTATATGCAGGCGCAATCATGCTCATTGCCGTATCAGGTTTTGCCCAAACAGATACCACCCAAACAACCGACACGGTAAAAGTGGGCAACTTCATCATCATCAAAAAAAACAAAGGCAATACGGTTGATACCGATAGGGAACGAATTGAGCAAACACAGGTTTACCGTACAGAACGCCGTTACCGCAGAAGGAATAATGTAAGTACCAACTGGTTCATCTTTGATCTGGGTTTTACCAACCTGAGAGACAATACCAATTATCCTTCTGCGCAGGGCGGCAGTTTCTTTAGAACCTTACGCGCGGCGGATGGCCCGGTAAATGAGAATAGTTACAAACTCATCAACGGCAAATCCAGTAATGTCAATATCTGGTTCTTTATGCAGAAACTGAACCTGATCAGCCATGTGGTAAACCTAAAATATGGTCTCGGACTTGAGATGTATAATTTCCGATACGATACGCGTCTCAGTTACCGCAACGATCCGCAACCGCATGTATTCAATGATTCCATTGGTTTTACCAAGAACAAATTATATGTGGAATACCTCACCGTTCCCTTTATGATCAATATCAATACAACACCCGATAGCAGGCGGGGACTGAGTTTCAGCGGTGGCATCAGTGCCGGGTACCTTACCAACAGCCGCAATAAACAGGTTAGCGGTGAGCGGGGCAAACAGAAATACCGTGGTGATTTCAATTTTGAACCCTGGCGTTTTGCCGCTATTGCAGAATTGGGTTTGGGACCCGTGCGCTTATACGGCACGTATAGCCTGAATCGTTTGCAGAAAGAAGTCACAAGGGTAGAGCAGTATCCCTATGCAGTGGGCATACGGTTCAGTAACTGGTGATGGTAACGAAAAGCAGGCATTCTTTCCGGTGCCGTAATCGAATATTTCCATGTGATATTCTGTGATCTCTGCGGCTTTGTGGTGAAGGAAAACACCCACTCATTTCGCAGTTTAACAATCAAGCGAAGCGAAGGCTTCAACACAAAGCCACAGATGTTCACAGAAAGGAAAACAAGTGTTGCTTATTCGCTATTCAACAGGGTTTCTTAAATCGCTGCACCACTGAGAATTCATTAACTTAAAATTTGGTGAATTAGCAGTTGAACAACATCAGAATAATTTAGTTTGGTTCCCAAATCCTAGAAACCATGAAACCAGCTAAAACCAACCAAAACCGGCATTCGTCGCTGAGCTGCTTCAGCACTTTCACCAACGCTTCTTTTCTCAGGCTGAAAGCACCCCTGCTATGGACCGTTACTGCCACCCATTCCACTTTTAAAAAGGTACGAACGCCTTTTTATCTATCCCTGCTGGGGATAGCCGCGGTAACCGGAACATCATTCAAGAAAAAATTACCGCTTACTGCGGGCAGTATTACGCGGAACACCTATTCAGTGATCATCACCAAAAGCAAGTACGAATTAAAAGTATATGATTCCACCGGCGAATGGATCGTGACGTACCCGGTTGTATTTGGCAATAAGGACCTTGGCGATAAGATGATGGAAGGCGACCGCAAAACACCAGAAGGCGTATTTCGAATTGCTGCGAAAAGAAAGCACGAAAAATGGAACTCTTTCATGATGATCGATTACCCAACCAGAGAGAGTCATGAGAAATTCTCCCGCAGAAAAGCAGCGGGCCTTATTCCTGCAGGTGCCCGTATCGGGGGCGCTATTGGCATTCACGGAACCTGGCCACACGAGGACTATGCGATAGACCAATACCAGAACTGGACCGAAGGATGCGTAAGCACCAAGAATATGTATATAGAAGAAATCTTCAGGTTATTACCTGTCGGAACGCGAATAGATATTAAAAGATAACTACGGAGTAAGAGACAAGGCACAGGTAGCAGGGCACAAGAAATTTATTTTAGCCGCAGATTAGAACATTGATCAATCTGCGGCTAAATTTTTTTGCCTATATCATATTGCTCCCAAAATATTTATGCAACACTTCCGGCAGCACAATTCCTTTTTCAGTCTGGTTATTCTCCAGCAGGCAGGCAACGATCCTCGGCAACGCCAATGAACTGCCATTAAGCGAATGCGTGAATTGCATTTTACCTTCTGCATCTTTGAACCTGCATTTGAGACGGTTCGTTTGATAGCTTTCAAAATTACTTACACTGCTTACTTCCAGCCAGCGCTGTTGCGCGGCGCTGAATACTTCAAAATCGTATGTGATGGCGCTTGTAAAACCCATATCCCCACCGCACAATAATAAAATGCGGTACGGTAGTGCCAGTGCCTGTAATAATTTTTCAACGTGCTCTACCATCTCATCAAGCACCGCAGCGCTTTTCTCGGGCTCAACAATCTGTATGATCTCCACCTTTTCAAACTGGTGCACCCGGTTCAATCCACGAACATCTTTACCAAAACTACCTGCCTCCCTCCTGAAACAGGGTGAGTATGCGGTCATTTTAATAGGCAGCTCTTCCTGTTTCACAATGGTATCCCTGTAAATATTGGTAACGGGTACCTCTGCGGTAGGTATCAGGTAAAAATTATCTTCGGTAGCATGGTACATCTGGCCCTCTTTATCAGGCAACTGCCCCGTGGCAAATGCACTGGCTTCGTTTACCATGAAGGGAGGGATGTATTCTGTGTAGCCCGCCGCCGTATTATAGTCAAGAAAATACTGAACCAATGAACGCTGCAGTTTGGCGCCCTTCCCTTTATACAACGGAAAGCCACTACCGGTAATTTTGGCGCCTGTTTCAAAATCCACCAGGTCATATTGTTTGATGAGGTCCCAATGCGGAACGGCCCCCACTGGTAATGCGGGTATCTCACCTCCCTCCCGTACTACTAAATTGTCTTCCGGTGTGCGGCCCTCAGGAACTTTGTTGGAAGGCAGGTTGGGCAACAGCACAAGCACGTCCTGCAGTTCCTTTTCTACCTGTGCCATTTTCTCTTTCAGCGGATCGAGGGTCAGTTTCCATTCTCCCACAGCCGCTTTCTGTGCCTCGGCTTCTTCTTTCCTGCCCTGCGCCATCAGTTTGCCGATCTCCTTTGATGCAGCATTTACTTTTGCCTGTGTGGTATCAAATTCTGCCTGGAATTTTTTCCGGTCATCATCCAGTGCAATGATCCTGTCGACCAGTTCGGGTTGTTTGAACTGTTTAACGGCTAGTTTTCTCTTTACTTCCGCTGTATTGTTGCGCAATACATTCAATGGTAACATATAAGGGCCTGTGTTTCGCGCAAAGATAAGTTTTGCGGCGTGATGGCCGCATGCTTTCACGGTTTACCTTTGCCGGATGATGTTGAGAACAGATGACCTGCAGCAACGCTGGTGGGCCCTTGAAGCAAAACTGGTGGAACGTTTCGGCAAAAAACCTGACCTGGAAGCGGTCCTCTTCCTCATTGGAATGCAGGAAACCGGCTTTGTACAGGAAAAAATAAGCAAAGAACAGAAACAGGACCTGATGCATGTTGCAGTATGTACCGTATTAGGCCAGAGCGGTTATTATTTGGTGGAAGGAAAAGATGAGGAAGGCTGGCCGCATTTCAGGCAGTTGAAAGAGATACCGGTTATGCCATTATACGAGCAGGAGAACTTTATAAAGGATCATGTGTTACTGTATTTTGAGCAGCAGGCGTTCTAGCAGAGCGGAATGAGAAAGGCGAAAAGTGTTAGGCGAAAAAGTGAATGAGACGGGATTATCAGGATTTTTGTCGATCGATTTTTGACTTTTGCCTTTTGACTTTTAATTTTTGCCGTTATTTGCACTACTAAATATCAGCTTATGAATTTTCCGGCAGAACTCCGTTACACCAAAGACCACGAGTGGATCCGATTAGAAGGCAATACCGCAACGATCGGCGTTACGGATTTTGCACAGCATGAGTTGGGCGATATCGTGTATGTTGACATCAGCACCGTTGGCAAGGACCTTTCCGCAGAAGAAGTGTTTGGCACAGTGGAAGCGGTAAAAACCGTGAGTGACCTGTTCCTGCCCGTTGCCGGTACCATTACAGAGGTGAACCCATTACTGGAAAAGCAACCTGAACTGGTCAACAGCGACCCATACGGCGATGGCTGGATGGTAAAGATGACGGTAAGCGACCCCGCAAGCGTTGATGCCTTACTAAGCAGCGAAGCTTACTCGGCCCTGGTAGGATAAAAACCACTATTGTACTCATTCCGTATATTGGTCGGCAACCTTATACACAGTCATACCTTGTTTATTGGAAGTAGTTAAAAAATACGACGAAACCGAACTCGTTTACCTGCTCAGGCAAAGAAGCCAGAAGGTATTCAGTTACCTGTATGATAACTACGGAGGCGCGTTGCATTCCATCATCCTTAACATTGTAAATGAAGAAGAACTGGCAAATGATGTATTGCAGGAAGTGTTCGTAAAAGTCTGGAAACAGATCGATACCTACGACAGCAGTAAGGGAAGGCTTTTTACCTGGATGCTTAATATTGCACGGAATGCCTCGATAGATACTGTGAGAAGCAAAGCCTACCAGAACAGCCGTCAAAACCAGGAACTTACAGAAGACGTATATGCATCAGGAGGTTCCAGTGAAACACGAACTGACCAGATAGGCTTAAGAAAAGTGGTGCATAACCTGAAAGAAGAGTATAAAGTACTGGTAGAATTGTCGTATTTCGAGGGATATACACAGGATGAGATTTCGAAAATGCTGTCCATCCCCCTGGGTACTGTTAAAACAAGGTTGCGGACGGCATTAGTTCAATTAAGACAAGTTATTAAACCATAAATGGATATACAGGCTTACATAGAATCCGGTGTCATCGAAAGTTATGTCCTTGGCATAGCTGATGACAGGGAAGCTGCCGAGCTGGAGCAACTGAGCCGTCAATACCCTGAGATCAGGAAAGCGATTGACGATTTTGAAGCTTCACTCGAGAAAGCGGCTCTTGCGGGCGCAACGCCCCCCCCTGCCTATGTAAAACAGGAACTGCTCACACGCCTGGCCGATGAATTCAGAGAGGAATCGGAGGCCGGCTCGGCCTCTGTGGTTGCCCTCCCCCGGCGTTCCGGATTTGCGCGTTACGTGGCCGCTGCTGCCATTATTCTGCTGGTAGTAAGTGCAGCAATGAACGTATATTTTTACAACCAGTTCCGCTCAGCTGATGTGGCTTACCAGGCGCTGCTGATTGAAAAGACCAGCCTGCTGGCCGATAACCAGAACAGCCAGGCAAAAGCCCTGAGCCTATACCAGGAGATGCAGATGATGAGCGACCCTACTGTCGCAAAAATATCTATGCAGGGCGTGGCCGGAAAAGAGAATAGCCTGGCTACCGTTTTCTGGGATACCAAATCAAAAGATGTGTACCTGCTGCCCAATAAACTGCCGCAAACACCTGCCGACAAACAATACCAGCTCTGGGCCATTGTTGACGGTGTACCGGTTGATGCGGGGGTAATGGATGCCTGCACCGGGCTCTGCAAAATGAAGAACATACCCAAAGCGGCAGCCTTTGCCATAACCCTGGAGAAAAAAGGCGGGGTGGCTTCCCCTACCATGGACCAGATGTATGTGCTGGGCAAAGTAGGCTAGTTGTACCTTTCGGCCCTAAATCATTCCCTTGAGATCATACCGCTTTACCTGGGCAATTGCCTGGCTGATACTCCTTACTATTGTGCTCTTGATCCCCGGCTCAACACTGCCGAAAAATTCACTGCTTGCGGCTATCCATGCAGATAAGTGGGTACATATTGCATTGTTTGGCGGGCTATGCTTCCTGTTTGACCGGGGTATCACCCAAACAAGACAAACAAGCGAATGGCATAACAAGCGCTACCTCCTCATCAGCATGGGTGGAATAGCATATGGAACCCTCATGGAATTTGTGCAATTGTACTGGGTAAAAAACCGCTCTTTTGAAACCTGGGATATCGCGGCGGATGGCCTGGGGTGCTTATTAGCCTTCCTGGCTGCCAGGCACTACCTGATGGGGCAGGGTGGGAAAAAAATTGGTCCCGATGGAAATCGGGACCGCAACCAAAACTAACTGCTTATGAGAAAATTTTTATAAATGCCTCTTACCTATATAAACGCAAATCGTATGCCATCCGGATCCTTTTTTTTGTTAATACTCTCTAAATAGATACAGGATCTTTCTTTTTCGCTGTCCCGGTACAAAGTTCTGATATTATAGAGCTAAATTGTGGTCAATGGTTTAACAATGATTTGTTAAAACAGCTTCCCCAAATTGGGAAAATGTGGAAAATCATCAACATTTTTTAATTGAAACTATCCTGTTGCCGTTTTCTGGTATGGCAGTTTATCTTGCAGACTTATGGCCTACTTTAATTGGAACGATACGCTTAACCTTATCAGCAAGTTTAGCCGGGCCAGGCTATGGAACGCGGCCAAAGTGTATTTCAGCTTTCAGCTTAGTAAGTTGATTCGCCGCCCCGTACAATGGGGCTACCCCATTTCTATTTCCTTTGAGCCCACTACCTCCTGCAATCTTCGTTGCCCGGAATGCCCAAGCGGTTTACGTGCTTTTACGCGCCCAACCGGCATGCTGGAAAACAGCTTCTTCAGGCAAACCATTGACGATATCCATAAAAAACTCCTGTACCTGATCTTTTATTTCCAGGGTGAGCCCTACCTGAACCCGGAATTTCTGAATATGGTAAAATATGCGCATGACAAAGGCATCTATACAGCCACTTCCACCAACGCGCATTATCTGACTGATGAAAAAGCCAAACAAACCGTGGAAAGTGGCCTCGACAGGCTCATCATCTCCATCGACGGCACTACCCAGGATGTGTACCAGCAATACAGGGTGGGAGGCAACCTGAACAAAGTGCTGGAAGGAGCAAGAAATATTGTAAGGTGGAAAAAAGAACTGAACAGTAAAACGCCATTCGTGATTTTCCAGTTCCTGGTGGTAAAACCCAACGAGCACCAGATAACCGACATCAAAAAAATGGGTACTGAACTAGGAGTAGACCAGGTTCGCTTTAAAACGGCGCAGGTGTACGATTACAGCAACGATCCGCATAACCTTATCCCTTCCATCAATAAATACAGTCGTTATAAAAAAGATGCTTCGGGAAAGATGCAGGTAAAAAACGGGCTAAGCAATCATTGCTGGAAACTATGGCAGGGTAACGTAATAACCTGGGATGGCCTTGTGGTGCCCTGTTGTTTTGATAAAGATGCAACACACCAGTTAGGTAACCTGAAAACGGAAAGTTTCAAAGAAACCTGGCATAACAGCAATTACCGCCAGTTCCGCAAAGAACTTATGGGCAGTCGCAGGAATATTGATATCTGCGCCAATTGCAGCGAAGGGCTGAAGGTGTGGGAAAACTAGGAAAGTCTGGAGTCTAGAGTTTGGGGTTTGGAGTTGTCGTTTTTTACATAACTTCAAATTGGGCAAACTGGTAGTGGGCTTTCCCTATGCAATTACACCAAACCCCAAACTCCAAACCTCGCAAAGGCGTATGGGAATAGAAAAAGATATCCAGCAACAGGCATTCCGCAACGAATACCAGAAGGCCACCGTCAATATTATTTTCTCTGCCGGATGGTTGAATGAAAGGATCAAGAATTTTTTTGATGCCGAAGACATTACCTCACAGCAATACAATATCCTGCGAATTTTAAGAGGCAGCCAGAAACCCATGAGCACGCTGCAGATCCGCGAGCGAATGCTGGATAAGATGAGCGACACCAGCCGTATAGTAGAACGTTTACTGAAAAAAGGCCTGGTTGAAAAAAAAGTATGCCCGTCAGATAAACGCCTGGTCGACGTAATCATCGCTAAAAAAGGACTTACGCTTCTCGAAAAACTTGACAAAAAAAATGATGCTCTCGATGATATCCTCAAGGGTTTGTCGCTGGACGATGCACGCGCCCTGAACAGGCTGCTCGATAAAATGCGCGATCATTCTGCTAATGGTGTGTGAATTATTTTTTCGCCACCGCTGAAATCATCCACAAATCCCTTTTCCCTCGGCACATGGGTCTATCTTTGCGGAATGAAGTATTTCTTTTCGGGACTTTTCTGCATTATCACATGCTTTCATTTTGTGAATGCGCAACCCGCTTCACCCAACTATGAGTTTCGGGGTGTATGGGTGGCAAGTGTAGATAATATTGACTGGCCCAGCAGCCGCACACTTTCTGTAGAGCAGCAGAAAGCAGAGTTTATCAGGCTGCTCGATCTGCATGCAAACAATGGCATGAATGCAGTCATTGTTCAGGTACGGCCCGCAGCAGACGCAATGTATCCCTCGCCGCATGAGCCCTGGAGTGAATTTCTTACCGGAAGGCAGGGACAGGCGCCGTATCCATCTTACGATCCCTTGAAGTTCATGATTACAGAAACCCATAAACGGGGAATGGAATTTCATGCATGGCTCAATCCCTACCGCGCGGTATTCAGTTTAAAAAACTCAACCATTGCACCCAACCATGTTACCCGCACGCATCCGGAATGGTTCCTGGTATACGGCAATAAAAAAGAAGGCTATAAAAAATTCTTCAACCCAGGGTTACCGGAAGTAATGCAACACACAGTTAAAGTGGTGAAGGACCTGGTATCACGCTACCCGGTAGATGCCATTCATATGGATGATTATTTTTACCCCTATCGCATTGCCGGTGTTGAGTTCCCCGACCAGCGCGCCTTTGAAAAATATGGCAAAGGACTTAGTAAAGATGATTGGCGCCGCAGCAACACAGACAGTATTATCAGGATGCTGAAAGCGGGCATCCGCTCCGTTAACCCGGCCGTAAAATTCGGCATAAGTCCCTTTGGTATCTGGCGCAACAAAAGCCAGGACCCGATAGGAAGTGAAACCCGGGGTGGCCAAACCAATTACGATGACCTGTACGCCGATATTTTATTGTGGCTGGAAAAAGGATGGATCGACTATGTAGTACCACAATTGTACTGGGAAAGAGGGCACAGGCTTGCGGACTATGATATCCTGCTGAAATGGTGGAACGAACATACGCATGGGCGCCATATGTATATCGGCCACGGTATCTACCGGGCAGGAACCAATGCTGCATGGAGGGACAAGAAAGAGATACCCCAACAGATACAGTCACTGAGGAGTTATGCTGCCACACAGGGAAGCGTATATTTCAGTAGCAAGACTTTCGAAAAAAATCCCAATGGATGGAATGACAGCCTGAGAAATCATTACTACCACTATCCCGCACTGGTACCCCCCATGCCCTGGATTGACAACTCCGCCCCGTCACAACCCCTGATAGAAAAACAGCCGAATAATATGGTTAAGCTGGTATACAAAGGAGAGGAGAAGATCAAAGCGTTTGGCATTCTCACGCTACCTGCCGGTGCAGAAGTAAAGTTCGGTAATGCGCAACTGGTGCAGGTGGTTGTTGCAGACAAACTGGCTGTTATTGATCAAACCATCATTCCGGATACCAAAGGAAAAAGAATTTTTATAGTCTCCGTAGACACCTGCAATAATGTGAGTGCCATGGTAGAGTTGAAATAATTGCTGGCCTCACCCTATCTATTTAACTCACCCTGGGCGGCACTCCTTGCGCCGACCCTCTCTGCTGCGCAAAGCGGGTCAATGAACCATGTAAACCTCTCTACTTGTAGAAAGGGGTGACAAGCGCAGCGAAGTTGGGGTGAGTTATTGACCCATAACCCCAAACAACCTGTCAATCGCCACCCTTCGATGTTCAAAAATCGTTTCCACTTCCTTACGCACAAACAATGTGTGGGCAATATCCCCCAAAAACCAGAAGGGCAGGCGATAGTGAACTATATCTGTCATCATTACCCCACTTTCTATCGCTTCAAAATGGTGCTGGTGATGCCATAAACTATACGGGCCAAAGCGTTGTTCATCTACAAAATATTCCTTGTGCTGCACATGGGTGATCTCTGTCATCCAGTTAACCGCAATGCCAAATAATGGCTTTACCGTGTATTCGATCACCTGCCCTGCGTAAAGAACATCACCATGGTGTTTGGAAATGATCCTGAAATCCAGGTGAGCGGGAGTGATCTCCGCTAAATTCATTGGGTTACTAAAAAAGGTCCATGCGGTATCAAGAGAGACAGGCATTTTTTGAACAGATCTGAAAGTGTGGATGCGGGCCATAAGGTTATAACAGATAGCGCGGTAAAAATGTTCACTGCCTGTAACTCAACCTGCGTCTTTCCCTGCCCACCCTCTCTCTGCTGCCCCAACTAATGTACAACTCCCCCTCTCTGCTTGTAGAGAGGGGAAGGCGGGCGCAGCGAAGTCGGGGGTGAGTTGAATGAGTTGAATTACCTTTATACCCATGCACCAAAAAGACCAATTCGATAAAATATATTCTGAACTTAACGAACAACAGAAAAAAGCAGTTGACACCATTGAAGGACCCGTGATGGTGATCGCCGGCCCCGGTACGGGCAAAACACAAATACTGGGTGCCCGCATCGGCAGGATATTACTGGATACGGATACGCAACCCGAAAATATACTCTGCCTCACCTACACCGATGCAGGCGTGGTGGCCATGCGCAAGCGCCTGCTTACATTTATTGGACCGGACGCCTATAAGGTCAATATCTATACCTTTCATGCATTTTGTAACGACATCATACAGGAAAATCTTTCGCTGTTCGAAAAAACATCGATGGATCCGGTATCAGAGCTGGAAAAAATAGAGCTGTTCAAAAAACTGATAGACAGTTTTCCAAAAAACCATCCGCTCAAACGTTACCGTGGAGATGTGTATTTCGAGATCCGCAACCTGCAGCAATTATTCAGCACCATGAAACGCGAGGGATGGACACCTTCCTTCATCAACGGGAAAATAGATGAATTCCTTGCCGATATTCCCAACCGCGATGAGTTTGTTTACAAACGTGCCTACAAGCAATTTAAAGCGGGCGATCTCAAAGAAAGCAAAATTGAAGAAGCCAGGGAGAAAATGGAAAAGTTGCGGGCCGCCGTTAATGAGTTTGACCGTTTCCAGCAACTGATGCGCAGCCGCAGCCGTTATGATTTTGACGACATGATCAACTGGGTGATCAAAGTATTTGAAGAAAACAAAACCATACTGTCGCGTTACCAGGAGCAGTTTCTGTATATACTGGTTGATGAATATCAGGATACCAGCGGTACGCAAAACCGCCTCGTGCAATTGCTTATCAGTTACTGGGAGCAGCCCAATGTGTTCGTGGTAGGTGATGATGACCAGAGTATCTATCGCTTCCAGGGAGCTAATGTGGAGAACATGCTTGGCTTTGCCTCCAGCTACCGTGAGGACCTGCTTACGATTGTACTTACCAACAACTACCGTTCCACACAACCCATACTCGACATTTCAAAAACATTGATCGACCGAAATGATGAACGCCTTATCAGGCAGATTGAAGGGCTGAGCAAAACACTACTGGCCTCGCATCCCGCCGTAAAATTAATGCTGCACCAGCCTACCGTCAAAGAATATGAAACGCAGCGGCAGGAGATGATCCAAATCACACTGGAGATAGAAAAATTATTGTTGCAGGGCGTACCACCCGGGTTTATCGCGATTATCTACAAGGAAAACCGGTACGGCGAGGAACTGGCCCAATATTTTTCACAGCGAAACATACCGGTATTCAGTAAACGCAGCCTAAATATTCTACAGATACCCCTGGCGCAAAAAATTATCCTGCTGTTAAAATACCTTGCAGCAGAACACGATATACCTTATGGCGGTGATGAGATGCTTTTTGAGATCCTGCATTTTGACTGGTTCCGCATACCGCCCATTGAAATCGCCAAACTAAGTGTATCCGTTGCGGGCAGGCAATTCACTGATGAGCGGACTTCTTTGCGCAAAGCCTTATCTGAAAAAATAAATAAGCCCGCCGGCGACCTGTTCAGCCAGGGTGCACCCCAGGGGATGAAAGATGCAGGCAGGGCGGTAGAAAAACTTATTGCAGATGTGTCCAATCTTACACTGGTCAATCTATTTGAAAACATTATCCGCGAAGCAGGCGTACTCAAATGGATCATGCAGGATGCGGGTAAACATACACACCTGCAAGTGGTCACGGCCCTTTTTGATTTTGTAAAAGAGGAAGCGCGCCGCAATCCATCCCTGTCACTGGATCAATTGGTGAACCTTTTTATGCTGATGGAAAAAGAAGAACTTTCTCTTCCGCTTGTACAGGTAAGCGGGAGTGAAAAAGGCGTAAACCTGCTCACGGTACATGGCTCTAAGGGCCTCGAATTTGAACATGTTTTTCTTGCGGGATGCAATGCCGGCAACTGGGAGAAAAAAAGAAAACCAGGAGGCGGCTACACCTTTCCGGATACCATGTTCTCATCCCAAGCGAGCAACAAAGATGATGAAGAACTGAGAAGGCTGTTCTATGTTGGGCTAACCCGTGCCCGCCAGCACCTGCACATTTCCTTCAGCCGGTTTAAAAATGACGGCAAAGAATGGGAACCTTCCATGTTCATTGAAGAAATACGGGCCATACATGCCCTGCCTATTGAACGGGTTATCGTGGACCGTGAAAGATTGAGCGAATTTGCCATGCTCCAGTTCGATCTGCAGCAGTCGCCGGAGATAGAACGCATCGAAGCCGATTTCATCAGCCAGTTGCTCGACAAATTCGTAATGAATGTAACTGCCCTGAACAATTACCTGAAATGTCCTTTGCAGTTTTATTTCCAGAACCTGGTACGCGTACCGCAGGGTAAATCAGAGGCAATGGAATTTGGCTCGGGGGTGCACTTTGCACTGGAACGTTTGTTCACCAAACTGCAACAGGACGACGCTTTCCCGTCAAAGGAGGAATTCATCCGCGATTTTGAATGGTATCTCCACCGCCATCGTGAGAACTTTACCCGCGAAGAATTTGCGAGGCGTTTGGAATACGGCCAGGAAGTACTCAGCAACTATTATGACCAGTATATCAACCAATGGCCCAGGATAGTAGCGGTGGAACGCAATATCCGCAACGTGGTTGTGCAGGGCGTTCCTTTAAAAGGGAAACTCGACAAACTGGAATTTGATGGAAAGTCGGTGAATGTGGTTGATTACAAAACCGGTGATATTGAGAAAGCAAAAGACAAACTCGCCCCACCCAATGAAAAACAACCGCATGGCGGCGACTACTGGCGGCAGGCCGTATTTTATAAAATTCTGGTTGACAATTATGAACAGAAAAACTGGAAAGTAATCAGCACGGAATTTGATTTTATAGAACCCGACAAAAAGAAGCAATACCGCAAAATAAAGATGGTAATTGAACCACAGGATATTACTACGGTCACGCAGCAGGTTAAAACCGTATGGGAAAAGATACAGGCCCGGGATTTTTATACCGGATGCGGTAAACCGGATTGCCACTGGTGCAATTTTGTCAAATCAAACCATATGGCAGTGGCCCTGCACAACCTTTCTGAAGAGACAGAAGACTAATTTACGTTTCTATTCACAAAGCTTTGCATGTACAAGCAACCCATAGTTCTATATTTGCCCTAACCATGAAGCGTACGGTTACACATTTTTTTATAGTGGTTTTAGTGGCATACGGGATGATCGTACTATCATCCTGCGCCAATATCATTCCACCCGGTGGCGGCCCGAGGGATAGTTTGCCCCCAAAACTGGTTATGACCATGCCCAGGGATTCTGCGCGAAATGTGAGCACCCAGAACGTAACGCTGGTATTTGATGAATATGTAACATTGGATAATGTGCTCAGTAACCTGATCATTACGCCTACACTGAAGTATATACCACAGGTAGATTCAAAACTCCGCAATGTCACTATCCGCTTAAAAGACACCCTGGATGCCAATACCACTTATCTTTTTGATTTTGGCGATGCGGTAAAGGATGTGAATGAAGGGAACATTGCACGCAGCCTTAAATATATTTTTTCAACAGGTAGCACGCTCGACTTCAATACCTATAGTGGCAAAGTGATACTGGCAGAATCAGGTAAAATAGACAGCAACCTGGTTGTAATGCTTCACCGCAACCTGGCGGATTCTGCCGTAGCCAAAGAAAAGCCCAGGTATTATACACGGCTTAATGGCAAAGGAGAATTTACCTTCTACAATCTTCCGCAGGAAGAATTTGCAGTGTATGCCCTTACCAAGGGCGTGTATAACAATGTTTACCGTGACAGTAGCAACCACTTTGCGTTCCTTAACACACCTGTACGCATTGGCAGCAATACGCGACAGGATACGCTGTATGCATACCAGGCGTATAAGAAGGAAGCCACCCAGTCGCTGAATACACTTAAACTGCCGAATAAAGATGATAAACGTTTACGCTATTCAACCGATTTAGACAATGGACAGCAGGATATACTGAACGATCTGCATCTTGTTTTCCTGAAAAAGCTGTCAACTTTTGACAGCAGCAAGATCATTTTGTATGATACCGGATTCAGTAAACTGGGTGGCTATTCACTTTCATTAGATAGCACTAAAACAAAGCTCACTGTAAAATATCCCTGGAAAGAATCTACCGCCTACCAATTGATCATCGCGAAAGATGCCGTGGCAGATTCCCTCGGCGCAAGCTTACCAAAAGCCGATACGATCCGTTTCTTCAGCAAAAAAGAAGCAGATTATGGAAGCATACGTATCCGTTTCACCAATCTTGAGCTGTCACGCAATCCCGTTCTTCAATTTGTGCAGAGTGAAGTGATCACCGAATCGATACCGCTTACATCTGCTGATTTTTTAAGAAAGATGTACCGCCCAGGTACATACGACCTGCGCATTTTATATGATGCCAACAAAAACGGCGTATGGGACCCGGGAAAATTCTTCGGCACCCGCCGCCAGCCCGAAATCGTACAACTCGTGCCCAGGCAACTGGTAATAAGAGCCAATTGGGACAATGAAATAACCATCACGCTTTGAAGATCGACTATCGAACAGGGAATATCGAATAAAGGATTAGGTAGAATAGTCTCAATTACATCTGCAATACCCGCTACCGATTTTTTGTATACCCGCTCAGAACCATTATTGGCTGCCCCAAATGTCTTAATGCCTCCGTGTAGCTCTGTGTATTCTGTGGCTCTGTGGTGCAGCCTTCCCACCAATAGTAAAGCGAAGGCTGCACCACAGGAGCCACGGAACGCACGGAGTTACGCAGAGTGATCTACATGCTAATCTGGGTGCGGCTTTGCGTGCATTCTACCTAATCCTATATCGAATAACGAATTGTAAAACAGGTACCTCCCAAACACGAAACCCAAAACCCGAAACAACCCCAAACCCCAAACTCCAAACCCCAAACTAACCCCCTATCTTTACGCTCATGCAACTCCCTTCTTCTCTATTGCAAAATGCTGTAGCTGAATTCGCCAAACTCCCGGGTATCGGGAAAAAGACTGCGTTGCGGCTGGTGTTGCATTTACTGAAGCAGGATGTAAGTGAGGCAGAGCTTTTTGGTGAAACCATTGCGCGTATGCGGAGGGAGATCAAATTCTGCCAGCGTTGTTACAATGTAAGTGACGGTGATATATGTTCCATCTGCGCCAATTCCATGCGCAACCAGCGGATGATCTGCGTGGTGGAAACCATAAGGGATGTAATCGCCATTGAAAGTACCCAGCAGTTGAACGGCACCTATCATGTTCTGGGTGGTATCATTTCGCCACTGGATGGTGTGGGACCCGACCAGCTTACCATTGAATCATTGGTATCACGCATCCAGAAGGAAGAGACCGAGGAACTGCTGTTTGCCCTCAACCCCAATATCCAGGGCGATACCACCATTTACTATATTCAGAAAAAGATTGCGCATCTGCCCTGTCGCATTACCACCATTGCCCGTGGCATCGCCTTCGGCGGTGAACTCGAATATGCCGACGAAATGACGCTGGCCCGCAGCATAGCCAACAGGCTGCCGGTACAACAGTATGTTAAATAAAAGGTCTGTAGTCTGTAGTCTTTGGTCTTTAGTTGTTGGAGGGTTATTCGTTAAATTAATAACTACCGACCAAGAACAACCACAGACTACAGACCCCAGACTACAGACTTTTTCTCCCCTAGGCAACCATTATTTTCCGCTTTCCGTATATTTTTATGTCATAACATTGAATAATTTGCAGTTAACAGCAAATTAGCATTATGAGAAAATGGGTTAAGGCAGTATTGATCGTAGGGGGCATTGGTATACTGGGGGCAGCCGGTGTGGTGTATTATGTGTACAACAAACCGCACCGCGACGTTACCAGCGAAAAAGGCGTGCAGCTATCGGCACAGAACTTGTATGATGCATTCCGCACGAATGAAGACGCAGCCAATAAACTCTACCTGGACAAAGCCATTGAGCTGAACGGAGAAGTGGCAGATGTAAGTACCAACCAGGATGGAAAAGTGGTGGTTAATTTCAAGACCAGCGATCCGTTATTCGTAATCAATTGCACGTTTAAAGACAACCCGGGTACTTTATCACCCGGGCAGAACATCACTTTCAAAGGCATCTGTACCGGCTATATTCCTGACGCCAACGTGGTGATCAATGAAGGGGTTTTGGTTAAATAACTAAAGAAAAGACAACAATGAAATCTGTATTCGCTCTCGTACTCTCTCTGCTTTTTGTGGTGAATTACGCAAACGCGCAAAAAATATTCGCAACACGCAATGCTAAAATTACTTTCACTGCCCCAAGTGACGCAGATGTAAAAGCGGTGAACAACGAAGTTACCAGTCGTTTGGCAGATAATGGCCAGCTTACCTTTAGCCTGCTGATCAAAGGCTTTCGTTTCAAATTTGCAGAGATGCAGGAGCATTTCAATGACCAGTACCTGGAGAGCACCAAGTATCCGAGGGCAGATTTTAAAGGTAATATCGTAAACCTTTCTGCAGTCAACTTTTCAAAAGATGGCGCTTACAAAGTAACCGTGAAGGGCGACCTTACCATGCACGGAGTTACAAAGAACATTACCGTTCCGGGTACGATCGAGATCAAAGGGGGCAAACCTAGCGCAACCGCTGCCTTTACCCTCCTGATGAAAGACTTTAAGGTAGATGCATCCAGTGTAACAGACAAAGTATCTGTAGAGCTGAGCGGCCAGTACCAGTAACCATTACTTCATATAAAACTGAGCTTATGTTGACCTTGCCAAAAAAGGCCCTTTTGATCTTTTGCCTTGTCCTGACCACATCCATGTCTTTTTCCCAGCAGGTTGACCTGTTTAAAATGGAAGACAGTACGCTTACTGACGGAGGGGGGGAGCCCGTTATCAATACTTTTTATTCCACGCGCCTGGTAAATACGCATACTGTGGAAATTACAGGCAAAGGCAGTATGGATTTCCGCATCAATCACCGCTTTGGCCCCTTGAATACCGGTCTTTACAATATGTTTGGCCTTGATGCGGCATCAATGCGCATGGGATTTGATTTTGGCCTTTCTAAAAACCTGATGGTCGGTATCGGCCGCTCCACTATCTTCAAAGAGGTGGATTGGTTTGCCAAGTACCGGCTGCTTCACCAGCGAACAGGTGGTGGCGCGCCTCTATCCATCGCCTTACTGGCTGCCTGGGCATACAGGACGCTCGACTATGACCCAACCCTCAAGGTTACCGGGTCTGACCGTACCTACTTTACCGCTGCCTTACTGATAGCCAGTAAACTAAGCGCCAGTACTTCCTTACAGTTATCGCCTACCTATACACGCTATAACCGGTTACTGAATGTGAGTGGCGGATCCACCGACCAGTTTGCGCTGGGCTTCCTGGCCCGGCAGAAAGTTAGCCGGAGGGTTAGTATCAATGCAGAGTATTTTTTACAGACCAACAGGTTTAATGGCATGCATGATCCTTTATCCGTAGGGGTCGATATCAATACAGGCGGTCACGTATTCCAACTGCATTTTACCAATGCTACCGGTATGAATGAACACAGTGCCATTCATGAAACAACAGGCTCATGGGGCGGAGGCGATGTTCGCTGGGGCTTCAATATCTCCAGGATATTCAATATCGGACGTAAGAATAAGTAGGATTTACCGGTTTGCGGAACATCAAGGGGCAATGTGCTTATATTTTGTTATAAGCCCGTTGCCCTTTATCTTTGCGGAACTTACCACAGGCGGATTTGTTTATTGTTCGGCCTGTCATTCCGGGTAACCGGGACCAATCGAACTAATAAACGTTTTGAAGTGACCCTTCCAACACTCCCAAGCGTTTTACAGTTCGTTCATATATACCAGGGTGAATGGTGCTGTACCGCCATGACCCGCAAAACGACTACGATGGATATCAGGAAAGAACTTGAAAAAAGGATTTTGGTGATAGATGGAGCCATGGGTACCATGATCCAGCGACACAAACTAACGGAAGCCGATTACCGCGGCGAGCGCTTCAAAGACTGGCCCTCAGATGTAAAAGGTAACAATGACCTGCTTTGCATTACCCAGCCATCAATCATCAAAGGCATACACAAGCAATACCTGGCTGCAGGTGCGGATATTATTGAAACCAATACATTCAGCAGCACTGTTATAGCGATGGCCGATTACGATATGCAATCCCTCGCCTACGAGTTAAATGTGGCCGCCGCCAAATGCGCAAAAGACGCTGTAAAAGAATTCATGGCAGAGAACCCCGGTGCTGCCCCAAGGTTTGTGGCCGGCGCTATCGGTCCGCTGAACAAAACCCTGAGCTTATCGCCCGATGTAAACAACCCCGGCTACCGCGCAGTTACCTTTAAAGAAGTGGTAGCTGCCTATTACGAGCAGATAAAAGGACTGGTAGATGGAGGCGTGGATATACTTCTCATTGAAACCATCTTTGATACCCTCAATGCCAAAGGCGCCATCTTTGCCTGCAAAAAATATTTCAGGGAAGAAAAGAAAGAGCTTCCTGTAATGATCAGCGGAACCATTACCGATGCCTCAGGCAGAACCTTAAGCGGCCAGACTCTGGAGGCCTTCTATACATCTGTGATGCATGCCGAGCCCCTTAGTGTTGGATTGAACTGCGCACTGGGTGCAGAAGAAATGCGCAGCCATATTGAAGAATTGTCGCAGATCGCCTCCTGCTATACCTCCGCATATCCCAATGCCGGATTACCCAATGCCATGGGTGAGTATGACCAGCAGCCGCATGAGACCGCGCATTTTATAGAAGAATGGGCCAGGGAAGGATTCGTGAATATTGTGGGTGGATGCTGCGGCACTACACCAGACCATATCAAACACATTGCGGACCATGTAAAAAATATTGCACCAAGACCTTTACCTGTGCTGGAGGAAGTTTTATAAAAGAAACCAATGCAGCAAGCCTTTATACGAAATACGTTTGTGTAAAAGAGCATGCTGGTACAAAATTAACTATGGACTCTCAAATTACTATCAAGCCTTACTTACGTCTCTCCGGCCTTGAGCCATTGGTGGTAAGACCCGAAACCAATTTTGTGAATGTGGGCGAACGGACCAACGTAACCGGGTCCAAAAAATTTGCCCGCCTTATCCGCGATAACAAGTTTGAAGAGGCGTTATCCGTTGCCCGCCAGCAGGTAGAAAGTGGTGCGCAGATTCTGGATGTAAACATGGATGATGCCATGCTGGATGGTGTGGTGGCTATGCGTGATTTTCTGAACCTGGTGCAGAGTGAACCCGATATCGCACGCATCCCTATCATGATCGATAGTTCCAAATTCGAGATCATTGAAGCCGGTCTCGAATGTGTACAGGGGCGGTGCATTGTTAACTCCATATCACTAAAAGAAGGGGAAGAAAAATTTATAGAGCAGGCATTTACCTGCAAGGCCTATGGCGCAGCCGTTATCGTGATGGCTTTTGATGAAGCCGGTCAGGCCGATACCAAACAACGCAAGATTGAGATATGTCACCGCGCCTACAAAGTACTTACTGAAAAAGTAGGATTTGCGCCGCAGGATATCATCTTTGATCCCAATATTTTCGCCGTAGCCACAGGTATTGAAGAGCACAATAACTACGCCGTTGATTTTATAGAAGCAACCAAAGAAATCAAACGACTGATGCCACTTACCAAAGTGAGTGGCGGTGTTTCCAATGTTTCCTTTTCGTTTCGGGGTAACGACCATGTAAGAGAAGCCATTCATTCTGTTTTTCTGTACCACGCCATTAAAGCGGGCATGGATATGGGAATCGTAAACGCAGGCCAGTTGGTGATTTATGATGAGATCGAACCCCGATTGAAAGAACTCTGTGAAGATGTGATCCTCAACCGAAACAATGATGACAACGGTGCCACGGAAAAACTGATCCAGTTTGCAGAAACCGTGAAGGCAAAAGGCAAAGTGGAAGTAAAGGATGAAGCTTGGAGAAATGATACCGTTGAAAAAAGACTGTCGCACTCGCTTGTTAATGGCATAACAGACTATATAGAAGCAGATACAGAAGAGGCACGTCAGAAATACCCCACACCGCTTGAAGTGATAGAGGGTCCGTTGATGGACGGAATGGGCATTGTGGGCGACCTGTTTGGTGCCGGTAAAATGTTCCTGCCCCAGGTGGTAAAAAGCGCCAGGGTAATGAAGAAAAGCGTTGCGGTACTTACGCCCTACATAGAAGCTGAAAAAGAGCTGCGCAAACTTGCAGGTACTACTAACGGAGAACTCGCCGGTGCCGCAAAAATCTTACTCGCTACTGTAAAAGGAGATGTGCACGACATCGGTAAAAATATTGTAGGCGTAGTGCTGGGTTGCAATGGATACGACATCGTTGATCTGGGCGTAATGGTGCCTACAGACAAAATTCTTGACACCGCCCAGAAAGAGAAAGCAGACATTATTGGCTTGAGCGGGTTGATTACACCCTCTCTTGATGAAATGGTCCATATCGCCAAAGAAATGAAGCGCCGCGGCATGACCCAGCCCCTGCTGATCGGCGGCGCCACCACCTCACGAATACATACCGCGGTAAAAATTGCCCCTGAGTACGAAGAGGGTGTGGTACACGTGCTGGATGCATCCCGCAGCGTAACCGTGGCCGGCTCTCTACTAAGCAAGGACCAGAAACCTGGTTTTCTCAGCGATGTGAAAAACGAATACATAAAACTGAAAGAAGGCTTTGACAACAAGAAATCTGTTAAAACCTATCTCAGCTATGCGGATGCTTTACAGAAAAAAGTAAACATCGACTGGAACGCTCATACCACACAAACACCCGCTTTCACCGGCACGAAACTGTTTGAAGATTTTGACCTCGCAGTGCTTCGTCCCTATATAGACTGGAAACCCTTTTTCATCACCTGGGAGATGCATGGAAATTTCCCCGACATCCTCACCGATGGTGTTGTAGGTAAAGAGGCAACCAAGTTATACAATGATGCCAATGCCCTGCTTGATAAACTCATTGCCGAAAAATGGCTTACAGCCAAAGGAGTTATCGGCTTCTGGGAAGCAGCAAGTGAAGAGGATGATGTTGATGTAAACAATGGCAAAGAGAACTTTCGCCTGTCTTTCCTGCGGCAGCAGATAAAAAAAGCAGCCGACCAACCCAATTTATCCCTGGCAGATTTTATTGCCCCAAAGAACAGTGGTAAAAAAGACTATATCGGCGCGTTTGCGGTAACGCTGCATGGAATTGAAGAACATATCGCCAGGTTTGAAAAGCAGCACGATGACTATAACAAGATAATGCTGCAGGCCCTTGCCGACAGGTTTGCAGAGGCATTTGCAGAAGCATTGCATGAGCGTACCCGTAAAGAATACTGGGGCTACGATAAAGACGAGCAGTTAAGCAATGAACAACTGATCAAAGAACAATACAACGGCATACGTCCGGCCCCCGGTTACCCCGCATGCCCAGACCATACGGAGAAGTATAAATTATTTGACCTGCTGGATGCAACCAACGCAATAGGCGTGCAGCTAACAGAAAGCCTGGCTATGTACCCGGCTTCATCGGTATGCGGCTGGTATTTTTCAAATCCAAAAAGCCAGTACTTTGGTGTAGGCAAAATACAACGGGATCAACTGGAAGCGTATGCCAAAAGAAAAGGCCTTCCGCTGGAAACAGTAGAAAGATGGCTAAGCCCGGTGCTGGAATAATGCAGCAGTCGATGAACCAAAGTCCATGGACCATCGACTAAGGGCCATGGACTATGAACCCCGTAAACCAACCCTCTACAGCTTATGAACCGATTTCAACTCATACTACTCTTTGCCGCCGCTCCACTGTTTCTGCAGGCACAAAAAAAAGCGGCGACCAGGAAAGGTGAGTTGTATTTTTCGTGGGGCTACAACAAAGAATGGTATACGCGTTCCAATGTACATGTAAGCCAGCCGGCGCTTAACAGTTCCTATACGCTAAACAATGTGCGTTCACACGATCATCCGGGCTGGGATGAAGGTTTGTTTACAACACCCCTCACCATTCCGCAATACAACTATCGCCTGGGTTATTTTTTTAACCGGGAAAAAGGATGGGGTGTAGAGATCAATTTTGATCACACCAAACATATCATTGCCGATAACCAGTCCATAAGGGTAACAGGCACACGAGCGGGCAAGCATATCGAT
>JANPIE010000034.1:0-32007 GCA_031424835.1 Chitinophagaceae bacterium
GGTAACAAAAAATCTTTTCGCGTAAAAGGAAAACTGGATAACTACGAGATTGAAGGTGTAGCGCTTTTACCCATGGGTGGTGGTCGTTTTATTCTTCCCCTCAATGCCGCCATGCGCCGGGGTACACGCAAAAAAAAGGGCAGCATGATCAATGTAAAATTGAGCGTGGACAAAAAACCGCTTGTAGCTCATCCCGGGTTCATCGAATGCCTTGCAGATGAGCCTGAAGCGAAAGCGTTTTTTGAATCTCTCAAACCCTCACAGCGCAATTATTTTATTAAGTGGCTGGGCGGCGTTAAAAGCGATACCGCAGTTGCCAACCGTATAGCCCAGGCTGTCAATGCGCTCGCCAGGGGACAGGATTTTGTTGCCATGATCAGGGGACTGAAAGCAGCAAAAGAACGTCTGGGATAAGCCTTGACTGCAACCGGCAGCAGTCAGCTCCAATATGATAGAACGGGCCTTTTTTTTACCCGCCGCTCATAAGTAGACCTGTACGCAATGCCGCAGGCAGTTCCTTTAAATAACCGTAACTTTAAGGCAATTCCATTTTCATGAAGAGGGTACTGTTGATATGCATATTGCTCAGAAGCTTTTACAGCCATGCGCAGCCTGCTTTGGAAACACGCAATATGCAGTTCGTAGAGATTTACGATAAGGAAGGCAGGCCACTTACATCTTCGGGGAAAAATAAAATTAAGGGCAGCCCGCATTTATCCGATGAGTGGGGCAGGGGTTCCGTTAAATTTCTGAACGGGCGAACGCTTCCGGATGCCACGCTGCAGTACAACATTCACACTAACCAGCTACACTACAGGATCGACAGCATAGAATTTATCATTATTGACCCGATAGCTGAATTTTCCCTGGATTATGTTCTCAATGGGCAATCCCATACGGGTTTATTCCGCTGCGGGTATCCCTCTCAGGGCCCATTGCCGGAGAATACTTTTTATGAGGTGCTTGCAGAGGGTCCGAGGTTTCACCTGCTGAAACGCAACTACAAATCTGTGCAGGATTTTTTTGACTATTCCGCAGCACCTGCAAAAATCTATCGGTATACTTCGGAAATGTTTTTGTGGGATGTGCGCACCAGGCATTTACTGGCCATCAAAAACAGGGCTTCTTTACCGGCATTGATGCCTGAACAGGCAGAAGCGATTGAAAGGCTTTCCGGTTCAAAAAACTTTAAATTTCAATCTGAAAAAGAGTTGGCCGCGTTAGTGCGCAAACTTGAATAAACTCGCCGCCGGAGTAAAATATTGCAGAAAGGGTTGTCAGAGTTCCGAAAATTCCGCAGGGTGCAACAACATCGTCTCATTCTTTGAAACGGTATTGAGGTATTGCGGCATCGCCTTCAACTTAAGCCATTCGGGGTCCTCACCAAATGATTTCCAGTGTGCATCCCTGTCGGCGCGGTTGTTGAAACTGGTCATGTACATGAGATTGGGCATACGGCAACCTGCCAGCACCTCGCCGTAAAAAACCGCGTTGAACTGTAAACGGGAAAACAGCGCTACTTCTCCACCTTCGTTGAACATTTCTACTTTTTTGCGGTACAGGCGCTCTGTGGGTCCTTCGTAACTGCGCAATTCATATATTCTGTCCGTCTTGTTGCCGGTGAGTTCCGGCGTTTTATACGATGGCATCATCGAAAAAGACTTTAATAATATCGTCTCGATCCTCGTAAAGGGCGCTGCATTGTATTCTGCGTTCCAATAGGATTCTGTTTTGATGGATGCATCATTCACGGTAATGTCTTCTACTTTTTCTATCTGTGCTATAGATTTTAAGGGAATAAAAACAAAAATGCGCTTGTCGCCCGCGGTATCATTGTCAATATGATGATACACACCTACCTGTTTGATGCCAACTTTATGCAGTGCCGGTAAATATGCATTCTTAAGAAACTGGTTTACCTGCTTAACCTGGTCATTGGTCTTAACGTGGTAAACCTTGATCTCGTAATGCTGGCGTTTCTGGGCCTGGGCGGAATGGATACCAGAAAGAAATAATCCGAGTAATATAAGGGCCTGCATTTTTCTCATATAATAGGTTTTAGCGAAAATGAAGATAGCCATTTTCAACTTCCGTTTAAAAATCCTTTAACAAAACGTTAGGCAACAGTTAGCATAGTTATTGCATCTGAGGAGCATGCAATCATTTAAAAGCAATTGATGACAGGAAGGCTACGCTAAAACCAACAACATGAAAAACAAACACCTTTTCTTCGGCGCCATCATGGCTTTTGCTGCCTGCTTTTTAATGACAGCCTGTAAAAAAACAGTATCTGATGAATCCGGAGTTCCGCCCGGCAAAGAGCAGCTATCGCTCTACCTTACGGATGGCCCCGGGTTATTTGACAAAGTGCTCATCGATATCCGTTCAGTGAAGGTATTGGTAGACACGGGTAAGAACACCCGTCAGCATGATAATGATGACTGGGATCACAGGGGTTCAAACGACCACAAAAAAGATTCGTCTTTTGTTTGGGAAACCCTCAAGATCACCCCCGGTATCTATGATATGCTTACACTGCGCAATGGGGTAGATACGCTGTTGGCATCCTCTGCTATTGCCAAAGGATCTATCCGTTTGATCAAGATAGAATTTGGCACCAGTAATTCCGTGGTAAAAGACAGTGTAACTTATCCATTGTACCTGCCATCCAATGCAAAGGGTTATGTGCTGATCAAGCTGAAAGGCCATGAGTGTGAAGAGTTCCGCCCGGGAAAAAAACGTTTATGGCTTGATTTTGATATTACCAGGTCCATCATCCAGGAAAGGGATAATAAATTCTATCTCCGCCCGGTATTCCATTTCTTTACAGTGGCCGCTACCGGCGCAATATCCGGAAAAATTGGCCCTGCTGATGGATATCCTGTTGTTACGGTATTCAATGCTACCGATACTGCCTATGCATTACCAACCAAAGACGGAAACTTTAAAGTGCGTGGTATACCCAATGGTACGTATTCAGTATTTGTAAACGCGTCAAATGGTTATGCAGACACCACCATTACCGGTGTAAGTGTTACGGCTCCAAAAGAAACATCTATCGGAACCATTAAACTCCGTAAATAAGGCAGTCGTTGATAAATGTTATAACCTAAGGGGAGCAGTTTTCTGCTTCCCTTTTTTGTTTTGCGCAACTCTTTCGCGAAAGCTGCTTTTAATTTTTTATTTTGCCGCCTCGTTCCATTCTTACGATTAATTTAAGTTATGCCCCTGAACCGGAAAGCTGCCATCGGATTTATCTTTATTACGTTGCTTATAGATGTAACCGGTTTCGGCCTGATCATTCCCGTAATGCCAAAACTGATTGAGGACTTATTAGGGATTAATGATATCAGTATTGCCTCACAGTATGGGGGCTGGCTCACGTTTGCCTATGCTTTTATGCAATTTATTTTTGCGCCGGTACTGGGTAACCTGAGTGATAAGTATGGAAGGCGGCCCGTACTACTCTTATCCCTTTTTGGTTTTGGCATCGATTACCTGTTTCTTTCCTTTGCGCCGTCCATGGCCTGGTTATTTGTAGGAAGATTGATCGCTGGTGTTACGGGCGCCAGTTTTACAACCGCCTCAGCTTATATCGCCGATATCAGCACCAATGAAAACCGCGCGCAGAATTTTGGAATGATCGGCGCCGCATTCGGACTTGGCTTCATCATCGGTCCATTGATCGGCGGGTTATTGGGCGAAATGGGCCCGCGCGTCCCTTTTTTGGTGGCTGCGGGTCTTGCACTCGCCAACTGCCTGTACGGCTATTTTGTATTGCCTGAGTCACTGGATAAAGAACACCGGCGCCCCTTTGAGTGGAAGCGTGCCAACCCGGTTGGATCACTGCTGCAGCTAAAAAAATACCCTGCTGTGGGTGGCCTGGCCATATCCCTGGTACTGGTGTACCTGGCATCACATGCTGTGCAGAGTAACTGGAGTTTTTTTAACATCGAAAAATTTAAATGGACACCCAAGATGATTGGCATTTCCCTGGCGGTGGTTGGCTTGCTGGTAGGCGCTGTCCAGGGCGGATTGATCCGGTATACAAGTCCCAGGCTCGGTAACGAAAGAAGTGTTTACATCGGGCTGGCTTTATATGCGTTGGGACTTTTGCTGTTTGCATTCGCCTCTGAGAGCTGGATGATGTTTGTTTTCCTGATACCTTATTGTTTGGGGGGTATCGCCGGGCCTGCCTTGCAATCCATTATTTCGGCGCATGTGCCGCCAGGTGAGCAGGGTGAATTGCAGGGTGCACTCACCAGTTTGATGAGCGCCACCAGCATTGTTGGCCCGCTGATGATGACCAACCTTTTCGCATACTTCACTGCCAGGGATGCGCCTGTTTATTTTCCGGGCTCCGCATTTTTTCTTGGGTTTATTTTTATGCTGGCCAGCGCCCTCTGGGCTTACTATGTTTTAAAAAGCGAAAAACACCCTTCAAATCCCAAACCCTCCGCGTAAGCTCCGCCCCTCTGCGACTCCGCGGTTGGAAAAATCCCGCATTGCAGAAAGGATACTATTGTAGCAACATTTACCACCGAGCTGCAGTGAACGCAGCGCATCATTTTTTGATAAATGCAACTTTCACGGTGGTACCTTCCGGTAAATGATGTACCTGTTTCGCAATGCCGGCATAGGCTGCCAGGTAATCGGGGAAATTTCCCGTTTGGAGATTGGCAATACTGAAGTCGCCACTACTGATAAAGGGTATCTTCGGTACCAGGCGCTGGTTAAAAGAAAGATCATTGCGCATGCGCCATTCTGATATCAGCTTTAGCCCGATGTAGTAACCAAAATGTTTGTAGATCATCTCTATCCATCCCGGAAAATCTGCGGCCATATCTTCTTTTTTGCCCGATTCGGTATTAAAGAAAACGATACGGTTTCCCTCTGTGGTATCGAAACAAAACTGGTTACCGAACAGGTCCTGCCCGAATGATACAAGCCCCTTTGCAATCTCTCCGTATTCTTTTTTCATCGCAAGGTTTACCTGTTCAATATCATTGAACTCACGGTTATGTGAATAGCTGTAGATATGCAGCGATTGTTTGTAGAAAAATCCCCCGTTGTGACTCTCCAGCAGGAAATCGAAATAGGCGCTGTCTTTTACGAGATGTTTATACTTCGACAGCAACAGGAAATCGGGCTCGCCTGAATAAAAATCAGTGACTTTGTTCTCAATGAGTTTATTAAGGAACTCTTTACTCATCTGCCGCTTGTTGCGTTTTTTATCTTTTACAATTGCCATAGCATTCCGGGCTAATGTAGGTCTGTACACCTCGGGAATGGCCAGATTTTATTCATGTAAGTATTTTCGAGGGCATTTAGTTTGCTCGCCTATGAAAAAAATCTTTCTTGAAAATAACTAATAAGAACTTAGCACTGCACAAAAGGGTATTATTTTCCGGTCAGGAACCCTGATTATTTTACTAAGCTATGGCTGCCGCAGGTTCAATTTACATGGGTATTGAACCAACTAGCCCTTATTTTTTTCATGTCCTGGTTAACCTGCCTGTTTGATTGCTCAAAGGGAATGATAAGTGGGTACAACTGTTCCTTTAGTGCAACGGTTGCTTTTTTTTCTGTGTTCCGGTGCCTGTATGTAAGGGTTACCAGGTCGCCCGGTTTTTTTGACTGCAGGAAGCCAGTCACATCGGCGGAATTTTTAATGTTCGTATCATCTATCCTTAGTAATTCGTCATTTATATCCATTCCTGCTTCATATGCCGCAGAGCCTCTCACTGTGTTCGCGCCAATCACAAACCGTCCCTGGTCATTGGCCCTTGCATTTGCACCCAGGCTTACTTTCCCTTCTGCCATTTTTTTGAGCTCATATCCCGCTTTGCCAAGTAGCGTGGCGTAGTCGATAGGCTCATGTCCGTTTATGTATTTACCAAAAAATTCCGCCGCGAACGTAGCATCCGTTACCAAAGCAAGCACGTCCTGCATACCTGCCAGCGTATAAGGAATTTCAGTTTTGCCAAAGCGAATCCACATGGCACGCATATAGGCATCCAGCGTTTTATTATACCTCGATTGCATTTCAAGGTCCAGCGCCAGCGCGATGGCGGCACCATAAGGATAATACGAGGTGAACATGTTTCCATAATTGTTCCTGTCGATAGAAACTGCAGCATCTACATACACGGCATGGTTACTGGCCTCTACCGGCGAATAATATCTGCCACCTGGGGTATGCTGCTTTGTATTTACGAGCGAAGCCACTGTCTGCAGGAAGGCTTTTTCATCATCCATACCCGCCCTTGCCTGCAGCAGCTCACCATAGTATTGGGTAAAGCCTTCTGCAAACCAGAGTTCATGACTCATATTGCTTTTCTCAAAATTGAAGGGCTCCAGCGTTTTGGGTCGGATACGTTCCACGTTCCAGTTATGAAAGTATTCATGAGAAAAAACACCCAGTAAACGGTCGGCGTTGAAACTGGCGGATGGCACGGTTATCATGGTGGAGTTCCTGTGTTCCATACCATCGCCCTGCACGTAGGGATTGGCACTGGCGATAAAAGTGTAGCTGCCATAATCGTAATCAGGAAACTCGCCAAACACAGCCCTCGCTTCTTCCACCAGTTTTTTCACTTTATCAGCTAACTCATCTGCCTGCTCATTGGTGGCAGCTGCTTCCAGCGCAATGCGTATGGTGAAATTTTTGCCACCGGCATTACTCACCATCCACTGACGCATGATCAGGTCACCGATCTTGGTAGGGCTATCCATAAAATATTGTAAACCCGGTGCCGTGAATCTCTTAGGATCTGATGTGGGCACCAGTTGTGTGGCAATAACACCCTTGTTTTCTTTGGGCAGGTCAAAGCTGATTTCAATAGGCGCTTTTTCCAATCCTTTCATCCACATAAATACGGCCGGCATATTCAGGTGTATGCTTTCGGGGTCGATACCCGCATAGGTACCATCCGCATAGTTGCCATAGAGGGTATAACTGATGGTAACAGTGCCATTGTGCCGCGGCACTTCATAAACATCGCCGTCAATCCTGTTTACGGTAATGCCTTTACCGTTTTTATCGGTGGCACTTACGTCATAAACATTCTTACCGAATTCATGGGTGGCGTAACGACCGGGCGAGGACCGGCTCATTCTGAAAATGGCGGGTTTTGCCGGTATTCCCGAAGCTGTCAGCTCAATATGTGCCTCGTGGTGAACGGCATTCGGGAAAGACATTCTGTAACTTAACTTCTGTGCCTGTACGCAGATGACAAGGCCCAGGCAGACAAAAAAAATACCAATTTGTTTCATTGCTCAGTGTTGCGGTAAGACGCTAAGTTAGGGAATGGGGTTAGAGTGGTCAAATGGGGGAGTTGGTTAACGGGGGTTAAAGGGGTCAAGAGAGGTAAGGGGGTTAGCGTGTGCAGGAGGGGAGTGGGTGTTGCAGAAGTTCGCTTTTTGATGCCCAATAGGTTCGGATATCGGTATTAGCAATTCGAGCAGGTTAACAGCCACATAAAAAAACAGTCGCCATGTTCACCTCATTGACCCCTTTAACCTTTTTAATCAATTAAACGCATCACCCTTAAATTTTTCTACTGAACTGATTAATAGCAAGTTAATTGTTAAAAAATGATGCTTGTTTCGATTTTATTAGGAAAGTATTCATTTAGGGAGTACTTTTGCGGCCTTATTTAAATTTACAATTTTACAAATGGACACACAAATTACAGGAACTGTGAAGTTCTTCAATGAAGAAAAAGGTTTTGGTTTTATCAAGCATGATGATTCCGGAAAAGAAACTTTTGTACACGCGAAAGGCCTGATCGACCAGATCGAGGCTAACGATAAAGTCGTATTCGATGTACAGGAAGGACGCAAAGGCTTGAATGCCGTTAATGTTAAACGTTTAAGTTAACACGACTTTCTTAACAACCTAATAAGGGCCATCCGGTTAGCTGGATGGCCTTTTTCATTGGGGGTATCGTGAGGGGTGAAACGTGAATCGCGAGTATGGACCGGACACTTACTAATCACGTTTCACGCCTCACGATGTGCTATATTTGCGGTCTAATTTTTATCTATGTCACAAACCATGCAACAATTGCAGGAAACGGTGGGTTTTATACGTAGCCAGGTTACTACAGAATCTTCAATCGGTATTATTCTTGGCAGCGGGTTAGGTAACCTGGCCAATGAGATCAAAGCAGAAAAAGAAATTGCTTACAACGATATTCCTCATTTCCCGGTGAGTACAGTAGAGGGGCACAAAGGCAAACTGATCTTCGGGGAACTTGGAGGGCAAAAAGTATGGGTGATGGGCGGCCGGTTCCATTACTATGAAGGCTATACACCGCAGCAGGTTGCATATCCTGTACGTGTAATGCGCTTACTGGGTGTAAAAACTTTGTTGTTATCCAATGCCGCAGGTGGGGTGAATCCCCATTTCAAGATCGGCGACCTGATGATCATCAGCGACCATATCAGCCTTTTTACAGAAAACCCATTGCTGGGTAAAAATGAAGATGGATTGGGTACGCGTTTCCCTGATATGAGCGAGCCTTACAGCAAAGCATTGATCCAGAAAGCGCAGAAAATTGCCAAGCAGCATGATATCGAATTGAAACAGGGTGTGTATACCGGCGTTACCGGCCCTACATTTGAGACAAGGGCCGAATACAAGCTGATTCATGTATTGGGAGGAGATGCAGTAGGTATGAGTACAGTGCAGGAAAGTATTGCGGCCATCCATTGCGGTATGGAAATATTTGCGATAAGTGTGATTACAGATCTTGGCATCCGCGAAGAAGAAAATACCATCACCCACGAAGAAGTTCTCCAGGCCGCCCGCGACGCCGAACCAAAACTCACCCTGCTATTCACCGAACTCATAAAAGCCTTATAAACACCCTAAAAAAATCAACTCATAACTCCTAACTCATAACTCTCAACTCCCTAAATGTCTTCAAAGTCTTCGCTACTCCTACCCTCATTCATCCTCCTGCTGCTGCTGGTGAGCGATGGGGTACTGGCGCAGATTCCGGGGCGAAGATTGTCTACTCCCCAAACAGGCAATAACGGCAATATTACCTACGACAGCCAGGGCAGGATGATCAAAAAAAGCGGGGGGAATGATTCTTTGCAGCGCAGGGACCGAAACGCAGATTCCATAACCATCTATTACCGTTATTTTGATTCCACGCGTCTGCGTTCTCTCGATTCCTCCATCAATGATTTTACCACCCGATTTCCATTACCCTGGTATTACCATACACTCGGCAATTATGGCACCGCATCCAGGTCCTATTTTTTCAATCCATTGATGAAGGCAGGTTTTGACGCCGGGTTTCACCAGTATGATATTTATAAGTTTACCCCTGAAAACACAAAGTTTTACCAGACGACAAGACCCTATACTGAGCTTTCTTACCTCCTGGGAAGTAAGGCCGAGCAATTGATTGATGTGGTGCATACACAAAACAGCAAAAGCAATTTCAATTTTTCCATTGAATATCGTTTCAGCAATGCACCCGGTGTATTGAAAACGCAGAATGCCAGCCAGAATAATTTTCGGTTCACTTCGCATTTCCAGACACTTAACCGGAAGTATGAAGCTTTTCTCATTCTTATTTCCAACAAAAGTGCCTCTTCCGAAAATGGGGGTCTGCAGGATGTACGAAAACTGGACAGCCTATCTCTTAACGATCCATTTGAGTTGGAAACACGTTTGGGCAGGGCGGGCGCATTAAGCCGAAACCCGTTTAATACTACCGTTAACACCGGCAACATTTATAAAGAAAGCTCGGTGCTTTTCCGGCATCATTTTGACCTCGGCACCCGCGACTCCCTGGTTACCGATTCAGTAACGATCCAGTTATTTTATCCACGCCTGCGGATAGAACACACTTTACGCTATGCATCCAATAGTTACCAGTTCCTGGATCTTTTCCCGGACAGTGCGCGCTATAAACAATATTTTAATTACCAGATCAGCAGGGATACGGTCGGCTTTAAGGATGCCTGGAAGAATTTGACCAATGAATTTGCGCTGATTTCCTTTCCCGACAAAAATAACCAGGGCCAGTTTCTGAAAGCAGGAATTGCCTTGCAGAACCTGAATGGAACATTTGATGATACGGTACTTTCAAAAAGTTTATACAATGTATATGGGCTGGGTGAATACCGTAACCGCACACGTAACCAGTTATGGGATATCGAGGCCAACGGCCAGTTATACCTGAATGGCAACAATGCGGGCGACTATGCCGCTTATGTAAGCATGAAACGGACACTGGGTAAAAAACTGGGAAACCTGTTGATCGGATTTCAAAATGTAAACCGGTCGCCTTCTTTTATTCTGGACCCCATAAGCCGGTTCCCCGTTAGCAACCGCTCGGCTTATGCAAAAGAGAATATTATCCGCCTGTTTGCACAGTACGAGAATCCGGGAAACGCATGGAAATTCAACGGTGAGTATTTTGCAGTTACCAACTACATGTATTTTGACAGCTTTTTTACGGCCCGGCAGGAGGCTACCCTTTTCAATATCCTTCACCTGAGCGCCGAAAAGAAATTCCGCTTGTCAAAAAACTGGAACTGGTATACAGAGATACATGTGCAGCAAACTACCGGGCAGCCCCCGGTCAATTTGCCCTTTCTGCTGCTGCGCAACCGCCTCGCATTTGAGGGAAATTTTTATAAAAACCTGTACCTGTCAACCGGCATAGAGCTACGTTTCCAGTCGCCCTATAAAGGCGATAACTATTCCCCATTTCTTGGCCAGTATTTTTACCAGAACAGCTATCGCCTTAATAACCGGCCAGAGCTGGATGCCTACCTGCATTTCCGGATCAAAAGCTTCAAAGGATTTTTGAGGGTGGAGAACCTGAATACCCTGAACCCGTCCAATGGTTTTTCATTCAGTAAACTCAATTTCCGGACACAGCAAAATCCCGCCACCGGTTTATGGATACGTTTCGGGCTTTGGTGGACCTTCATCAATTGAGGGGGCTTTAACACAATTTTTTATTCCTTTGAGAGCAGTGGGTGTTATCTTTATGCCCGTGAAACGCCCTTTCATCGCTCTCCTCACTGTTATTTACTTCGCTGTCAGCAGCGGAATAGTGATAGATACGCATTATTGCATGGGAAAATTGTTCTCCGTTCAACTGAACGCGTTTGGCAAAAAATCCTGTGGTTGCGGTGTGTCGGAGGAGAATAGTTGCTGTAAAACGGAACTGAAAGTTTTTAAGGTGGACGATGTGCAACAACCCTCTTATGCTGATTTTGCGCTTCCGTTAAACGCCTTACCTCTTTCTGCAAACCACAGTGTATTTGACGCTGCAATGTATACGGGCCCTGCTGATCTTTATGCCAACGGCCATTCACCCCCTTTGTTATTGTGGCAGGATACCTACCTCCAGAATTGTGTTTTCAGGATCTGATTACATTTTTTAGCTGAGAAAGCTTTGCCCACGCACCCCGCTACCGGATGGTGTGATGGAATTCCCCGACCTTATTGTTTTTAACTACTAGTCAAAATACGATCATGAAAAAATTACATGTATCCCTAACATTTTCTTTACTGTTATTGTGTCTTTTCTCCTTTGCGCAAACCAAAACGCAAAGCGCTAAAACGGAATCCATCAAAGTCTGGGGTAACTGCGATATGTGTAAGTCGCATATCGAGAAAGCAGCGAAAGCGGGTGGTGCCAGCTATGCTGTATGGAACCCGGATACGAAGTTGCTCACCGTAAAGTACGCTTCATTCAAGACCAATGGCATCAAGATACAGCAGAAGGTTGCGGCTGCAGGGTATGATACCAAAGATTACACAGGTGATGCCAAAGCCTATGAGGACCTGGATGAGTGTTGCCAATATGAGAGAAAGGCAATCGAAACTGCAGAGAAACCTAAACAGTGATTATTCCTTAAAAAAATCAAAAATGAAAAAAATAATATTGATCGCAGCAGTGTTATTTGCGCTGCAAACCCAGGCACAGGTTACAAGGGCCATGCTCCAGGCAAGTGGATTAACCTGTGCCATGTGTTCCAAGGCCGTGTTCAAGGCGTTGACTGCCGTTCCGTTTGTTGAAAAAGTTCAGCCCAATATCCAGTTATCAACCTATGAGCTCAGTTTCAAACCAGGAGCAAAACTGGATTTTGATGCTTTGAGCAAGGCTGTTGTAGATGCAGGATTTTCTGTGTCTAACCTCAAATTGACTGCAAAGTTCCGCGATCTGAAAGTGGAGAATGAAACCACTGTAACGCTGGAGAACCAGGCTTATCATTTTGTAAATGTGGCGCCGCAGGTATTGAATGGTGAAAAGACAATCCATTTCATCGACAAGAATTTTGTCACCGCCAGGGACCATAAGAAGTACGGCAAGGCCACCGCCCTGAAATGTTTTGGAACAGGGACCATGGATGGAAAACGTATTTATCATGTAACTATGTAGAGAGGGTCGGTTTCGCCGCCTGCCGCTGCAAGGTGGCCGAAGACTGGTGCCTGAAATTTATTCAGCTACTGCTTTAACACTGTTTATGCGAAAAATGATTTGGCTGTTCCTCGTAATAGGCCTGCCTGCTGCGGCCCAGGAGTTGTATGTTTTTTCTGAGCCTGCAAGTGGTATGCCTGCCCGTTCACTGAGCGTGAAGCAAACGGCAAAAGTTATCAGGGATCTGAATGCCGGCAGAACAGCGAGCCGCCATACTACTGAACTGATGTTTGGTGTAAACAGGAACCTCATGGTGCATACGATCGGAACTTTTTCTGATATGTATACCAATGCGCAGCGATGGGAGAGTGTGCGGCTGTATGGCAAGTATCGTTTTTTCTCAAAAGATGATTTGTACAGGCATTTCCGGCTGGCAGCATTTGCAGAGGGTTCCTATAGCCGCAACAAGGTTCCGTTTTCCGAAGTAAGTGTGGAAGGAGACCAGACCGGTGTACAGGCAGGTATCATCGCAACACAACTATTGCACAAGCTGGCCGTATCCACTACCCTGAGCTTTGCGAATACGCCTTTGTCAAGCCGTTTGCTGTCAGGTTCCACAGGTCCCCTGCCCAACAATGCTTTTAATTATTCTTTGTCTGCAGGATACCTCTTACTGCCTGTGAATTATACGGATTACGGGCAAACCAATCTCAACCTGTATCTGGAACTGCTTGGGCAGAACGCCACTGATCAACGGAGACATTATGTAGATCTCGCACCCGCGGCGCAATTGATTTTTAACAGCCAGGCAAAACTCAACCTGGGGTATCGGTTCCAACTGGAGAGCAATATGGCAAGGATGTCGAAAGATAGCTGGCTCATCAGCTTTGAGTGGTTATTCCTTGATGCACTTAAGTAGGTGTCGGGCCATGATCTGCGTTTTGTGTTAATGTGCATTGCAGGCAATTATCCTGGCGAATGTTACTGAATCCTATGCATCAACGACGCGCCTTGCAATACCTGAAGGGGTATTGTATTAATGTTTGAGTGAGCGTTTTTTAATCATTCCACCTTTGGTGTCTTTTACGGCGTTCATTACAACAAAAGCATTGGGATCTATTTTCCTGATCTCCACATTCAGACGGTTCAGTTCAAGGCGGGTTACTACGGTATAGACGATGTCGATGTCTTTCTTTTCTCCGTGGCTGCCGTAACCACGTTTGCCTTTGTAAACGGTGATACCCCGGCCTAGTTTGTCGATGATCATGTTCATTATTTCATCACTATGGGTGGAAACAATGGTTACACCGTTATATTCATCAATACCTTCAATGACAAAATCAAGTGTTTTGGAAGCAACCAGGTAGGTGATCATGGAGTAGAGTGCGGTTTCAACAGATAACAGGTAGGCAGCGGTGCTAAACACAAGTACGTTGATGATTATGATGATATCGCCGATGGTGGTGCCGAGTTTGCGGCTGAGAAATATGGCCAGCACTTCCGTGCCGTCGATCACTGCGCCCCCCCTCACTGATAAACCGATGCCAGCACCAAGGAAAAAACCGCCAAACACAGCCACCAGCAATTTATCATGGGTTACTTCCGGAAAATTTACCGTAGCAATGGTAATGGCAAGGCCGGTTATTGCGATCGCTGTTTTAATGGCGAACGTTTTGCCGATCATTTTGTAGCCAAGGATCATGAAAGGAATGTTGATCAGGATGAGCAGCAGGTATAGGGGAATCGAATACAGTTCACTTACCAAAAGCGAGATACCCGTGGCGCCACCATCAATAAAACGTGCAGGCAGTAAAAAACTTTCCAGGCCAAATGCAGCGGAAGCGATGCCTCCGCCTACCAGGAAAAAATCTTTTAACCCCCTAAAAGCAATGATCTTCAGTTCACGAAAGCCTTTGGCCATTGCATATTGGGAATACTCCCGCGCACGTGTGGCACTCTTCTCTTTTTCATGGAGAATAAGCTGCGTAATCATTCGTGTCCAAAAAGGGCCCATAGCGACTGAAAGTAAGGGTCAGAAAAAAAAGAGACAAGCTCCGGGTTTCGGGTTTCAAGTTTAGGTTGGTGCTATAACAGGAATTCCCTGGCGTATTCAATATTTCTCGTTCGATATTCTCTCTCTCACTGTTCAAAATACGCAAGGGTTCCGCCCACCCATTCTTTATCCTTATTATATCGAACACCGATCATTTTGCCTTTGCTAAGTCTTGCCAGGTTGTTAGTGGCAATGGGGCGCGGCTCTCCTTCCTTCCAGAAATAAAAGATACGAATCTCTGCTTTAGCAGGGATATCGGGTGTGTGCACTACATCAGCATATTTTACTTTTCGCTGGAGTATCCAGTTTTCGGGGTCCGTCACTTTATCGATATCAGCGCGGGTTACATCAATCACTACGCCCTGTCCCGCGAAGGAGAACAGGGGTTTCAATACATAATTTTCAAGATCCTCCGGAATACCGGTAAGCTCATTGAGGAAACTTGTGCGGGGTACATAGGGATGGTCTATGAAGGGTAGCGTGTATTTGCTGATGCGGTAGAACCAGTTAGGATGTGGTACCCATTCCACCGCAAGATCAGCTAACAACAGTTTTCCTTTTTCCTGTATCTCGGGCGATTGTTGCTGAAGGTCATCAAAAATGATCCGGTTGTAAATGCGTTTCACTTCAATTTTTCGTCCGTCTTTTTTATAAAACAAATTCCTGCCTTCCTGTTCCAGTTCAGTGAGACAAACAACGGGTATGCCGGTATAGTCAGTGGTACAGTAAAAGTCGATCCGCGTTTTTTGTTTGTGTGGCAGTATTTCAAGCAGAATCACATTTTCCGGTTCATGGTTTCCGAGTATGATCTCTTTGAGTAACTGCTGGTAGGTAGCGGGTGTAAAGCCGTTAAAATAGGCTGAATAGTTTTCGGGGATCTCAAAATGACGACGGGTGACTTCATCATGCCAGATCTGGTATGCGAACAGGGTAGGGAAGCCCTGCATTTCTATGAGTTGGGGTTCCAGCTCGCCCTGTTCGTTCTCACAAATGCCAAAATCAAATGCAATAAAATGTGAATGGGCATTTTCATTGGGTACCCGCACATTCTCCGGTATCGCATGCGAGGATAGTGTATTGAAGTTGAATTGCGTGATCACATCTACAATGCGCTCACAGGCCTGCAACACTTTGTTTTTGAAAATCGCATCCACGAATACCGGCGTCTCCGCCACGCGAAACTCTATGGCTCCGGGATGTTTACTGTTCAGGTCGTCAAGATAGGCCTGGTATTTCTGCCGGGTAAAGCTTTCATTAAAATGTTTGCGAATCGCGGGCACCATACTTGTGTTATTTACATACTGAAAGTAAAAAATACCTGCAATACATGCTGATAAATCTAAGAGGGGGTCATTGCGGGCTCACCCACAGACAGGTTGAGGAAATTAGGCAGCACCTGCCGGTAGGTCCACATAATCTTTTCAGGGTCCTGCAGTTGTTCCAGCATACTTTCCCATTTTGCCGCGCCATGGTTCTCTATTACCGTTTGTTTTTTATCCTCCCGCTGCAGGTACATACTCATACCGGCGGCATCTGCTTCGGGATGAAACTGGGTACCCAGAAAATGGTCCGAAAAACGAATGGCCATCACCGCGCGTTCATAGGGAACATGGGGCCTGTTTTTTTCAATGGCCAGGATGCGTGCGCCCATTTCCCTCATCCGGGAATGATCAGGCTCTATCACCTGGTAATCGCGGCTGTCAACACTGTAAAAAGGGTCCTGCAACCCATCAAATACCGGTTCATTCTTTCCATCAAGCATCATGTGAATAGGGAAAACCCCGAAGGCGGTGGATTTGCGTTTGCACACATTGCCCAGCCTGAAATACCTGCAGGCGAGTTGAAAACTATGGCAGATAAAGAATACATGCTTTTTGGGAAAATGCTCACTGCTGCGGTTCCAATCCTCCAGGCTGCGTATCCAATCGAAATATTTTTTCTCCCACTCGGTATCAACACTGTCCAGCGGCGACCCCGGTCCTCCGCTGGAGATATAGAGGTCGTAAGAGGTATCCGGTATTGCCAAAGCGAGCCTTACATCAAATTCTTCCTGCACAACATGCACATGATTTGCTTCGCCCCATTGTTGTAAAATTTCACGGATACAACGCATACCCTGGTTGGCCTGTCCCTCGTAAAGGTCAAGTACTGCCACACGGATCTCTTTTTTTTCTGGTCGCGTCATGTTCATTGTTTGCTGGTACCATGATGAATTGCGTTAACAGGAACCCTACTCATCACTCAAAAACTCATCACTTAAAAACTCATAATTCAAAACTCATAATTCTAAACCCTATAAGTAGCTAAGGTTTGTTTTAGGCGATAACACCAATAAGGTTTCATACATCAACCGAATGGTTTCTTCAATATCCCTTTTGTGAATCATCTCAACAGTTGTGTGCATATAACGCAGCGGGATCGATATCAGCATAGAAGGGCAACCGTCATTGGCATAGGCGAAACTATCGGTATCGGTACCTGTACTGCGGCTGAGGGTGCGGAACTGCACGGGAATATTGTTCTTTGCAGCCACATCCTCCACCAGTTTCAATAATTTATTGTGAATAGCCGGTGCATACGCCAATGAGGGTCCCTTGCCACATTGTATATCTCCTTCAATGGCTTTGCTGATCATAGGCGTACTGGTATCATGGGTAACATCGGTAATGATGGCTATATCGGGTTTGATACGCCGGGCGATCATTTCAGCACCGCGTAACCCGATTTCTTCCTGTACCGCGTTCACCACGTACAAAGCATAAGGCAGTTTTTTACGGTTCTCCTTCAAAAGCCTTGCTACTTCCGCAATCATAAAACCGCCGATACGGTTATCGAAAGCGCGCCCTATAAAATGGTCGTAACCTATCTCGTCAAAGCCTTCTTCGTAAGTAACAACGGCGCCGATATGGATGCCCAGGGCCTCTACTTCTTTCTTATTTCTGGCACCGCAGTCCAGCGTAAGGTTTTCCACTTTCGGTGCCGGTTCTTTCTGTTCAGGGTTGCTTAAGCGGGTATGGATGGCGGGCCACCCGAATACGGCTTTTACTGGTCCTTTTTTTCCATGTATCCACACACGTTTTGCCGGTGCCACCTGGTGGTCCACGCCGCCGTTGCGTTTGAGGTGTATCAGTCCCTGGTCATTGATATAATTCACGAACCAACTGATCTCATCAGCATGCGCCTCAATCACTACTTTAAACGGTGCTGTTGGGTTGATCACGCCCACGGCGGTACCATAGGCATCCGTAAAAAAAGTATCCACATAGGGTTTTACATATTCCAGCCATACTTTCTGGCCACCGGTCTCAAATCCAACAGGAGAGGGGGTATTGATATAATTCTTCAGGAATGTAAGGGAAGTATCGGAAATGACCGTCTTCGCTTTGGGCCTTGTGTTCTTCAATTTTGCCATGGTCTTTATTTGATTAGGGTAATTCCAATGGTGCCACATACTGCTTTTACCAGCATCAGCCCGTCGATGATCGCAAGATAATAGAGAATGCTTTTACGACGGTGCAGGGAGTAGGCTACAATTATCAACAATACGAAGGGAATGGTGTTAATGAGTATACGCAAAACAGGAAAGTGCCGCAATACTCCATACAGTACAAAGGTGCCCAGACCCACCGCGGTAAGGGGTATTAAAACATAAAATAGGGTATGGCGTAAACCCAGTTGCACAACAAGTGTTTTGAGGTGTTGGTTATGATCAGCAGCATAGTCTTTAATGTCAAACATGATGCATAACATCGTGATAAACATAAAGTTCTTAATAAATAACAAAAAGCCTACCAAACCAGGATTGCTGTGAAGATTGTTCTGCAGGTCATGAAAAATGACCGGGTGCCAGGTAACCGCGCCGGCCCATACAAAGCCTATGACAAAGGGTTTGATCCATCCCAGCTTCCGCAGGTTATAAGCCCCCGACCCCGGCAAAACACTTCCATAATAGAGCCCTGCCACCAGTGGAAAAATCAATAGTATTATCCACTGATGCACCTGCATCTGGAGGATATTCTGCCATAGCGGAACCAGGAGGGCCGCTGCCGACACCAGCGCAATAACCGTTAAACTCAACTGGGAGTATCGCACAAAGCGTCTATGCCTGCTATACCATGCTGTTCGTTTGTTGGCACCGTCTGATTGTGCCGGCTCCGCTATATAGGCATGGGTGTAGTAGACTACGGTTACACAAAACAGGAGAAGATAATACTGCGGTGGATTAAGCGGGTATTGCTGCTGCAGCGTTGCCTCAACCGACAATGCGACGGCGCAGCAGCCGTAAAAATAGTTGCCAAAAAGTATTGCGCGGATGAATCCATTCAAATGGTAATGTTATCGGATTAAGACAATATTTTCGGAAGAGATCGTGTCGCTAACATTGTTGGCTTTATCCTTGAGCCAGAATTTAAAATAGCTGGTATCATTCCTGTTGCTGCAACCCGCAATGGGACTGTAGCCTCCTGAATTGGTGTTATAGGCATACCCAATTTCCAGGATGCCCTTGAGGTTGCTCACAGGTGTGAACTCGGGAACTTTGTTCTTACTGGTAAATTGCACGCCGGCAGTATTTGGACAGGTACGCGAAATCTTTTGCACCCAGAGGGTATCCTGTATATCGCCTTCCGCATCGGTAAAATTGATCTGGAAAAGAAGGATATCTCCTGTATTCAGCGTTGTTCTGCTGACACTTTTGATGGATATCTGTGGTTTGGTGGTATAGGTATCTTTCTTGCAGGCATAAAACCCAAGCGCAATTGCAAATAGTATCAATATTTTTGTCGTCATTCGTTTCATATCAATCCAAATTTAGTTAAAACATTACAATACCCGGCTGTGCCCCCTTTTGATGTTAACAATATTTTCTCTCTTACACCCGATCATTCGTCGTTTGCTGCGGTGTGCGGGGAGGTTTTCCGGTACCAGTACGCAAATAACCCCGTATACCGCCAATGGTGCAACCTGGCAGGATATGAGCCTGCCCAGATTATGACACCTGTAAACATCCCGGCGTTGCCCATATCGTTCTTTAAATCGCATACCATAGTTACGGGGAATGCAGCTACAGAACTGCTTTTTGAAAGCAGTGGCACAACGGGCAGCAGCACCAGCCGCCACCTGGTACAAAACGCGGCCATTTACCGCGAGAGTTTTCTACGGTGTTTCCGGATGTTTTATGGGGATATCCAAGAGTGGTGCGTCCTCGCTTTACTGCCTTCTTACCTTGAAAGGGAAAATTCCTCCCTGGTGTATATGGTTGATGAACTTATCCGTCTAAGCCGTCACCCCCAAAGCGGTTTTTACCTTGATGAGCATGAAAAATTAGCTACCACGCTGCAAAGTCTCGAGCGGGCGGGTCAGCGCAGTTTGCTGATCGGGGTCACGTTTGCGCTCCTTGATTTTGCAGCTGCTTTCCCCCGGTCCCTCCAACACACCATTGTGATGGAAACCGGCGGTATGAAGGGGCGCAGGAAGGAATTAACAAGGGAGGAGGTACATGCACAATTATGCGCCGCACTGGGAAGGGATCTCATACATTCTGAATATGGTATGACAGAACTCCTTAGCCAGGCCTATTCCAACGGAGGGGGCAGGTTCCTGTGTCCGCCCTGGATGCGGGTTATGGTGCGGGACGAGGAGGATCCGATGCTGGTAAAACAAGCCGGCCGCGGCCTGTTACAGATCATTGACCTCGCCAATATCCATAGTTGTGCTTTTATTGCCACGGAGGATGTGGGGATGGTTTACGAAGACGGCAGTTTCGAAGTATGGGGCCGGCAGGATCATAGCGATATCAGGGGATGTAGTCAGTTGGTGATTAATAATTAAGAATTAATAATTGGGAATTAATAATTCCTAATTGGGAATTCCGGCTTTGCACCTATATTTGCAGCCCTGAAATAATTATTAATTCCTAATTACTAATTATTAATTTACTCTCCCGCCCAGATGGCGAAATTGGTAGACGCACTGTGTTCAGGTCGCAGCGTCCGCAAGGATGTGCTGGTTCGAATCCAGTTCTGGGCACTTGAAACCCGTTGTATATCCTGGATAGCAACGGGTTTTTTTTGTGCATGTTTTTTGTCATTCTTTCTTAGTATCCGGGATAACGGCAAGCTTTTATTTCTTTGCCTATTATCGTTCACCATTCCAGGTATGACTTGCACAACACCTCCCTGCCTGCTGCAACGTATTGCCGTATTGGAATAGCATACCTATTTCAATATGCCTGTCCGTCCAGATTCTGCGTCTGGACATTCTGTTTTGGGTGTACTCCACTGGAAACCGGATCATGGGGATCGGGTTCGCCTGGCAACGGGATATTGTCCAGGTGCTCTTTCGAATTGTCATATACCTGTTTGAAGGTCCCGCGCCGAAGGCTACCGGCCTAAGTTTCCTGCAGGTAAAGCAGCGGTTTCGAAGAAAAATTCAAGCGAATTGTCAAATAGTGCTTCTTCTGCTTTCCGCTGAAACATTCTGGCAATTTTGGTGACTTTTGTATAGATCTGTTGTTATGAAAAGAGATACTTACAGGAAATGTAATCAGGTGCTGCTGTTGCTACTGGCAAGCTGCATGTTTTGCAACGCCCAGGAGCCAATAAGTGCAATCACCGGGCGCCTCGACTCGGATCCTGCCAAATGGGTTTATATATCCTATTCAGCGAACGGGATAAGTTATAAGGATAGCGCCAGAACCAACAACGGGGCGTTTTATGGAAAGCTTGCATTAACAAATGGTACTTTAGTACGGGTTGCACCCAGATTAATGCCTAAATCCGAAGAGACGATCACTCTGTATATGGTACCAGGTGATCAGGTAACTGTCCTTATTTCCAAGGGATTTAGCGGTTATTCGATAAAAGGGTCTTCTTCAGCTTCTGATTTCCAGACGCTTGATGCAATTGATAAAATATACTCCGATTCAATGGCAGCAGTTGATAACCAGATTAACTCGGCTCAAAAGAAGGGGGATATAAAGGAGGCATTTCGTTTTCTCCGGATAAGATCTGAACAGCAGAACAGGTTAAAAAGTATATACAGGGGCTATCTGGATACACATCCGCATTCTTCTCTTGGCTTCTATGCTTTGATAAAGTATGCAGGATATGATTTTGATCCGTTAGATGTTGATTCTTTGTTTGGCAAATTACCCAGTCATATTAAGATATGGCCCGCTGCAACGAGGTTCAAAAAAATAATTGATGTTTCAAAAAGTACATTTATTGGTTCGGTTGCACCGGAATTTTCAGCAAAAGATACGTCCGGGAATATGGTTAGTCTATCAACCTTTAGGGGGAAATATGTACTGCTGGACTTCTGGGCAAGTTGGTGCGGACCATGCAGGGGACAGAGCCCTTTTTTGGTTGAAGCTTATTCGAAATACAGCAAAAAAGGGTTTACTATTCTAAGTGTTTCACTGGATATGCCTGGAAAAAAAGAAGATTGGATCAAGGCCATTCGTGATGATAAGATGAACTGGACGCATGTAAGCGAATTGGCCTACTTTGATTCCGAGATTGCAAAACTGTACGCCGTCGATTATGTAGGGATACCGTACAATTTCCTCATTGACCCTGCCGGCAAAATCGTTGCGCGCAATTTGAGGAATGATGATATAGAAAGCCGCCTCAAAAATATATTTATTGATTAGGTGTTTAAACGGGAACCCCTTCCTTTTATAATATCTCTAATAAAACAAATGCTTCAGCGGCACGCAAACGGCGCCCGGTAGAGTAAGCGTCAAGACTGGTATTTTTGAAGCTTGCGCAGCTCTCATCAAGGATTGGCCCATTGTTTTTATTTCGACTTGTTTACCCGCATTGTACAGCGGGTTGTCAGTTCATTTTTTTTGCCTGGATTCTCAGGCGAAAAAATTTCCCATACGATCCGCCATCCGTTTTCTGTTTTCAATAAAGACATGAGATCATGAAAATACGTATTGGGAAGTTCAAGGGTAATCTTTGCAAACGCTGCATTTCCATATATCGTGATGAAGTCAACGGATGATTTTGTTTCCTCTTTAATGCCGGTATTTTTCATGCCTTTTGTAAAGTCTCGCAGTGTTGTTATAGATAATGTGTCCCTTCTGATCGACAGCATCTGTCCTCTTGCAGCAAATGCTTTTGAAAACATCAGGCTATCGCCAGTGGAGCCGCCTTACAGGTAAATGTTTAAGGTTTTAATAATCTCCGGTTAATCATTTTGCACATTTTTGTGCGGTAGAAAACAGATGAGAAATGACAAAAATTTACCGGAGACTTTATCGACAGCAATAAGGGTTCCTGGTTGCCACAGGGAGGTTCCCTGGGTGCGCCCCAGCTTCGGGTTAACAACTTCTATTTTTTTTTGCCCGCTAAAGCATAGAAATTTCCATCGGTTGAACCAAAATAGAGCGTTCCGTTTTCAATCACTGGTGAGGCATGGATTGACCCAAGACTAAACAACATGTCCATCGACGACATTTTCTCATACCTGCGTTTTTGGTCGGAGAAAACGAGGCGCGTATTTAATTTCCCGTTTTTTAGCAATATTTTGTATCGATCTGCTTTTGAAGCTTCTAATTGATAGCTCCAGGCAGAATCTCCAGAGCTGATATCAAAGCAGTTCAGGAAGCCATTCATATCTCCAAAATAGGCTTTTCCGTTCGCTACAGATGGCGAGGAAAATACCCAGCCCCTGACTTGCTTTTGAAACAAAATGCTACCTGAATATTTATTGAGTGCGACAAATTTGGCGCCGTCGCCGGTCGTATATAGAATTTTCTCTTTGTCAACTACCGGTGTGCTGCTTACCCAGGAGTAGTCGTTGGATCTCTTCCATTTAAGTGTGCCCGTTAGCGCACTAAGCGCATATAAATGCGAATCCCGGCACCCGAAATAGATGGTGGAATCGCTGATAGTTGCCGAGCCCTGTATACCTGTCTGGTTGAACATGGTAGTGTCAATGCCTGTTTTGAATTTCCAGACTAATTTTCCAGTTTTTGCGTTAATACTGTAAAAGTAGGTATCCCAGCTTCCAAAATAAACGTTGCCAAAATCAACCACGGGGGAAGAATGAATCACGTTATTTGTTTTGTAGGTCCAAAGCGGTAATCCGTCATTTTTGTTCAGGGCATAGAAGACACCACTGCCTGTTCCAAAAAATACCATGTCGTCTTTAAGACAGGGAGAAGAAAGAAAAAAATCCCATGGGTCTTTAAAGATGGAATCGCGGGGTAGCGCTCCATGAATTCCGCGGGCAGAAAATGGCTGTTCGCCCGCTGTAGCAAACGACCATCGCAGAGATCCCGTTTTGGAATCCAGCGAATAAAAATTTCCGTCATAGCTTCCAAAATACACCGCGTCATCAGTGACTAAAGCCGTTGATTTTATAGGACCTTTAGATAGAAAATGCCAGATTTTTTTTCCGGAACTTTTATCCAGACAATACATATAACCGTCAGCACTTCCAAAATAGATTTTATCATCCTTTACTGTGGCCGAAGAGGTGATGGGACCAAAGGTTTTGAATTTCCATTTTACAATAGGTGCAGCCGCGGGCGCAACAGAAGAGTATATACCGGTATGCCGTTCATCCACGCGAAACATGGAGGCAACAGATTTGGTTCTTCCTGAGTCTGAAGTATCCGGATTTTTACAGCCAGCGCCTAAGGATAAAAAAATCACTGCAAAGACTGCATGCGTGCAAACTCTGTTATGCCTCATATTGTAATGTAATGCAACATCTGCTTTGGCATGCCGCTATTTGATGGGCAAAACGGATTAAGCATTTTATGACAACAAGACGTTGTTTTTTGTTCGGCTCTTTGGAATGATTTCTTTCAGCTCAAAAGGCCCGTGGCCCGCAGTTCAGTTCCACACTAACAATTCATCCACTAAAAAAGCAAAAATTGACAATTTTGGCTGACAGATTCTGGCTAGTTTCAAGTTAATTGGATGCCGTATGGAAATCGCATTTATTATCCCTATAAACATCTCATCCCTTAATCTGTAAGCCCGTGTCACAATTGCTGATCGCAGTACTGCTTTTATTAACCGTTTATACCAGCAAAGCCCAGGTTGGCGGTATACATACGGCTCCCGCTTTGTCCTGGAAATTTACAACGGGCGGCCCGGTGTTTTCATCCCCTGTAATTGAGCAGGGTAAAGTATATGTTGGAAGCAATGATGGTAATGTATATTGTTTGGACCTGGCTACCGGAATGGTACTTTGGAAGTATGCGACCTCCGGGGAGATCAGATCTACGGTTTGTATCAATGGAGACCAGCTTATATTTATCAGTGGTGATGGAAATTGTTATTCCCTACATCGCAGCAGCGGACAGCTTGCCTGGAAGTTTGCCACAAACGGCGAGAAAAAGTATTCGCTATTCAGTTTTGCAGATTATTACCAGTCAACCCCGGTAATGGAGAAGGGTGTGGTGTATTTTGGTTCCGGCGACGGTAATATTTATGCGCTGAATGCCGCAGATGGCCGTAAGCTTTGGAGCTTTCCTACCGGTGATGTGGTTCATGGCACTCCGGCAGTAAGTGAGTCGGGTGTTTATGCGGGATCTTTTGATGGTTTCGTGTATTGCCTGGACCCGAAAACCGGGCAATTGAAATGGAAATTCAAATCTGTTGGACAGTCGTTTTTTCCAAAGGGTGAAATGCAGGGTTCTGCAGTTGAGCATGCCGGAAAGATTTTTATTGCAAGCCGTGATTATAACCTCTATGCTATTGACGTAAAAGGGGGCTATGCGCATTGGAACAGGCGTTTTACCAGAGGCTGGGCGATGGGTGTGCCCAAAGTGTACCGCAATACATTATTTGTAGGCACTTCTGATGATTACGAGATGCATGCCATAGAGCCCGGCACCGGGCGCACACTCTGGAAAACAAATGTTCAGTTTAATATTTTTGGCGGGATGGGTTTTAGAGACAGTATTGGATATTTCGGCAACCTGATGGGCAGGTTTTTTGCTGTGGGGCTTGCAACGGGTGATATACTATGGTCAATTGAGACCGACGGCTCTAAACAAGGCTACCCTCAGTACTTCAAAGCGGGCAATGTTTACCGTGACGATATCCAGTCGATTATCCGGAAGAATGAAGATTTCTACACTTTGTATCTGAAGATGGGCGCTATTTTTTCCACCCCAGGCATTTCAGGCGAACATATCGTGTTTTCCAGCCTGGATGGGAATATCTATTGCCTCAAAGGACAGTAGAGCGGCAATCCCGGCAGCTCCTGTCTTTCAGTGCCGGCAAACCTCGAAATTGTTTTTGATAATGGTAACTGCATCTTTTTGCTTACAATTGCCAACATACATACACACCTGTTCAGAGTGATTTCCATGAGATTACCTCGAATGCAAAAAAGAAGGGCGTAGTCAATGACGACCTGATTACCCGGTAGTATGGCGGATTTTATAACCGGATAACCGGAAAGAAAATTTCAATTCACCTTATATCTGGGAATGCTTGTCTTGTACCCGATCCCGGCAAGTGTACTAACAATTTTTCTGAAAGGATACCCCGTGTGGTTTTTATCGGACAATTTTACAATAATGTAGGAGTGCACGGGGTCAACATACAGGAACTGGCCATTCACACCATTTGCCTGCAGGTCGGCGCCGCTGGGATATAGAGGTTTCCACCAGAGATAATGGTGCTTCATAATGGCCAGGTCATTATTTCCAGGGGGTCTTTGAATGGGGGTGGTATCAAAAGCAATAAGCCTGTCTATCCATTCTTTTGGAACGATTGCCTGTTCAGGGTCGGTAAACAATTTTCCGATCTTTGCCAGGTCGCTTGCAGAAGTATAGAAACAACAATGTACTTTTTCTTTTCCCCGGCTGTCCACCGTCCATCCTGCGTTATTTTTAGCGCCGATTTTACGCCAGATGCTTGACTCAAAATAATCAGATATTGATTTTTTTGTTGCATTTTCTATAACCCATCCCAGAAGTTCAGCATCTAAATTGCTATACACCCAATACTGCCCGGGCTCAAACTGCCTCTCGCTTTTTAAGAGGTATTTTCGGATATCGGGTGTAAAGTATGTTTGTGCCTCGTCGGAACGCATAAGTTTTACCAGGTTCCTGGAGAGTTTGGTAAACTTCAGTCCGGAAGTCATTGTTAACAGGTGCCTGATACGCAAAGGAGTTAGCGCTTTGTTCTTTGCAGCTTCTGGGATGTATTTTACGATAGGATCATCCAGGCTGGAAATAAATCCTTCGTTGATTGCAATTCCCAATAGCAATGAAATAAGTGATTTGCTAATGGAGAAAGTATTGATCCACTCGCCCTGGTAATTATCGCCCGTGTAGTTGTACAGCACCGTGTCTTTATGCAGTATCAGAAATTGTTTTGTGTTGGTTTCCCGCAGGAAAGTTTTTAGATTCACCTGTTTGCCAAAAAAATAGGGTTCCGTACTGTTGAAAGTAATGGAATCGATCAATGAACTTTTCGAGGTATCATAAATAAAATTGTCGTCCCGTGCAGCATCGCCCGGTTTTATGTTGGAAACAGCATATTTTTTGAAGTCGTCTACCTGCGGCTTGCCCTTCAACAGCATTCGCATGCCGGTACAGGAGGGTAATGCAAAAAGTAAAAGGCAAAGCAAGTTAACTGTTGCTTGCCTCTTTGGTATAGCGCTCTTCAATGCCCTGATAAGTTTTTCCATCAAATGATTTTTCGAGGGTTCTGATTAAGGCACCTTCCGCATCGTTAAAGAATCCCTGGCGGGAAAAGTAATGTTCACCTCCTTCATTGAACTCCCTGACAAAATATATAGTGTTTCCCTCAACCTGTCCCATCCATTCGCTTTTCTGCTTGTCACGCACTGCGAAAAGTGTCCAGTTCCGGGTGGCAGGATTTAGTACAAACTCCAATTGATAGTGGATTGTTTTGCGCGATTCATTAATCTTCATCGTACCGATCACCTTGTCTGCACCTGATGCACTCAATGAAAGTTCATTTTTGGCTTTCCCCATAAACTGGCCCTGCGTTTGTGTCCATTTGCCCAAAAGGCCGGCAAATTTAAAAGTTGTGGTATCCGCCGAATAAGCTGCGGGGAATGCAGCTACCGTGATGGCCCATGCAAGAATATATTTCATTGGTTTTCTTTCAACGAAGGTAGTCGTATATGGTTGCTGGCGCTTGTGATTTTCTGCTATTTTTTACCCGTCCGATTTATTTTCCGTCTCCGGGTTATTCAAAAAATTGCAGCAGGTTTCCATCGGGATCGGTAATCATAAAATTCCTCTTCCGGGTTTCCTGGTCGGTCCATACCTGCGGTACCTTTATTCCAAGGCTGGATAAATGTTTCAGATAAACATCCATATCTTTTACAGTAAAGCCTATTTTGAAATGTCCCTGTATTTTGGTGCCCTCGGCTTTACCTTCCAATACCTGGGTTGTTGCCATGGAGCCTTTCAGTTCCAGTAACTCCAATGTATATTCCGCCGACGCAAGTATCACAACTTTATAGCCTCCCTTATCGTCGGACATCGTTGACTTCGGGTTCAGTTTCAATACCGACTCGTACCATTTTGCTGAAACTGTCATATCCTTTACCACCACTGCAGAGAAGGAAGGACGCAGATACCCTGATACCGGTTGCGCAAAGGCTGTCATGGAAATTGTAAAGGCAAATACCAATGCGATAATTGTTCGTTTCATTTTTTTGGTTTTCATTTCACTGATTATTAATTATTCATGGAACATGTTGCCACCACAATTATGCTTGTATAAAATAACTGGTACCGTTCCTTTTCTAATCGCACAAAACCTTTGTTTGTAAACAGTGAGGCAAATGCGGCAAAGTGAAAATGAGATCCAGTATACGGATTACTCACTTACCTGATATTTTCTTAAATGTAACAAACCCTGCTATAAATGGTGTGCGGGCAGAAAAACAGCAGGTTTTGACAAGTGAGGCGATTGACTTTTGTGACCATGTTTTTGTTACTTTTAACAGGTAACCCAATGAATTATGAGATATATTTTTCTTTACGTTCTCCTTACGAGTATAGTGATTGCCGGCCATAGCCAGTCTGCTTCAAATCATGGCAAAAAATTCGAACAGTTGGAAACTCTTTTGCCTACGCCTAATGAGCAGCGCATGGGCGACGGTTCGCCCGGTCCCCGGTATTGGCAACAGCGGGTTGATTATGATATTACCGCTGAACTTAACGACAATACCCAGATGATTTCCGGAAAGGAGACCATCACTTATTACAATAGTGCCCCTAAGGCGTTAACTTATCTCTGGCTGCAGTTGGACGAAAACCAGCATGACCCTGCCAGTGATAATGTAGTATTTGACCAGAGCAGTATTTCACCGGTTATGACAGAAGCCGCGGTGGGGCTGCTTGACAGAAGAAAGGACCTTGAGAAGAATGGAATGAAGATCGACAAACTGACTGACCTGACAGGTAAAAACCTGCGGTACTCCATTAATCAAACCATGCTGCGGATAGAATTGCCTGCACCGTTGAAGCCGGGAGAAAGATTTCAGTTCCAGGTGCAGTGGCATTACTATATGGTAGACAGGATACGCACGCCGGATGCAAGGGGCGGATATGAGAATTTTCCGGAGGATGGCAATAATCTTTACACCATTTCTCAATGGTATCCCCGTTTATGCGTGTATTCAGATTTCCAGGGATGGCAGAATAAGCAGTTTACGGGCCGCGGTGAGTTTGCACTGACATTTGGCAATTTTAAGGTACAGTTTACCGTTCCTGCTGATCATGTGCTGGGTGCCACGGGTGAGTGCCAGAATTATGAACAGCTTCTGTCTGCAACGCAACTGGCAAGATGGAAACAGGCCCAATCCGTAAAAGAACCCCTTGAGATTGTTACGCTCAGTGAAGCCATCAAAGCGGAAAAGCAAAAAAGTAACGCAAAAAAAACATGGGTATTCAAAGCGGAGAACGTACGCGATTTCGCCCTTACCAGCAGCCGGCGATTTATTTGGGATGCCATGCCGGCAATGGTAGAAGGAAAAAGGGTGATGTGTATGAGCTTTTACAGCAAAGAATCTTACCCGCTGTACCGGAAATATTCTACCAAATTAGTGGCACACACCATTAAAACCTACTCTAAATATTCTGTGCCTTATCCTTATCCGGTAGCACAAAGTGTGGAAGGCAATGCGGGTATGGAGTATCCCATGATAGCGTTTAACCCGGGGAGGGCGGAGAAAGATGGTACCTATACGCTTAATGCGCGCAATGGAATGATCTCAACCACTATTCATGAAGTGGGACATAATTTTTTTCCCATGATCGTGAACAGTGATGAACGGCAGTGGAGCTGGTTTGATGAAGGGATTAATAGTTTTTTGCAGTACCTCACCCAGAAAGAGTTGGACAACGAGTTTTCTTCAGCCAGGGGTCCGGCCATCAGCATCGTCAACTATATGCGGTTACCAAAAAGCCAGCTTGAACCGATCATGACGAATAGTGAAAACATTATCCTGTTTGGAAGTAATGCCTATGGTAAGCCGGCAGCGGCGCTGAATATTTTGCGGGAAACCGTAATGGGAAGGGAATTATTCGACTATTCCTTTAAAGAATTTTCAAAGCGCTGGGCATTCAAGCACCCTACGCCCGCAGATTTTTTTCGTACGATGGAAGATGCGAGTGCCAAAGACCTGGACTGGTTCTGGAGGGGTTGGTTTTACAGTATAGATCCCGTGGATATTTCATTGGATAGTTTGAAATGGTACAGGGTCAATCTTGCGCCGTTAACGCCAAGGGAACAGACAATTGACGTAAAAAATGCCAGGCCCTTTGATGACATCACCAAAAGAAGGAACCGGGAAATGGGTCAGCCGCAGTTGATAGATATTGACCCCACACTAAAGGATTTTTATACAACCTACAGGCCCTGGGAAACCAGTGATTCTGCGATAGCTGTGAAGGGTACGTTATATGCGGAGGCACTCGATTCTGCCACCAAAGTTGCGAAATATGGTAACAACCATTACTACGAATTATTTTTCAGCAATAAAGGCGGGCTGGTTATGCCTATCATTATAGAGTGGACATATAAAGACGGTACTAAAGAAGTGGAACGTATACCCGCGGAAATATGGCGAAAGAATGAGGAGAATGCGCGGAAAGTTTTTGTGAAAAATAAGGAGCTGCGTTCGGTGCTGATTGACCCCTATAAGGAAACGGCTGATATTGACGAAGCAAACAACCGCTGGGGAAATATACCGGATACGCCTTCAAAATTTCAAATGTTCAAGGCAAATAGTTTTCCTGTTCAGAACCCGATGCAGCGGGAGAAGACCCAGTAAATGCGACAAGCAATTGTGTCTTTTTCATCTGCAGTGTTTGGCTTTCAGGCAGAGATGATAAGGGTATCTAAAAATTATCTCAATAATGATAGACCCTTTGATATACTTACAATAAAAATTCCCTGTTAGTTGGCAGGGAATTTTTATTCGTTGCAAGGTTGGTAAGCATTTAGCTATTGAAGAAACGGATATTGAAAAGATTTTATTGCGCATGGAAGGGTAGCTTCCCGTTTTATTTTCTAATAGGGTTTAATGACCTGGGCCGTGTTTGCCCCCAATTCACTTTCTTGAAACCGTAAGTTGGAAGGTCGCCGGGGAAAATTCACCTGGGGACCATTTTCCAATTAGGACCGGGCTGTTGATTAGGTTAGTTTGAAAATATTTTTACTCAGGCAACCAAATCGCAGCCTTTATCGTAAGTAGGGGAAACCTTATTTTATGAAAAATCGTTACTATTTTATTTTACTGTTGCTGGCCCTATCTTTTGTAACCGGCTGCAGTAAAAACACGGATACCCCTGCACCTACCGTTACCTGGACCAGCACTGTTTCCATGAGTACCAAATTTGAGGTGCCCGCTGTAGCCAACCGGAATGAAACGGCCACGGCAGAATTGCAGATATTGAGCGACAATACCCTCAAGTATAATATTGTATTGAGTAATCTCACAGCGGGTGATGCCATTGCTGCGGCCCATATACATTTGGGTAATGCCGGTACCAGTGGCGGAGTGTACATTCCTTTTTCCGGTCCTTTTAGCGGCAGCACCATTACCGGCTCTGTTCAGCTAACCGCCGGGCAGGCAGACACACTGAAAACCAAGGAAGCCTATGTGAACGTACATAGCACGCAGGTGGGCAGTGGTTTGGTCAGGGGCCAGATCGACAGTAAAGTTGTGTATGCCGCCGATATTGCTATGACCGGAGCCAATGAGGTGCCTGCCATTACCACTACGGCCACTGGCCTGGCAACGATTCGAATGACAGAGAATAAAAAACTTTATATAAAAGTTGCCGTTAGCAACCTGGAGGCCGGTGATGCTTTATCGGCCGCCCATATCCATTCCGGTAATGCAACTGTTAGTGGTCCGGTGGTATTGGGCTTTTATTCCGGGGCCGCAGACTTTGGCACGCTGAAGACAATTGCGGTTGATGATGCCTTTTATAATTCAATGCTGACAGCGGCGCTTTACGTGAATGCACATTCGGTAGCGAGGCCAGGCGGAATTGTGAGAGGGCAGATCCGGTAGGAACACTAAGCA
>JANPIE010000035.1:0-6175 GCA_031424835.1 Chitinophagaceae bacterium
GAATTTTTAGCAGCCAATAAAAACAAACCCGGTGTAACTGAACTACCCAGCGGTTTACAATATGAAGTGCTGACAGAGGGCAGCGGCGAAAAACCAAAAGCCCATAACGAAGTAACCTGTCATTACCATGGCACGTTGATAGACGGAACCGTTTTTGACAGTTCGGTTCAACGGGGCCGCCCCGCAAGTTTTCCTTTGAATATGGTGATCAAGGGCTGGACAGAAGGTTTGCAGTTAATGCCCACTGGAAGCAAGTGGCGTTTTTATATCCCTTCTCATTTAGGCTATGGCGACAGGCAGGTAAGTGCGCAGATAGGACCGAATAGCACTTTGGTGTTTGATGTGGAGCTGATCAGCTTTAAGTAATTTTAGATTTGGATTGCAGATTTTGAGCTTGGCAGATAATTCAATGCCATCCAAAATCTGCCATCCAAAATCTAAAATCTGCTCACTCCATCTCACTCAATTCCAGCCACCGCAACTCCTTTTCCTCCAGTGACTGGTTGATGGCAATGAGCCGCTCGCTTAATTTTTGTATTTCCTCGAATGGCAGGGTACCCATACTCATTTCGTTGGTGATGGTATTTTTTTCCTCTTCAAGTGCCGGCATATCTTTTTCCAGCATTTCAAATTCCCGCTTCTCTTTAAAGCTCATTTTCTTTTTCGCCGTTTTTCCCTCGCTCACGATTGACGCCTCACGACTCACGACTGCTGACTCTGTTGTCTCACCCCTGCTCTTGCGGTCCTGCAACACATCCCACTTGTTTTCCTTTTTCTCATTGTCTTTTAGCCAAAGACGGTACTGGGTGTAGTTGCCGGGAAAATCCCGAACTTCTCCATCTCCCTCAAATACAAAAAGGTGATCGACCAGCCTGTCCATAAAATACCGGTCATGACTTACGATCAATACGCAGCCCTGGTAGTCACTAAGAAAATTTTCCAGCACACCAAGGGTTGGCAGGTCGAGATCATTGGTAGGTTCATCGAGGATAAGAAAGTTGGGATTGGTAAAGAGTATGGTTAGCAGTTGCAGTCTTTTTTTCTCACCACCGCTCAATGATTCCAGGTATGTGTATTGTTTATCGGGCGTGAAGAGAAATAATTCAAGAAACTGCGCAGCGCTAAGGCTGCCACCATTGGCAAGGGGAAAATTTTCTGCAAATGTTTTTACATATTCAATGACCCGCATATTTTCTTTTATTACGAGGCCCTGCTGAGAAAAATTGCCGAAGATTACGGTATCACCGATATTGATCTTGCCACTGTCCACCGGCTCTAGGCGCTGCAGCATGTTCATGAAGGTTGACTTACCCACCCCGTTTTTGCCTATGATACCGATGCGCTCCCCTTTTGCAAAATTGTAATCGAAGCCTTTTAGTATGGGAAGGTCGCCATAGCTTTTGTACACTTTTTTCATTTCAATGATCTTACCCCCCAGCCTGCTCATCTTCACCTGTAATTGCAACTGCGCGTCTTCGATCCTTTGTTTGGCCCTGGATTCCACATCATAAAAACGATCCTGGCGGCTCTTGCTTTTGGTAGTGCGCGCTTTGGGTTGTTTACGCATCCATTCCAGTTCCTTCCTGTATTCATTTTTTGCCTTATCGATACTGGCCAGTTCACTCTCTATACGGGCTGCTTTTTTCTCTACATAATTTTCATAATCGCCACGGTAGGTATAAATATTCTCGCGTTCCAGTTCCCATATTTCTTCGCAAACAGCATCCAGGAAATACCGGTCGTGGGTAACAAGTAATAACGTAACATTTTCCTGGTTCAGGTAATTTTCCAGCCATTCGATCATTTCCACATCGAGGTGATTGGTGGGTTCATCCATCATCAGCAATGTATGCTTGTGTTCAAACCCAATATCAATAAGTGTTTTGGCAAGCGCCACCCGTTTTCGCTGTCCACCGCTGAGATCGCGCACCGGTTGTTCAAGGTGATGCACATTGAGCTTGGTAAGTATCTGCTTAACTTTTACTTCAAAGTCCCAGGCATTGAGATCATCCATCCGCCCGAACAAATGCGACAAAAGTTCACCGTCCTCATTTTCGCTTGCCACTTCGTATTCCCGTATCACGTTCATAACGGGATGGTCAGTATGGAATATGTTCTCCAGTACGGTTTTGCCTTCATCGAACTGGGGGTCCTGCTCAAACAGGGCCACCGTTACATCTTTATGGATAAAGAGTTTACCGCTATCGGCCGTCTCATCGCCATCAAGTATGCGGAGCAACGTGGATTTACCCACGCCGTTCCTGGCAATCAATGCGATCTTATCACCCTCGTTAATATGAAATGAGATATTCCTGAAAAGCGGGTTTATTCCATAGCTCTTCGTCAGTCCTTCCGCAGAAACATAATGCATGCGGCGAAATTAAGTACAAAGTGCGAGGTACGAAGTACGAAGTATAAAAAGGTTCCCCACTTCGTACTCGGTACTTTGTACCTCGTACTTACTGCAGCGTTTGTTCCAGGCAGCCTGTGGTCCACGGCCCGGTATATTTTTTGCTGCCAGGCCTGTATTCGTGTATCAATTTAAAGTATTTTCGTACCCGCTATGAAGAAGATAGAACTGGAAATAGTGGCCCTTTCGCACAGTATTACCCAAACCCATTCCTATGCGGTGGTATTGGGTGAGATGAATGGCCTTAGACGGCTGCCCATAGTGATAGGCGGTTTTGAAGCGCAGGCAATAGCTGTGGCGCTGGAGCATATGCAGCCAAGCCGCCCGCTGACCCATGACCTCATGAAGAATTTTATGAATGCATTCAGCGTGGAGCTACAGGAAATCGTGATCAGCGACCTGCAGGAAGGTATCTTCTATTCAAAACTTGTTTGCTTTACGGAGAACGATACTGTAGAAATTGACAGCCGCACCAGCGATGCCCTTGCATTGGCCGTGCGGTTTGGTTGTCCCATTTATACCTACGAACACATACTGGAAAATGCCGGCATTCTTATGGAAGACGGCGCCACCAAGAAACCCAAGGGTGAAGCGGTGGGCATTGAAGAGACCGGTGGTAACCGTGAGAACCTGGGTTCTATGAACCTTGAGGAATTGCAGACCTTACTTACTGAAGTACTGGAACAGGAAGATTATATCCGCGCCATATCCATCCGCGACGAGATCAACAAAAGAAAATGATCCTTTTCCCTAATTGCAAGATCAATTTAGGCTTACACGTGACCCGCAAACGGGATGATGGGTACCATGACCTGGAAACAGTTTTCTACCCTGTACAGTTGCGAGATGCATTGGAAATGATCAGGCTGGATACGGAAACCGGAATCGGTTTTACACAATCCGGTATTGAGATACAGGGTGATGCAACCAGCAATCTTTGTATTAAAGCTTATCACCTGCTGCGCAAAGATATTCCCAACCTTCCCGGGGTCAAAGCGCACCTGCACAAAGCCATACCCATTGGTGCAGGCTTGGGTGGCGGCAGTGCCGATGGGGCATTTGCCCTTGTGCTGTTAAACCGCTTACTGCAACTGAACCTGCCGAAGGAACAGTTGTTGAAGTATGCATTGCAGCTCGGCAGCGATTGTCCATTTTTTTTAAACAACACTCCCTGCCTGGCTACGGGAAGGGGTGAACAGATGAAGCCCTTATCACTGGACCTGTCGGATTATGTTTTTGTCATTGTTAACCCTGGTATCCATATATCCACTGCTGATGCCTTCGCAGGAATCAAACCCAGTAATGATCGCCGGCCGCTTGAAGAAATCATACAGTTACCGGTAGCCGATTGGAAAGAGTTGCTCGTGAATGATTTTGAAAAATCCATTGGAGAGCGATACCCGCAGATACAGGAGATTAAGGAAAAGCTATATGGTGCGGGTGCAGCATATGCGTGTATGACGGGCAGTGGCAGTTCTGTTTACGGTCTGTTTAAAAAAGGTACCGAGACTGTTCCGCCATTTCCGGGTAATTATTTTACCTATACTACAGGATAACAACCGTTAGTTTTTATAAATTGACAATATTTAATAAAAACACCAAATTATTGAATATTATCAACCTATCTGGATAATTTGTTAGTTCAACTTTTGCCCCGAAGGCATTTTTTTCATAACTTTCCGACACGGTTGCCTGCCTATTATTCCTGAACATTAATTCGGTTGACATGCTTGTTCCAAAAAACAGCGGGGGATTGTATGACCCTTCTTTTGAACATGATGCCTGTGGCATCGGCTTCGTGGCAAATATCAAAGGCAATAAATCCCATGATTATATTACTGATGCCTTAACCGTATTGGAAAATATGGCTCACCGTGGTGCCTGCGGTTGCGAAAGCAATACAGGGGACGGCGCGGGCATTATGCTGCAGATACCCCATGAATTCTTTTTTGACGAATGCCTGAAACTGGGCGTGCATCTACCTGCGTTTGGCAGATATGGTGTAGGCTTCATATTCTTCCCCAAAGAGATCAGGCTGCGCGAAGAATGCCGGGCCATCTTTAACCGTTCTGCAGAAAAATTGGGTCTAGAGATATTGACCTATCGGAAAGTGCCCGTTAATAAGTTTGATATCGGCCTTACTGCCTTGTCCGTAGAGCCCTGCATGGAACAGGTTTTTGTTGCCTGCCCGGATAACCTTACCAACCCCGAAGACTTTGAACGAAAATTATTCATACTGCGTAACTATGCCAGTCATACCATCCGCAATTCTGTTAAACAGGATGAGATAGGTTTTTACCTGGCTTCCCTGTCTTACAAAACCATTATTTACAAAGGACAACTAACCAGCTTACAGGTAAGGGGTTATTTTCCCGACCTGAGTGACAAAAGAGTGGTTTCGGCATTCGGGCTTGTACATTCCCGTTTTGCAACCAATACATTTCCCTCGTGGAAGCTTGCGCAGCCATTTCGTTACATCGCTCATAACGGAGAAATCAATACGCTACAGGGTAACCTGAACTGGCTACGCACAAGTGAAAAAGGTTTTACTTCTCCCTATTTTACCCGGGAAGAAATGGAAATGCTGTTGCCCATTGTTACGGAAGGGCAATCGGATTCAGCTTGTCTTGATAACATGATTGAACTGCTCACGCTTACAGGCAGATCATTGCCGCAGGTGATGATGATGCTGATTCCGGAAGCATGGGATGGCAATGAACAGATGGACCCGGTTAAAAAAGCATTTTACGAGTTCCACGCTTGCATGATGGAGCCCTGGGACGGACCCGCTTCTATTTCCTTTACAGATGGAAAGATCATTGGGGCCACGCTTGACAGGAACGGGCTGCGGCCATCCAGGTATACAGTTACACATGATGACCGTGTAATTATGGCTTCTGAAACGGGTGTCTTACCTATCGACCCCGCGAACGTAAAAGAAAAAGGAAGGCTGCAGCCGGGAAAAATGTTTGTGGTGGATATGGAACAGGGACGCATCATCAGCGATGAAGAAGTAAAGCAGACCATCTGCTCACAGAAGCCCTATGCAGAATGGCTCAATAAATACAAGATCCGGCTGGAAGAATTACCGGAACCACGCGTGATGTTCACGCATCTTGAGCATGACCAGGTTTTTAAATACCAGAAAGCGTTTGGGTATTCAACCGAAGACCTGGATACCATTATTGCCCCTATGGCCATAGATGGAAAAGAACCCATTGGCTCAATGGGTACGGATGTTCCTTTGGCAGTATTGAGTGAACAGCCGCAACATTTAAGCAGTTATTTCAAACAACTGTTTGCGCAGGTAACCAATCCGCCCATTGATCCGATCAGGGAGCGGATGGTGATGTCACTGGCCACGTTTGCAGGAAGCAATGGCAACCTACTGGTGGAGGATCCGCTGTCCTGTCATAGTGTGGCACTTAAGCATCCCGTACTCAATAACCATGAGCTTGAAAAGATCCGCAGTATCGATACCGGTATTTTCCAGGCAAAAACATTACAGACGTATTTCCGTGCGGATGGGAAACCGGGTTCCATGAAAGCGGGTCTTGACCGTTTATGCCGGTACGCAATTGACGCTGTGGAGGATGGTTTTGAAGTAATCATCTTAACCGACCGAGCAATAGATTCGGATCACGCACCCAGTCCCTCGCTGCTGGCAACCGCAGCGGTTCATCACCACCTCATACGCAAAGGCTACCGCGGACAGGTGGGCATCATCATAGAAGCGGGTGATGTATGGGAAGTACACCATTTTGC
>JANPIE010000036.1:0-26651 GCA_031424835.1 Chitinophagaceae bacterium
CTGCACACGACTGCCATAGCAAATGGTAAGGTCCGGACCCAGTGCAGCGGTTGGATAAGCCACAGACCTCACAATGGCAGAGTCTCTCGCCTGGCATTTACCAAGATTGGCGATCACGTTGTATTGCGTGGTGACCAATGGTCTTACCATCGGATTTTTGATATTGTCTACTCTTTCACCGGTGGAGGCGGTCCATTGATAACTGAGTGCATCGCTCACGGGACGAAGCCTGAAACTATCTGTGCGGCAGATGCCCGTATCAGAAATATTCACTGCAATAAATTGCAAAACATTTACGGTAACGGAATCCGAATTGGCGCAGCCGTTGTCGTTGACCGATACGTAATATTTTGTACTGTCGCGCGGAAACACAAGCGGGGTAGCCGTATTTGCATTGAGTATCCTGTTCCTGTTTGGCCCGTTCATGGGTGTCCAGGAAACGGATGCGCTGTTACCCATGTTCACGCGAAGCATCAATGTATCGATACTGCAGATCAAGGTATCGCGGAATGGAAGATTCAGAATGGGCCTGTCGAGAATGGTTACCACTTTGCTCATGGTGTCGATACAACCTTTGCTATTGGTGGTGATCAGCGTGGCATTCACCGTTCTGGCAGATGAATACTTCCATGCAGAATCTCTTGCACGCGCGGTATCCGCCTGTGTGGTGGTATCGCCAAAGTTCCATTTCCAGCTATCCACTACACCGTAAGCAGTGGAGGTTGCATCTCTAAACTGGTAATTGTTGAGAAAGCAGGTGCCCTGTACATTGAAATCAGTTGTAAAACCTGGAAATATTTTTACCGGTGCGGTGGTAGAATCCTGGCAACCACCGCTGCTGGTAACTTTTAATTTCAGCGTGTACACACCAGTATCCTTATACGTATGAGACGGTGTGGGCAATGTTGAGGTAGGAGAAGCCACATTCTTTTCACCAAAATCCCAGAGATAGGAAGTGATGTTGGCACTGGTTGATTGGTTCTCAAAGGTCAGGGTAAAGCCATCGCAGGTTATATACGATGGTTTTAGGACGGCTCCTGTGAGCGTACAGGTCTCAACCCGCAATGTAAAATCCTTCCTGTGATTGGATATGACTTTGCCATTTCTCCATTCTGTTATACAAACGGTTACCACATATCTGCCGGCTTCATTGGGGGCGATGCCCGAAATGATACCGGTTCTCGGATTGATGGTGACACCGGTACCAAGTGGTGAACTACCGGAAAAACCGGGCAGGTAACCGATAGGATTATAGGGGGGTGCGGAGTAATTATTGTCGTTAGCTGAACTGGTTAAACCACGGTTGTATGCGGCGCAGAAACTGTACGACAGGGAATCCCCGGCATCCGGATCGCTGGCGCTGAAATCAAGGGTGAAAGGAGAATTCAAACAAACCAGCGTGGTATCCTTCAGCGCGAAGACGGGGCTGGAATTATTACCTGTGGGTAACGCATCAGTGCCGGGTATTTGGCCGGTATAGGTGGCACCATCTCCAACAAAAGGTTGTGTGCCGCCTACCAGGAATGACTCTCCCTGCATATTCTTAATGTCGATGGTTCTGCAGCAGGTTTGAAAAGTAACGATGTACCCTGCAGCGGTATTGGCCAGTTCCTGCTGAAAAGTAAAAGTGCCCACTTCATAACAAATGGGAGGATTGGGGGCAGGGCTTACGCAGGGGCCGGGTATAAGCGATATACTGCTGAAATTAGTTCTGCTCACCGTTACCTGGCTACCTACCTGGCTGGAAGGCGAGGCGTTGGTATAAATACCAAGCACTACACTGGTAGGCATGGCCGAAGTATTGGAACCAGCGGCCGCACACTCGCGGAAAAGACGAAGGGAGATTTCGTAACGTGATGTATTGCTTGCGGCTCCCGGCCCAAGGTATTTATAGTATACCTCACCACCGGCTATATGACCCGCAAAACCACAGAGCGATTGAAATAAGATAAATAAGCAAAAAATGATCTTTTTCATGTTCATTCAATCACGGTTGGCCATACAGTAGCAGTTAGAAATACAACAAAACGTAAAAATACAGTATATCGCAGGCCAATCTCCTGATTCGGTTCGATTTAACGCTGTTGCAACATCCTCTAAAGAGTTTACAATAGAGGTTTTTGCTGCCTTCTCCCTCACAAAAATGGAAAAATTACCGGATAAGCACCACAGTTCCCTTTCTGAAGATGAGTTTGCCTGTAAAATCAACTCCTTCTGCCTGGTATACATAACCGCCTGCAGGTTGCCGCAAACCGTTTAAACTGCCGTCCCAGCCACGCCCGGGAACGGTGGAAGTATGCAGCAATTGCCCCCACCGGTTATAAACCCTGAAATAGCGCAGGCTGGGTATACCAATAACCAGCGGTTTAAGGATATCGTTTTTCCCATCACCATTAGGCGTAAATGCCGAGGGTACCAGGATGTCGGGCCCGTTCCGGTAGATCCTCACCACTATCTCGTCATCGGAGTAGCAATTGCCTCCATCAAAAACCCTTACCCGGTAAATAACAGAATCGCCCCGCTCATCTATGGTGGCAACGGGATTATAAACAGACGCATCGCTGAGACCTGTCTCCGGGCTCCATATATACCTTTGTCCGCCCGATGCAATTAATTGAAGCGGCTGGTTGATAACGATGGATGTATCGCTTCCCGCATTGGCGATTACTTTTGGTGAAACGGTAACAATAACGGTATCACTAACGGTTTTAGGACAGCCCAGGGTATCCGAGGCCCTTAAAACATAAACGGTTGTACGCGCGGGAGCCGCTACCGGCGTTGCTGTATTGGGATTGAGCAAAGTGGCTGCAGGGGACCAGGACAACGAAGAGCCTGTAATAGAACCCCGAAGTTGCGCACGGTCACCAAAACAAATGGTTGTATCCGCGCCGGCTGCGGCGCGCGGGTAATTTACGGGACGTATGAATATCGTGTCACGATCCTGGCATTTACCTAAATTGGCAAGCACATAATAGTACGTGTTAACCAATGGCTTCACCAAAGGATTTTTTACGCTCGCCACCAACTCACCAGTGGAACTTGTCCACCGGTAGCCCAATGCCTGGCTTACCGTTTGTAAACGGATGCTATCAGTCCGGCAAATCAGGGAATCATTGCCTGCAGATACTTTGATAAAATCCAGCACATTCACGGTTACCGTATCGGTGTTGATACATCCATTATCATTTACGGTAACCATGTAGCGGGTGGTGCTTTTGGGAAACACCAATGGCCTTGAAGTGTTGCCACCAATAATGTTGCGGTTGGGAAGCCAACTGATGGTTCCGGTATTACCAACCGGTATGGCAAGTGTGTCAATGCTGCAAATAAGTGTATCTCTGAACGGCAGCAGTAATGTGGGTTTGTCGCCAACCAATACTTCCTTTTGTAAGGTGTCCATACACCCTTTATCACTGCTTACTATCAGGCTTACGTTTTTGGGAGAGGCAAATCCATACCTGTATGCCGGATTTTGTATCCTTGAAGTGTCTCTGAAAGTGGTGTCATCACCAAAGTCCCATCGCCAGCTATCAACCCTTCCGTATCTGGCAACGGTAGCGTCTGTAAAAAAGTAAGGCGACTGGTAGCAGCTACCTGTAGCGGAAAAAGCAGGTTTAAATCCAGGATATACAAAAACCACTGTGCTGGCTTCGCCCACGCATCCACCGGGACCGGTTACATTCAGCGTGGCAATATACCGGCCCGTATCGCGGTAGGTGTAGCTGGGCGTAGGATCGCTGGAAGTATTAGTAGTGCCCGATGGGTCGCCAAAATTCCAGGAATAGGAAGTGATAGCGGAAGAGGTTGATTCGTTTTCAAAGCGCACGGTAAAATCATCGCACTGAACAATCTTTTCAGGGAGTACTGCTTCCACAAAATCACAGTCCTGTATTTTGAGGATAAAATCTTTTCGATGCTCTGTAAACGCCTTACCTTTTCTCCATTCAGTGACGCATACGTTTACTACATATTGCCCCTGCCGGGGCGCAATACCGCTGATGATACCCGTTGAAGCATTAATCGTGACCCTCGACCCCAATGGCAGGCTGCCGCTGTAAGGTGAGGTATAAGGCAATGGAACCGCACTTAAGGAGGGTGTTGGTGGAGAATTGTTTCCACCCCCACCGGCGGTATACGCTTCGCAGAACGAATAGGTGAGCGAATCTCCGTCGGTATCAGTAGCGCCAAAGTCAAGCTTGAATGATTTGTTGGCACATACCAGTGCTGTATCGCGGACATTGAACTGCGGACTGTTGTTATGTCCCGTGGCAAGTGTAAGACGCCCCGGTATTTTGGTAACATAGTTTGCACCAACATTTCTTGGCTGTGACAGGTTGGAAATCGTATCTACCCGGCAGCAGCCGAGCCTTGATAATGTATACCCCGGCAAATTATCGGTGAGCACGGTAACTGCAGAGTATACGGCCATTTCATAACACACTTTTACTGCGCCTACCAGGCAGGGGAAAACGGCTGTATTGAGAGAGAGTGTGGTTACTGCTCCTGAAATCGGTAAGGGCAGGGTACTGACCAGGCCATTGTTCTCATAAAACCCTACGGTGGGTTGTTCAATCTGCAACGAGGGACCTGATGATGCACAATCCCTGAACAGGCGGAGCGTGATCCTGTACACACTTGTATTGGCCTGCGCACCCGGGCCAATGTATTCATAAAACAATTCACCACCTGCTACATGTCTTGCCGCCACCGGCAGGCAGCCAATACAGATCAGCAGTATGAAGAACCCTCTCTTCATGAAAAACTATTGGGGATTGATAAAGGCCAGCAGATGCCTGTTGAGTTCTTCTGTTGCTTCCCACATGCTCATATGACCCACATTTTGTAATACATGAATATACGATTTGTCGGGCAGGTGGGTTTGTTTCAATACATCCTGCATCGGCACTGCCGCGTCTTCTGTTCCTGTTACGAACAGCACAGGGGCAGGGTTGCTTTTCAGAACATGGGTGCGATCAGGCCGTTCCATCATGGCCCGGTAGTATTGTTGCAAAGCCTCGCTGGTAAAACCCGATCCGGTTTCGATCAATTCATTAACTTTTTCCGGGTAGATCTCTTTGAATTTTGGTCCGAATAAAGTGGGGATCGTAGTTTTCAGGAAGGCGAGCGCGCCATATTCCGCAATGGTTTCAATGGCCCGTGCGCGTGTCTTCTTTTTTTCTTCGCTGTCGGCAAAGGCAGTGGAATTGATCAATCCAAGTGACGTTAACATCGCCGGATATTTTTCTGCAAATGCAAGTGTAATGTATCCACCCATACTATGCCCTAACATGCAGCATGAAGAAATGTTTTCATACTGAAGTAATGCATGGATGGTATCGGCATAGTCACTGATCGTAATGTCGTGAGACGTCAGATGTGCGTCGTGAGGCGTCAAACGTGAGACGTGAGTCAGTTCATCCCCCTACAACTCACGATTCACGTTTGACGACTCACGATTCCCCCCTGACGATTCACGACGCAGTAACGATGACTTCCCCGAGCCGGGAAGATCCGGCACGATCAACAGGCAATGACCTTTCAAAAATTCGATCTGTTCATCCCAGATATGGCTGTCTTCACCAAACCCGTGCAGGAGTACTACGGGTGCACCCTTCCCTTCCACGCGGTAAGCAATATTCGTGGGCCCGTATGAAAATGTTTTTTGCATAATTTATGCTTTTGCCAATTTTGTAAATCGTAAGAACAGTAGTAATACCACAGGTACCAGTGCAGTATTCAATTGCTGCGGTAACCAGTACCAGCTAATGAGTACCAAACCGTATACCAACGCTGCCACAAGAAAATATTTTTTTAACCACAGCGGTTTGCGCCTGATAAATAACGCTGCAAAAAGGTTTGTGGGCAAGGCCCATAGCAGGTTATAATTGTATTTGAATGATGCATGATCGGTACCGAACCAGGTATAGAGCAGCACGCAGCCAATTAAGCCCGTAAGAAAACACAGCAGGAAATCAAAGAAACCTGTGATGGAGATCGCGCTTTTATTATTGATAAAGGACAACAGTAATACCAGGGCGGAGAAGGCGCCCAAAAATATCAATGGCCACAATGTAGTTCCCGTGGGAACGGCGTAGCCGGTTTGCAGGATGTTGTCTTTTTTTATTAATAAGGGCGGCGCGTTGTCTACACCTTTCATCAGGTAATCCGGCAGGAACATGGATTCCTGTATGTTCATTTTTTTATCGGCCGGCGTGCCCATTAAAAGATCCATGCCCAGTTTGGTCCAGCCCATGTTACCGCGGTCAGCATATTCATGTATCAGGTTCCGGAAACTGGTTCCCTCTGCCACCACTGGTCGGGTTACCCGCATGCCGGCATATTTTACCAGCAGATCCCTAACCCTTGAAGTGCAATTGTCATACAGAAAATCATATTTATAAAAACGGTTACTGCCCGAGAGATTTTCTGCCAGTGCTTTTTGAATGGCTGATTTTTCCTGCCCGCTCAAATTCAGTTCCTGCTCGGTAACATCGCGTTTGGTGGCCTGGTACTCGTACATGAACAGCGGAAATTCGGCAACAGACAGAAAATAATCGAGTTTCCCATTGACAAACTTTGAATAGAAAGCAGGGTCCTCAAAATCAAAAGTGCCATAGTTGTAAACAAGATCGCTGAGTGTTGCGCTGTCTGTAATGCGTAGGGCGGTATGCCCGAACATGGAGTACATTTCCTCCCCCGGTGCACAGGTAAGTAAACTGATACGCAGACGGCTGGAATCATTTTGTGCGAAAGAAACATGCAGCAGCAAAAGCAGCATGCAGAACAGGCAGATCCTTTTCACGAAAAATTCTTTGTAAGATACTTGCTTATCCCCAACAATAAAAAAACCACGCCTCCCCCCAAACAATTCCCACCCAAAGCCCATTTCCGTAACCCGATTCTATCACTTAAAACTCAAAACTTACAACTTAACATTTACAACTTAACACTCCCCCTACCTCCTGCTGTAATTAGGCGCTTCCTTCGTAATATCGATATCATGGGCATGGCTCTCTTTCATACCCGCGTTGCTGATTTTTACAAAGGTGGATTGTTGCAATGCCTTAATATCCTTTGCCCCGCAATAGCCCATTCCTGAGCGGAGTCCGCCTACATACTGGTAAACGATTTCGCTGAGTGTGCCTTTATAGGCTACACGTCCTTCAATTCCTTCAGGAACATATTTTTTTATATCATCTTCCACATCCTGGAAATACCGGTCGCCACTTCCCTGGCTCATTGCGCCCAGGCTGCCCATACCGCGGTATTCTTTGAATTTTCTTCCCTCATAAATAATGGTATCGCCCGGACTTTCTTCCACGCCTGCAAATATGCTTCCCATCATCACAACATTAGCTCCTGCAGCCAGCGCTTTTACCATATCCCCCGTATACCTGATACCCCCGTCGGCTATAACGGGAATGCCTTTCGATTTCAAGGCATGGCTTGCTTCCATTACTGCTGTGAGTTGGGGAACGCCCGCGCCGGCAACAATACGCGTGGTACAGATGGAGCCCGGTCCAATACCAACTTTCACGCAATCGGCACCTGCTTCTGCCAATGCTTTGGCGCCGGCGGCGGTTCCTACATTGCCTGCGATGATCTGCAATTTTTTAAAATTTTTTCTCAGGGCCTTCAATGCCTCTATCACACCACGGCTATGGCCATGGGCGCTGTCAAGGGTAACCACATCCACTCCCACCGACTGCAAAGCTGAGGCCCTGTCCAGCAGGTCCTGTGTAATGCCCAGCGCGGCGCCCACCAGCAGCCTGCCAAGCGTATCTTTTACCGCACCGGGAAAATTGCGGAGTTGTAATATATCGCGGTAAGTGATCAGTCCAATCAGTTTCCCCTGTTTGCTCACTACCGGAAGTTTTTCGATTTTATTCTGGCGTAAAATTTTTTCTGCTTTTTTAAGGTCCGTTCCTTCAGGTGCCGTGATAAGGTTTTGTTTCGTCATCACTTCTTTTACCTTCCTGCGTTTATCATCTTCAAAACGCAGGTCGCGGTTGGTGAGTATGCCCACCAGCCGCTGGTCCTTGTCTACGATAGGAATACCACCAATCCTGTTCTCCTTCATCAGTTTAAGGGCATCGCCTATTGTGGCATCAATCAATAAGGTAATGGGGTCGATGATCATCCCGCTTTCACTTCGTTTTACTTTCCGTACCTGGTCTGCCTGGCGCTCAATGCTCATATTCTTATGAAGTATACCGAGGCCGCCTTCGCGTGCCAGTGCAATAGCCAGATTGGCCTCCGTTACCGTATCCATGGCAGCAGACAGCATGGGGATATTAAGTACAATGTCTTTGGTAAGGTGTGAACGGATATCTACTTCGCGGGGAAGGACCGCGCTGTAAGCGGGTACCAGCAATACATCGTCGAAAGTAAGACCCTCGCCGAATAGCCTCGATTGGGCCGCAGATGTTTTGGGAGCAGTATTTCTTGTTGCCATGTGCAAAGATAGGCGGATGGGGATATGTGTGCCAAAAGTTTTTGTAAAACAATGGGGTTCACACAGTGAGTTCGATATTCGATATTCCCTGTTCAATATTCAATATTCCCTCCCCTGTTTCGTATTTTTGATGCGATGGCAAAAAGTACAGGGGCAAAAGATACATCGTATTTCAATTTTCAGTTTGGCTTACTCTGTTTCAGTAATTTTTTATTTGGGAGCAGTTTCAGCATGCTGTTACCGGAGTTACCCGGGTACCTTACTATGCTCGGCGGCGCCGAATACAAGGGGTTGATTATTGCGCTGTTTACATTGATGGCAGGCATCTCAAGGCCTTTCAGCGGCAAACTTACGGATACCATCGGGCGTGTGCCGGTAATGATTTTTGGTTCGCTGGTTTGCGTGGTCTGCAGCCTGCTTTATCCCGTGCTGACAACCGTGGGCGGATTTTTACTGCTTCGTTTTTTTCATGGATTCTCTACCGGTTTTAAACCCACTGCTACGTCTGCCTATGGCGCAGACGTAGTGCATGAATCCAGGAGGGGAGAGGCATTGGGGGCGTTGGCCATAGGCTATACCCTGGGTTCTTCTATTGGTCCGCTTGCCGGCAGCTACCTGGTAGCCGAATATTCTTACAATGTCATGTTCTATGTATCTGCCGCTTTTGCATTGTTTTCAGTGATCATACTGTATAATGTAAAAGAGACATTGCCCAATCCGCAAAAATTTGCATTCCGGTTTTTAAAAGTCAACCGTACGGAAATATTTGAACGCAGCGCTATCAAACCTGCTGTGATAATGCTGCTGGTATGTTTTTCGATCGGATCCGTACTTACCTTATCGCCCGACCTGAGTGAGTCGGTTGGTTTACATAACAAAGGTCTTTTCCTCGCTGTATATACCGTTGCTTCCCTTGTCATAAGGTTTATTGCGGGCAAGTCTTCTGATAAATATGGCCGGGTGATTGTGTTGATATTTACATGCGCTGTACAGGGTATCGCGTTTATATTTCTTGCTTTTGCGCACAGTTCGCAAATGGTGCTGGTGAGCGCGGTGATATTTGGTTTGGGAATGGGAATGAATGGTCCCACCCTGATGGCCTGGGCCGTAGATTTATGCAGCGTGGCAAACCGGGGTAAAGCCGTGGCATCTGTTTATATCGCGCTGGAAGTGGGCATTGGGGGCGGTGCCATTATATCTGCATGGATTTATAACAACCATTTGCCAAACCTGAAATATGCCTTCCTGCTTACGTCTGCCCTGGCGCTGATCGCTATGGCGCTCCTGATCAGCTGGCGCAGAAAAGAAAAACGGAAAGCCATTGCGGATACGGTGATGATGGAGTTTACGGAGTAGTCGATGGTCCATAGACGATAGTCCATAGTCAATAGTCCATAGTCCATGGACCATGGTCTATGGACTATTGACTATAATAGCCTGTACATCTTGCCGGGCATCGCGCAGATTACATTTTGCAATTCAAGGTTCAGTATGGCTGCGGCGACGGTGCTGCTGCTTAGCATGCTTTTGAGATAGATTTCATCGATGGCCATGCTTTCGTTTTCCTGCAACAGATCTACCAGGATTTTTTCTGAAGGCGACAATTCGATAAACATTTCCTTTTGCGGGCTTCGCGGCTTTTTTTTCTTTTCTTCCCATCCCATCGTTTCTACCAGTTGACCCGCGTGTGTGAGGAGTATGGCTTTGTTCTGCGTTATCAGTTTAAGGCAGCCACTGCTTTTCAGATCGCTGGTTCTGCCGGGTACTGCAAACAGGTCGCGGTTATAATTGTGCGCAAGTTCTGCTGTAATCATGCTGCCTCCTTTGGTGGCTGTTTCAATAACCACCGTTGCATCGGCCATGCCCGCTACAATTCGGTTACGCCTGGGAAAATTGTGTTTATCGGGTTTCTCGTTTTTCCTGAATTCTGTGAGCAGGCCGCCCTTCAGCAACATTTCTTTTGCGAGGCCTTTGTGTTGCACGGGATACAAGGTATCCATACCATGCGCCAGTACGCCAATGGTACATAGCCCCTGCTGCAAAGAAGTTTTGTGTGCTATGGCATCTATGCCAAAAGCCAGCCCGCTCACAATGAGCACCTGGTGCGATGCAAGCCCGCCGATCAATTGTTCCGTGACCATTCTCCCATACTCGGTATGGTTTCGGGTGCCGATGATGCTGATGATGCGCAAATGATTCAGGTCAGTATTGCCGCGATAATACAACAGGGTAGGTGGATCATAACAATGAAGGAGACGCTGCGGGTAATCTTCATCCGTAAGAAACAATGGACGTATACCATACTTCTGCAGAAATGCGATCTCATTTTCCACTTCTTCAAATCCATCCCATTCTTTGAGGTATTTGGCACGCAATGCGCCCATGCCACCCAACAGAGCCAGATCTTTTTTTTTGGCTTTGAAAATGGAGCCGGCATCACCAAAATTTTCTACCAGCATCTTTGCGCAAACGGGTCCCAGTTCCGGTATCATGGTAAGGGCAATCCGGTAGTACAGTTCATCATTCATGGAGCAGTCATTGTGAAACTGCAATGTCTGCAAAAATGAAAAAGCGCAATACCGTATTTATACCTAAAGTCCGGTTACGGTAAATGTGGTCCTGCGGTTCTGCGCCCTGCCCTGTTCAGTAGTATTGTCGGCTATGGGTTGGGTAGCGCCGTATCCTTTGTACACCAGTCGTTTTCCGTCAATACCCCTGCTCACCAGGTATTCCACAATGGATTTTGCCCGGTTGGTTGACAGTATGAGGTTGTCTTCCGCCTTACCTACATTATCGGTATGACCGCCTATCTCGAGTTTAAGGGAAGGATTTTCTGTAAGGACCTGCAACAATCTGTCAAGTTCAATAAAGCCCGCCCTGGGGATCTCGAAAGAATTGTTCGCAAACTGCACATTGCGGAAAGTGGCAACGGCATTGATTTCTACGGGTTGCAGGTAAATATCTTTTTTGTAAACGCTGTCTGCATTCTTAGTACTTAATTCATACAATTGACTGTAGAAAAGGTAACCCTTTCGATTTACCGTAAATGTGTATTCCTTTCCTGTAGGCAGCGTGATAAAATATTCACCCAGCTCATCGGTCTGTACTTTCATAAGCGGTAGATTGGTGGTATTGTCTACCAGTTCTACAGATGACGGGAGTGGTTTATTGGTTTTCCTATCTATCACAAAACCTTTTACATACAAAGTGCGGTATGGTCGGATATCGGGTCGCAGTTCAAATTTGTAAATATCAAGGCTACCCCTGCTATCGCTCCGGTCACTGGCGTAATACGCGGTAAGTCCGTCCGCTGATACTGCAAGGCTGCCTTCATTCTCTATGGTGTTGATAGGATACCCTAAATTTTCGGGCGTGCCCCATTCTCCTTTTGCATTCTTTCGGATGATAAACAGATCCGAATTTCCGTAGCCGGGCAAACCATTTGAAGTGTAGTAGAGGGTTTGGTTGTCTGCATGGATATAAGGGGCTTGTTCGTCGCCTGCGGAATTAACCGCCTGCCCCATGTTTATGGCTTCTGACCATCGTCCGTTTGCGTTTCGATAACTTACATAAAGGTCCAAACCTCCATATCCACCGGGACGATCGCTGCAAAAATACAAGGCTCTTTTATCTGGGCTGAGTGTAGGTCCGCTCTCGTAAAAGTCAGTATTGATGGCTGCGCCCAGACTTTGGGGTTCGCTCCATCCCTGGGGTGTATGATAGGAGATATAGATATCAAAACTTTTGTGTTGTTGATTTGAGAGCTGGCCCGCAAACACCATCCATTCTCCGTCCTGGGAAACGGATAATGCACCTTTGTTTGGTTCTACATTTATATCGCCATCAATCAGTTTAGATTTTCCAAATCCGTTGATGGTAACACGGCTTTCAATAAAATCTTCGTTATGATGTTCGCCTTTACGGGTGAATACAAGCAGGCTATCCGTTACGGTAACCGAAGGGTAGTATTCCGGCCGGGCTGAATTCACACTGTCACCCAGGTTCACCGGCTTGAATGTATAGCCTGAATTTGGATGGCCCGCCATATATGCGATCGCAAACTCGTAGGATTTTTTGCGATACTGGCCGCTCTTGACACTTCTCTCATTCAATCGCGGATAAGATAAAAATGCATTCACCGCATTCAATGCATCTTCAAATCTTCCCTGTCCCGCCAGGTTAATTGAGTAGGGTAACTGGTAGATGCGAAAATAAGACGTGTCTTTGCTTTTTGCTCTTTCATACATGCGCACCGACTGGTCGTATTTTTTCAATTGCCCCAAAGCCCCGCCAAGGGAAAGATAGGCGTCCACAAAATTTGTATCTTCTTTGATGCTCTGCATGAGCAATGGGATCGCTTCGGAAATGGCATCGTCCTTCAAAAGGTCGAGCGCCTGCTCATAGAGTTTAACGGCTTTTGCTTTCACACGTTCCGGATCATATACCTGTGCGTAACTGTGCACGGCTATGATCATTGAAAGAAGTAAGATCAGTTTTTTCATGGATGCCTGTTAAACGATGGAGAAGTTGTGCAGCGGATAAGTTAAGAGGTTCATAAGTTGGCAGAGCCCCCTTCAACGTATCAAACTTTCAACCACACCACGCAAGTTCGACAAAAAACAAAAAAATTGGTGTTAAAGTACCCTCTCAACATCCCCAATCCAACATTCAAAATCTCTATGGCACATTGATGTACTTGTGAATCTGCAGGCTGAGTTCCCATCGGGGGTTTTGCTTGATGTAATCAATCAGGAGGGGAGTGATCTCTTCGGCCTTGGTCCATTCCGGTTGCAGGTATAATTTGCAGTTGGGGTTTACCTGTGCGGCGTATTGCTCGGCCCAGGTAAAGTCATGTTTGTTAAGCACCACTACTTTCAGCTCATGGGCAAGGGGAATGATGGCTGGCAGCGGTGCTTTGAATTTTTTTGGCGATAAACAGATCCAGTCCCATTCACCACTAAGGGGAGAAGAGCCTGAGGTTTCGATATTGGTTTCAAAACCTGCTTCATGCAGCAGTTGCGTTAGTGCGGTAAGATCATGCATGAGCGGCTCGCCACCGGTGATCACCGCCAACCTGCCGGGTTGCTGGGAGGCCTGCCGAACAATATCTTTCAGTTCCAACTGCGGATGTGCGGCTACATCCCAGCTCTCTTTTACGTCACACCAGAAACACCCAACATCACATCCCCCCAGCCGTATAAAATACGCGGCGCGCCCCTGGTGAAAGCCCTCACCCTGCAGGGTGTAGAATGCTTCCATTACGGGTAAAGTGGGGATGGCTATCATAAGGCAAAGGTAGGTAGTGAGGATTTTGAAATTTTGGAATTGAGCAATTGGGAAATTCAAACTGATCAGCATCTCTCAATTCAAAATTTCCCAATTTCCCAATAATAATGTAAATCAGGCTCCACCCATTTCCCTGAGCTTATACGCCTGCAACGTATTCTTCAACAGCCCTGCAATGGTCATTAAACCTACACCACCCGGTACGGGCGTGATTGCGGAGGATTTTTGGGCTACTTCTTCGTATGCCACATCGCCTTTTATGCGGAAACCTTTTTTGGCGCTGGGGTCATCCACGCGGGTGATGCCTACATCAATAACGATGGCGCCCTCTTTAACCATATCCGCTTTTACAAATTCGGGGCGGCCCAGTGCGGCAACAAGGATATCTGCCTGTTGGCAGAACGCTTTCAGGTTTGCTGTATGCGAGTGACAAACCGTAACCGTGCAGTTGCCCTGCTTTAGATTACTGCTTAGCAGTATGCTCATCGGGCGGCCCACAATATTACTCCGCCCAATTACCACTGCATGTTTTCCTTTGGTTTCTATCTTGAAATGCTCAAGCATCAGCAGGATACCATAGGGAGTAGCGGGTATAAAGGACGGCAATCCCTGAACCAGTTTCCCTGCGCTGCTGGGGTGAAAACCATCCACATCTTTTGAAGGGTCTATCGCTTCAATTACTTTTTGTTCGCTGATCTGTTTGGGTAGCGGCAATTGCACCAGGATACCATCTACTTCCGGATCTTTATTCAAGTCAGCTATGGCTTCCAGCAGTACCGCTTCGGGAACATCCTGGTCCAGGCGTACCAATGTAGAACGGAAGCCCACTTCTTCACAGTTCTTTACTTTGCTGGCCACATAGGTTTCGCTGGCACCGTTATTACCCACCAGAATGGCGGCCAGGTGCGGGGCCCGTTTTCCGGCGTCCAGCAGGAGCCTGGTTTCCCTTTGTATGATCTCTTTTACCGCTGCCGAGGCGATTTTTCCATCCAGTACTATCATATCCGCAAAAATATCTGAATTGCCTTATTAATGCTGGTTTTTTCCGACAATCTCTCAAATGGATAAGCGGTAACCAATATATATTAGTATTTATTATTTATTTTGAACAATAAGTTACTATATATATAGATATATTCTATTAACTATTATTTGCGATTTTGCGCAGCATATACCCCTGTTCTGTGGTCTATTCCACTGGATCCGGGTTGTTAACTGATTGTAAAAAACGTAGAAATTAGTTTTTTTTTAACGTTTTGCATCAATTAGCTATATTAGCCCACTCAAAAGTTTATCCAAAAACTAAAAACATGAAGAAAATTGTATCCACCCTCCTGGTGGGATTGCTATGCTTTTCCATAGCTTCCACCGCCCAGGTACGCGTAGTTACGGGTACCGTAAAAGATGACCAGGGCGCACCTGTCCCTAGTGTATCTGTAAAAATCAAAGGAACAAACATTGCTACGGTAGCCGACCAGAATGGTAGCTTCCGGATCAGTGCTGCGGAAAACCAGGTACTGGTATTCAGTGCCGTTGGTTTTAGCGAAGTTGAACAGCGGGTAGGTAAATCTACCAGCATGGACATCAGTTTAGGCCGACAGGTTAATGAACTGGAATCTGTTGTGGTAACAGCCCAGGGCATTAAGAAGAAAGCCAAGGAAATCGGTTATTCTTATGCAAGGGTTTCTAACGAAGAGATCAACGTGGGAAAATCACCGCAACTGGCACAGGCCCTTTCCGGTAAAGTTTCCGGTCTGGCTATTTATAACGTAAACAACAGCGTTGATCCTTCTGTAAAAGTGGTATTGCGTGGTTACCGTTCACTTACGGGTAATAATGAAGCCCTGGTGGTATTAGACGGTATGCAAACTACCTCTACCGTACTGGCGCTGATTAACCCCAATGATATTGAGAACGTGTCTATCCTTAAGGGCGGACAGGCGGCAACGCTCTATGGATCTGCCGGTATTAATGGTGCGATCGTAATCACTACCAAAAAAGGAACAAAAGGTAAATTGAAAGTTGCCTTTACCAATTCTACCAACTTCGACCAGATCAGCTTCTTACCACAGTTCCAGGACAAGTATGGTAATGGTTCACATTACTCAACTTCTTTTGGTCAAGCCGGATACAAATCCAATTATCTTGATCGTATGAAAGATAACTGGCGTCCTTTTGAAAACCAGCAGTATGGTGATGCGTTCGATGGTCAGCCTAGGATCATAGGCCGGGTACTGGAAGATGGTAGCAAAAACATCTTACCCTATGCAGCCATTCCCAATGCGCGCCGCAAATCATTTGACATTGGCGTTTCAACCAATAACCAGGTTAGTTTCCAGGGCGGCGATGACAATGGTACCTTTTATATGTCTGTTGAGAACAATAAAATCAACGGTATTGTTCCATTGGATAAAAGTGAGCGTACAGGTGTTAGAATTGCCGCTACCAAAGAATATGGTAAGCTGAGTGCAGGTTTTAACGCGTCTTATGTTCAGGCGGCTTTTGACAGAACAACTGCAGACTTTTATAGCGACCTGATCAATACGGCTGCCCATATCCCGGTGCACGAGTACAGGGACTGGAGGAATAACAAGTTTGCCAATCCGAACGGTTATTTCAATGACTACTACAACAATCCTAACTTTAATAAGGATAACAACCGCCAGAATTACCAGGATGCCAATGTGCAGGGTAACTTTGAGCTGAATTATCATGCGTTCACATGGCTTAATATTTATAATAAGCTGGGTGTAATGAACAATACCCGTAACGGTAAAGCAAGAACCGGAAAGTTCCTGTATAGTGACTGGGCAAAAAACAGCGCATTTGTTCCCGCTCCCTGGGATTATGCAAATGACTATGATGGTATAGACAGGGCTGGCACTGATATCCTTGGTGGTGTTTCCGATTTCTCCAATACAGAAAACGTAATCAACAACGAGTTTCAGTTACAGTTTAAGAAAGATATCGGTCAGTTCGCCAACAGGTTGATTACCGGTTTCAGCATTTACCAGCGCAGAACCAAATCCATTTCCGTAAGCTCCAGCTCTGTTGTGGTACCGGATGTATACAACGTATCCAACAGGCAGGGTGAGTTAGGTGGTGGTGAAAGCAATACGCTTGAGCGTAAGTACGGTTACTATGCTGACCTCAGCACCAGCTATAAAGACTTCCTGATCATCAACGGTACTTTCCGTTACGATGCAACATCAAGGTTCTTTAAAGCAGACAGGCCTACAAGCTCTTACTCTTATCCTTATTATGGTGTAGCCGTTTCATTTATTGCAACGGATGCGATTCCTACTTTAAAAAGCAGGAACCTTAATTACCTGAAACTTCGTGCAAACGTTAACAAAAACGGAAACGATAACATCAACCTGTATGGACTTGACCTTACCTATCCAAACGGTGCCGGTTTCCCTTATGGTAACCTCGTAGGTTTATCAGTAGGTAACGTTTTGCCTGATGCAAACCTGAAACCCGAGTTCGTAACTTCTTACGAAGCCGGTGCGGAACTGCAGTTGTTTAATAACCGCGTGAACCTTGATGTTTCTGCCTATACGCAAACATCCAAGGGCCAGGTGGTTACCGTAAGGATCCCCAATACTACCGGTTTCTCTAACCTCGTAATTAACGTGGGTGAAGCAAAAAACTGGGGTTATGAAGCAGACCTGAAAGTTCAGATACTGCGTGCCCGTTCACTGAAATGGGATCTGAACTTCCGTTACTCTTATAATGATAACAAAGTAGTGGAATTGTATCCTGGTGTTGACCAGTTCCTGGTTAGTGGTTATGCTTATGCAAATACCAACGTAATCAAAGGAGAGCGCTTCCCGTTACTGAAGTCTGATGGCTATGTATATGCTTCTGACGGTTCTGGCAGAAGACTGGTGAACAGTACTTCCGGTTATCCTTTAAGAAATACCGTATTATCTAACCGTGGAAGCACACTGCCACGTCATATGGTGGGCTTTGGTTCCAAAGTAGCTTACAAAGATCTTTCCCTCACATTCAACTTTGAATACCGTGGTGGAAACGTAATCTATAGTGACCTTGGCAGACAGATGACCTTTACCGGATCAGGCAAATGGACAGAAAACCGGGCTCCTCATGTATTCCCTAACTCAGCTTACCTTGATGGTACCGGCAAAATCGTTGACAACAACGTAAATGTTCGTGAACCCGAGTATGGCTTATGGGTAGATAACTATCGCCTGATTTCTGAAAACTTTGTGACTCCAGGATGGTTTATCAAGCTTCGTGACATCAATCTGGCATACACTTTGCCTACTAACCTGATCGCCAAAACGAAAGTGTTTACAGGTGCAAGTGTATCGGTTTATGGAAGAAACCTGTTCACCATCATCGACAAATCAAATTTCTATACGGATCCTGAGTTCAGTTTCACTACCGGCAACGGTATTGGTATCAACAATACCAACCAGACACCACCTGTACGCCAGTATGGTATCAACCTGAACCTGATATTCTAAAGAAAAGTTGACTAAATAAAAAATTCTGAATATGAAATTCAAACCATTATACACAGCAGCGTTAGCGGCCCTGATATTGGCAACAGGATGTAAAAAATCTTTCCTGGATGTCAACACCAACCCTAACAGCTTACCAACCGCCACCCCGGCTTTCGTATTAACGAACGCCCAGAATACCACTGCCAACAGTATGGTCAGCCCTAATGAAATAGGCTCCTACTGGTCCGGTCAGTGGACACAATCCAGCTCATACATTTTAAGTCCAACTACCTTTAGTTACCAGTTCACCAATGGTGATTTTAACTATTGGGATGGGTTGTTTGACAACCTGCAGGATTATGAGTATGTAATCAAGAATTCTGACGCTTCCGGGCAGCCTTATTTTAAAGGACCCGCCAAGGTTATGAAGGCTTATGTTTACCAGGCACTGGTAGATATGTACGGTAATGTTCCTTATACCGACGCTTTGAAAGGCGTGGCTTCACTGGCTCCAAAATTTGATGACCAGAAAGCGGTATATGAGGCATTGATCACTTTGCTGGACCAGGCAATTACCGATCTGAAGGCAAACGCTTTTGCAAGCGCTTTTGCATCGGCCGACATCATTTACAATGGTAATACCACTAAATGGGTACGGTTTGCCAATTCGCTTAAACTGCGCCTGTTAATGCACCAGTCGCGTATAGCCGGCCGTGATAGCTACATTGTTACTGAAATAAATAAAATTGTAACAGAAGGAAGCGGTTTTGTAACCGGTGAAGAAGTGGGTGTAGGCGGACCTTCGTTTTACGTGGCCACTGCGGGCAAAACCAACCCTATCTATGACAGGTGGGGTTATGATGCCAATGGTGCTGCAAGAAGTTTGGGTCGTTATCCGCGTCCAACCAAATTCCTCTTCGATGTGCTGATCGCTGCCAATGATACTTTCCGTTTAAAGCGGATTGCGTATGCAAGAGGCGGTGAAAACGGTGCAACCCCAGGTGTTAGTACGCAGGCAGAAATTGTAAGTAACTATGTAGGTGTTCCTTTTGGAATTGCCTCAGGTTTTACAGCGCCGGCGTCTTCATGGATCGGGCCAAGCCTTTTGGTAAAAGGACAGTTTAATAAGCCTGTTGTGCTGATGACTGCTGCAGAAGTACAGTTTTCACTGGCCGAAGCAAAACAACGTTTCCCTGCGGTTACACTGCCGGGTACCGCGCAGTCTTATTATGAAGAGGGTGTAAGGCAATCCTTCCGTGCCCTCGGTGTACCGAATGCAACTACCCAGGCAAACGTATTGCTGAATAGTGGTATTGCAGATGCATCATGGACAGCTTCTACCGATAAACTCCGTGCAATTGCCATTCAGAAATGGCTGGCTCTGACTAACTTCAGTGGACTGGAAGCATGGACCGAGTACAGGAAATCCAATTTGCCGGTTACACCACAGGCAAATACGGTAACTGGTACCAACAGGCCTTTGCGTTTCTTCTATCCCAATACAGAATCTGGTTCAAATGCAAACGTACCAACAGGTATCGATGTGTTTAGCACCAGGTTATTCTGGGATGTAGATTAATTACTGACAGGAAGATATTACTATAGCTTACAGAAGGCCGGCAATTTTGCCGGCCTTCTTATTTTACCTTGTTCTTTTCAATACATTTGCTCACAATCACAACACATGGAACCGCAACCCAATGCACAATTGAATATTGAGATCAGTGAAGAAGTAGCCGAAGGCTCCTATGCCAACCTGGCCATCATCACCCACAGCAACGCAGAATTCGTTATCGATTTTGTGAACGTCATGCCCGGCACACCCAAGAGCCGCGTTAAGTCGAGAATCATCTTTACCCCCATGCACGCCAAACGCTTTATGAAGGCCCTGGAAGAAAATATCCAGCGCTATGAAGCCGCCAACGGCGCCATCAAAGACCTTGAACACATAGAAATCCCCATGAATTTCGGCGGGCCTACGGCGCAAGCGTAGAGGCAGTCTGAAGTCTGGAGTCTGTGGTCTGGGGTTGTTGTGACTTTGTTGTTGATAGTTGTTGACGATTAACTACTAATCAATAACAACTCCAGACTACAAACTCCGGACTCCAGACTGTCAAAGCATTCCTTCATCAGCAAAACTAAAATACCCTTCATTGCTTACAATGATATGGTCCATGATGCGGATGTCGAGGAAAGCGGCGGCGTTTTTTATTTTTTGCGTGAGCAGTTCGTCGGCACTGCTTGGACGCAGATTGCCGCTGGGATGGTTGTGACAGAGAATAAGCGCGGTAGCATTATTTTCCAGGGCTTTTTTCAGTATGATCCTTGGGTCGGCAACGGTGCCGGTTAGGCCCCCTTCGCTGATATTTTCTATGTGCATGATTCTATTTCCCCTGTTCAGGAACACCACGGCAAATATTTCTTTCTGGCTGTATTCCAGGTTGGCGCGGAGATAATCGGCTATATCACTGCTGCGTGTGATATGGTCCTTCCTGCTAATTACCGCGGATCTGCGAATGCCCAGCTCCAGCGCCGCGGTGAGCAGTATGGCCCTGGCCTCACCAAAACCCTTTATATTCTGCTTAACCATTTCCCTGATACTTAGCGATGCTAACTTTTGCAGGTCATTGTCTGCCGACCGCAGCAGTGCCTGGGCCACATCCAGTGCAGACTGGTTCTGCGTTCCGTTATTGATCAGTATGGCCAGCAACTCTGAATTGCTGAGTGAGACAGCCCCTTTGTTCAGCAGCTTCTTTCTGGGTTGGTCATCTTCAGCCCAATCCTTGATAGAAAATTTCCGCATAGTCAAAATTTAGTGTATAATCAAATTACAATTTCTTATCCTAATCTCTATCTTCGCTGCACACTCCTCACTATTATGAATCCATCTGTCAAGATATTTTCAGGCACTGGTTCGCAACGGCTGGCTGAAAAAATTGCGCAGCGCTTTGGTGCCACTATCGGTAAGATCAATATTCAGAAATTCAGTGACGGAGAGTTCCAGCCGATCTTTCTCGAAAGTATCCGTGGCGATTATGTTTTCCTGGTACAGAGTACCTACGCGCCTACAGACAACCTGATGGAACTTTTGCTGATGATCGATGCTGCCAAGCGCGCAAGCGCCTACCGGATCATCGCCGTAATTCCGTATTATGGTTTTGCGCGCCAGGACAGGAAAGACAAACCCCGTGTGGCCATCGGTTCCAAACTCATCGCTACGTTGCTGGAGGCTGCAGGCGCTGACAGGATCATTACCATGGACCTGCATGCACCACAGATACAGGCATTTTTTGATGTGCCCGTGGATCACCTCGATAGTTCCGCCATCTTTATACCTTATATAGAGCAGCTTAAACTGCCCAATCTCTCTTTCGCCGCACCCGACGTGGGCAGTACCAACCGCGTTCGTGAAATTGCCAGCTACTTCAATGCAGAAATGGTGATTTGTGATAAACACCGTAAGCGCGCCAATGAAATTGCCAGTATGGTTGTGATAGGTGATGTAACAGACAAAGATGTGATCCTGGTAGATGATATCTGCGATACGGGCGGCACCCTTGCCAAAGCCGCAGGATTGCTGAAAGATAAAGGGGCCCGCAGCGTTCGCGCCCTTATTACACACCCCGTACTCAGCGGCAAAGCCTATGAGAACATTGAAAACAGTGTACTGGAAGAACTGGTGGTGTGCGACACCATTCCCTTAAAACAGGACAGTCCCAAAATAAAGGTGATTTCCGTTGCCGACCTGTTTGCCATTGCTATCCGCAATGCCTATGAAAACAAGAGCATTACCAGCCTGTTTATACACTCCCAGCTCAGGGGAAGGGATAAGTAATTGATAATTAAAAATTAATAATTAATAATTAGCTGATTATTATATAGTTACATGTTGGTTTCTATTTAATTATTAATTATCAATTACTAATTATTAATTGCCTTACTTTTGCCGTCCAAAAAACAAATCATGAAAACAATTACAATCGAAGGTCACCTGAGGACCGAGCATGGCAAAAAAGCCGCCCGCCAGATTCGCTCTCAGGAAAATGTGCCGGGTGTAATTTACGGGGGTGCTCAGGAGGTAAATTTTTACGCTTCTGCAAAGGCTTTCAAGCCTTTAGTGTACACTGGTGAATTTCAGTTGGCCGATGTTAGTGTAGAGGGCAAAACCTACAAATGTATCCTCAAAGATCTGCAGTTTGATAAAGTGCAGGATTCGCTGATACATGTTGACCTGCTTGAACTGGTAGGCGACAAAAAAGTGGTGGCAACCCTGCCTATAAAATTTACCGGCGTTTCCATTGGTGTGAAAGGTGGTGGTAAACTGGTTACCAAAATGAAATCTCTGAAAGTGAAGGCGCTGCCTAAAGACCTCAGGGAAACCATTACGGTAGACATTACCAACCTTGACCTTAACGGAAACATCCGCGTGGAAGATGTGAAAGTAGACGGTATGGAAATCCTGAACTCACCACGTATCCCTATCGCTTCGGTGGTATTGACACGTCAGTTGAAACAGGAAGAAGCAACAGCAACAAAAGAAGAGAAGAAAAAATAAGCGGTACTTTGTACTGTATCAGAAAAAACCCGGTGATAAGCCGGGTTTTTTTATGCGCATTGCTTCCTCTAATGCAACAAAACCGAGGCAGCGCCAAACCGTATTGCATTGTGTAAGCGGGAGAGGGTCATACCAACTGCCATCAAATCTATGGGATGTGCACAGCGGACTTTTGTAAATAGATACCAACAGGTTACTTTTGAATTATCGTATGAGCAAGTTCCTGGTAGTTGGATTAGGTAATATTGGTGACGAATATCGTCATACACGGCACAATATCGGTTTCGATGTGGTGAATGCATTTGCATTGAAACATGGCGCGTTTTTTCGCAACGACCGGCTCGCAGATGTAGCAGAGATCAAATGGAAAGGACGCATTTTCATCTGCATCCGGCCCACAACTTTTATGAACCTGAGCGGCAAAGCATTTAAATACTGGATGGACAGGGAAAAGATTGAACTGGGCAATACCCTTACCGTTGTAGATGACCTGGCGCTGCCCCTTAATAAACTGAGGCTTCGGGGTTCCGGTAGCGATGCGGGGCATAACGGCCTGTCGGATATCCAGCTTACATTGGGCACGGATCAATATCCTAAACTACGCTTTGGTATCGGCAACGATTTTCCCAAAGGAAAACAGGTAGAATTTGTACTGGGCCGCTGGCGTTCAGAAGAAATACCCCTGGTTGAGCAGAAAATAGAAAAGTGCTGCGGGATCATAGAATCTTTTGCTACAATAGGCCTGGAAAGAACCATGAATATGGCAAATACACTGATATTTGCATAAGACAGAATAGCTATTCAGTATTTTTGTTAGGGAAATATAATACAAGTAACCGTCCATTATCCGAAACCTGCCTTAGGGCGGCCCGGGTTATTTGATTACTATTTTAAAAAATTGATACCATGAAAATCTTCTGTGTTGGACGTAATTATGCCGACCATGCCAAAGAATTGGGAAACGAGGTGCCCGAAGAGCCCGTGATCTTTATGAAACCCAAGACTGCGCTCATGCAGTCGAATGCCCCTTTTTATTATCCCGAGTTTTCTAATGAGCTGCACTATGAGGTAGAGATTGTATTGCGTATTTGCAAGAACGGAAAATACATTGATCCGGATACGGCAGATAAATATTTTGATGCATTCACCATAGGGATCGATTTTACCGCGCGCGACATACAGGCCGAGCTGAAGAAAAAAGGGTTGCCCTGGGAAAAAGCCAAAGCCTGGGATAACTCCGCCATCATTGGTAAATGGATTGACCTTACCCCCGAACTTCGAAACACGCCGATCAATTTTTCACTGCAAAAAAACCGTGAGCAGGTGCAGGCCGGCACATCAACGGATATGATCTTTTCCTTTCAGGAAATCATCGCCAATATCTCCCAGTATTTCTCACTCAATATCGGCGACCTCATCTATACCGGCACACCCGCCGGCGTAGGCGAATGCGTAACCAATGACCTGCTGGAAGGTTTTTATGAGAAGGAGAAGATGTTTGCGCTGGAGATAAAATAAGTTTTTTAGCTTTTAGGCGTTAGCCATTAGCTGTGGGTAGCTAACTTTAATGCCTGCGCATTATTTTAAATATCTGCTAACCACTAATGGCTAATAGCTAACCGCTTCTCCCCGTAAAATCTCAACAGAAAGTTCTATCATTGCCCATAACCAGATTGCCAGATGCTCACGCCCCAAATATTGTTGGATGCTTACAAACTGATGGTTACGGCAAGAACCATGTCGGATATTTATGATGCCAACAGGCAGGTATGTAAATATGTTCATTCCACTTCCCGTGGTCATGAAGCTATACAGATTGCCACGGGTATGCAGTTATTGCCCTGCGATTGGGTTAGCCCGTATTACCGCGACGACAGTATGCTGCTTTCCATGGGGTTTAGTCCCTATGAACTGATGTTGCAGTTGCTCGCCAAAAGAGATGATCCCTTTTCCGGTGGGCGCTCCTATTATTGCCACCCCAATAACCGCGACAATACCAGGCCCTCTATCATTCACCAAAGCAGTGCCACCGGCATGCAATCCATACCCACAACAGGTATAGCCCAGGGCATACAATTCCTGGAACATACCGGGTCGGATTTATTGCGCAGATCAGCCGATGGCAAATTACCCATAGTGGTATGTTCACTGGGGGATGGAAGCGTATCCGAAGGCGAGGTAAGCGAGGCCCTGCAGTTTGCTGTGTTGAAACAATTGCCCATAGTATACCTGGTGCAGGACAATGAATGGAGCATCAGCGCAACAGCCGGCGAGATCCGCACCATGAATGCTTTTGAATATGCCGCGGGTTTTAAAGGGTTAAAAAGAATGCAGTGTGATGGCAATGATTTTCTGCGTAGCTATGAAACCATGGAACTGGCAATGGACCATGCACGTACGCAAAGAAAACCGGTGCTGGTGCATGCCGCAGTTCCTTTATTAGGACACCATACAAGTGGTGTAAGAAAAGAATTTTACCGCGATCGCGATGATCTTACCCGGCAATCGGTTGCCGATCCGCTACCCAGGCTGCGGGCATTACTGGCCTCAGCCGGACATACAGAGGAATCGCTGAAAGCATTGGAAAATGAAGTGAGTGAAAAACTGGGGGTCGCATTTGGTTCTGCGCAGAAAGCACCTGATCCGGATAAACACTCCGTGGAACAGCATGTTTTTGCACCCACGCCTGTTAAGGAAGAACGCGGGCAGCGCGTATCAAAGTCAGGAGAAAAAGTGATGATGGTTGATGCGGCGCTGCATGCAATTGAAGAGATTCTTACTGACTACCCGGAAGCCTTGCTATACGGACAGGATGTGGGTGCCCGCCTCGGGGGTGTATTCCGCGAAGCTGCCACACTGGGTGATAAATTCGGCCCGGAAAGGGTTTTCAATACGGCCATCCAGGAGGCATATATAGTAGGATCTACCGTGGGGCTCTCAGCACTGGGCATCAAACCCATTGTGGAAGTACAGTTTGCAGATTATATCTATCCCGGTCTTAACCAATTGATTACCGAGATCTCTAAATCCTGCTATTTATCGAACGGGAAATTTCCTGTGCAGATGGTATTGCGCGTACCTACCGGTGCCTATGGCGGCGGCGGGCCTTACCATAGCGGCAGCATAGAAACCACGTTGTTGTCTGTGAAAGGAATCAAGATAGCCTATCCCTCCAATGCTGCAGATATGAAGGGATTGATGAAAGCCGCTTTTCTTGATCCGAATCCCGTTGTCATGCTCGAGCACAAGGGATTGTACTGGAGCAAAGTGCCCGGTACCGATGATGCCCGCACCATTGAACCCGCAAAAGATTATGTGCTGCCGCTGGGTAAAGCCTGCCGTATAAAAGAGGCCGATCCAGCGAAAATCAAGGCTGGAGATACCGTGTGCATAGTCACTTACGGTATGGGCGTTTACTGGGCCAAAGCTGCCGCAGAACAATTGCCGGGTCAGCTCGAGATCATTGACCTTCGCACCCTGTTTCCGCTGGATGAAACCATGGTATTTGAGGCGGTGAAACGTCACGGAAAAGCCCTGGTGCTTAGCGAGGAACAGCAGAATAATTCCTTTGCAGAGTCACTGGCACACCGTATCGCGTATAATTGTTTTCATTTTCTGGATGCAAAGGTGGAAGTGCTGGGAGCACTTAACCTGCCTGCTGTACCCATCCACACGGCCCTGGAAGCGGCTATGTTGCCAACCCCTGCCAAACTGGTAGACAGGATCCACAAACTTTTGGCTTACTAGAATGTACCCTTTTCCCCAAACCCCCTATATTTGCAGCCCGTCAGCGAAAGCTGGCAACCGGCGAGGTAGCTCAGTTGGTTAGAGCACAGGATTCATAACCCTGAGGTCACGAGTTCAAATCTCGTTCTCGCTACAG
>JANPIE010000037.1:0-25024 GCA_031424835.1 Chitinophagaceae bacterium
ATATAACGGAAAATAAAAGTCAGGATCAGCGTTGCGATATGCGAACCATCCACATCAGCATCCGTCATGATGATCACTTTATGGTACCGCAGCTTTACAATGTTCAGCGCTTTTGGGTCTTCGGGTGTGCCTACTGTTACGCCGAGTGCGGTGTACATGTTGCGGATCTCTTCGTTCTCATAGATCTTGTGTTCCATCGCTTTTTCAACGTTCAGAATTTTACCGCGTAATGGCAGGATGGCCTGGAAACTCCTGTTGCGGCCCTGCTTGGCAGTACCGCCCGCAGAATCACCTTCCACCAGGTATAGTTCACATTTTTCAGGATCCCTTTCACTGCAATCGGATAATTTTCCCGGTAAGCCGCCACCGCTTAAAACGGTTTTGCGCTGCACCATATCGCGGGCTTTTTTAGCCGCAACCCTTGCCTGTGCGGCAAGGATAATCTTTGAAATAACATTCTTTGCCTCTCTCGGATTTTCCTCCAGATAAGCTTCCAGCGCGCGGGCCACGGTAGTTTGTACAATGCCGCTCACTTCGCTGTTTCCCAGTTTGGTTTTTGTTTGTCCCTCGAACTGTGGTTCCGGCACTTTTACCGAGATGATGGCGCTTAACCCTTCGCGGAAATCATCGCCTTCTACGGTAACTTTCGCTCTCTCAAAAAGACCTTCTTTATCGCCGTAGGTTTTGAATACCCGGGTCAATGCCTGCCTGAATCCCGTTACATGGGTACCGCCTTCAATCGTATTGATGTTGTTGACGTAGGAAAAAATGTGTTCTTTGAAATCGTCGTTATAGGTAAGTGCTACTTCTACGGCAACATTGCTCACTGCGTCATGCCCTTCTACATACAACGGCTCAGCGATCAGCGAGTTTCTGTTTCCATTTTTATCGAGCATCTGCACAAACTCCACGATACCACCTTCGCTGTAAAATTCTTTGGTATAAAAATTTCCGTCCTCATCTTTCTCACGTAGGTCAGTGATCTTTATACGGATGCGTTTATTGAGATAGGAGAGTTCACGAAGACGCCCCTCCAGGATATCCCGCTTGTAAACGGTTTCCTGGAAGATGGTATGGTCGGGCCAGAAATGTACACGCGTACCGGTACGGTCACTCGTACCAATCTCTCTTACCTTGTATTGCGGTACCCCGATTTTGTATTGCTGTTCAAATATTTTTCCTTCACGGTTAACGGTCACATGCAGGTCGGTGCTAAGGGCATTCACGCAACTCACCCCCACACCGTGCAAACCCCCTGATACTTTGTAAGTGTCTTTATCAAATTTACCACCGGCATGCAGCACGGTCATTACGATCTCAAGAGCGCTTTTCTGTTCCTTGGTATTGATGCCGGTAGGGATACCACGTCCATCATCTTCCACGCTGATGGAATTGTCTTCATGAATGGCTACCGATATGTTTTTGCAGTACCCTGCAAGGGCCTCATCAATGGAATTGTCAACTACCTCATATACCAGGTGGTGAAGGCCCTTCACACCCACATCCCCAATATACATCGCGGGTCTTTTTCTTACCGCTTCCAATCCTTCCAGTACCTGTATGCTGTCGGCCCCGTAATTCCTGTTCTGGGCCTCATTTGTGTTCAATGTTTCCTGGCTCATAAATGCTTGTAAATCCTATGTTTTAGGTGATTTTCGGGAAGTGTGCAAAGCTAATGAAAATAAAGGGTTTTTTGCCATAGGAACAAGCCTAGTTTTCCCCAATCGAGGGCCCTGTTCCGGGGCCAAAAAGGGGTGGTTTTGAAGCTGTGACAATTAGATGACTTGTAAATAGATGTTTATACATTAAATTTGCAGTTCGATGATTCAGGTAATGGACATATTGAAACTGTCGCAACGTGGTGGGATAGAACCCAGCATGGACCTTTTGTATGAAAAAGAGCAGCATATTCCCGGCTCAATTCAATACAATATTCGGCGTTATTATGCCCAGCACCAATGGGTGGCGGAGGATACCGGTATGCTGGTATACCATTACAATACAAAGAAGCCGGCGGAGAACTATATGGAACTCCGTTACTGCATTACCGGCAACCGCTATTGCGAAGAGAAAAGCTGCGCCAAATGCACCGAACTGCCTACCAATAATTGCAGCGGTAAGCACCAGACAGTGGATGTTTTCACTTTCCATTTTACGGCAACTTTTCTTCGTCAGTTTGTGCACAACGTAAAACTGAGCAACCGGAAAGACGAAGTACTCGCTTTTAAACATCCGCACGCATTTACCAAAACATTTCCTCTTTGCAGCCGCAAAAGAAATACACTGGATGCCTTGCTGAATCACAGTTATTCGGGTGCACTGGAGAATATTTTTGTGAATGCCAAAATGCATGAGCTGTTACTGTACAGCCTGGAATGCCTGGTAGACGAAAAAGAAGAAGGCTTCAGTTGCAAATTCCTCGCAGATGAAAGTGGCCGTGACCGTATTTACCAGGCCCGTGAAATTTTGTTGCAACATATCGGAGATCCCATTACCATCAAGGAGCTTAGCCGTAAAGTGGCCATGAATGAATGTTACCTGAAAAAAGGTTTCAAAGAAGTTTTTGGTACCACGATATTCGATTTCTACCAACAACAAAGAATGGAACACGCCAAATACCTGCTGTACGAAAAAGGACTAAGTGTAACTGACGTATCCGCACTGCTCGGCTATTCTTCCATATCTCATTTTTCCGCCGCGTTCAAAAAACATACCGGCTTGAAGCCCTGTGAACTTTTGAAATAAGTACGAGGTGTTAAGTACGAAATACGAAGTACGAAGTACGAAGTTTTCAATAACGAGGTATATCGTTCGTACTTCGTACTTCATACTTCGTACTTACTATTGTTCCTGCACTTATCTTTATTCCCTAAACTGCTCTTATGAGACTTCTGCTGGGCCTGCTTTCCCTGGGTATGTTCGTTTCCTGTTCCCGCGACAAAGCGGACAAGATCATTCACCACGCGGTGATTTATACGGTTGATAAAACCTTCAGTACAGCAGAAGCCATGGCTGTGAGGGACGGAAAGATCCTCGCTACAGGTACCAATGAGGAAATACTTAAAAAATACAGCACAGATGAAAGTATTGATGCCAAAGGGGCACCGGTATATCCTGGTTTTATAGATGCACATGCGCATTTTGTTGGGTATGGCCGTTCATTGTTCCAGGTAGATCTTTTTGGCACGAATACCTGGGAGGAAACGGTTGCACGCATCAAAGACTTCGCAGACAAACATCCGGATATTAACTGGATACAGGGGCGCGGATGGGACCAGAACCGCTGGCCCGGTAAATCCTTTCCTACCAATGAAGTATTGAATACGCTGTTCCCAGACAGGCCGGTGATCATTACGAGGGTGGATGGCCATGCATCCATCGCCAACCAGAAAGCGCTTGATATGGCCGGTATCGCACCCGGGCAGACATTAACAGGCGGATCTATCGAAACTAAGAATGGAAAACTAACCGGTGTATTGATAGACAATGCCGATAACAAAGTATACCAGCAAATTCCCGACGCCACCAAAGAAACTTATATCAGCTGGCTACAGGCCGCACAAAAAAATTGTTTTGACCAGGGGTTGACAACTGTTACCGACTGCGGTATCAGTTACCAGGACGTTGAGGCCCTTGACGCGCTGCAGAAATCAGGCAAGCTTGATATGCGTTTGTATGTGATGCTAAGCGATAACGACGAAAACCTTACAAAATACCTCGCAACGGGTCCTTACAAAACAGATAAATTATTCGTAAAAGGATTTAAGGTATATGCTGATGGTGCATTGGGTAGCCGTGGTGCATGTTTATTGCAACCTTACAATGACAAAGCAGGCTGGCAGGGATTTTTATTACGCAACAAATCGCATTATGATTCACTCGCAAAAGTATTGGTCGCCTCCGGGTTTCAAATGTGTACACATGCCATTGGCGACAGTGCTAACCGCGAGATACTCAGCATTTATAATAAATACCTGGGTGGAAAAAATGAAAAGCGCTGGCGTATCGAACATGCGCAGATTGTTAACCAGGCCGATTTTAATTTATTTGGATCTGCCAGTATCGTTCCCTCTGTGCAGCCTACCCATGCAACCAGTGATATGTATTGGGCAGAAGAGAGACTGGGTAAAGAAAGATTAAAAGGCGGCTATGCTTTCAAACAATTGTTACAACAGAATGGATGGATAGCACTGGGTACTGATTTTCCTGTTGAAGACATCTCTCCTTTCAAAACTTTTCTCGCCGCTGTTGCCCGTAAAGACGCTAAAGGTTTTCCTGCCGGTGGTTTTCAAATTGAAAATGCACTCACCCGCGAAGAAACAATCCGCGGCATGACCATCTGGGCCGCCAAAGCCGGTTTCCTCGAAACGGAAGTAGGTAGCCTGGAAGCAGGCAAAAAAGCCGATTTCATTATTCTCGACAAAGACCTTATGAAAGTGCCGGAAACCGAGATCCTTACTATAAAAGTGACCGCCACGTATGTTGGCGGTAAGAAAGTCAGGTAAGGCAGGCAGTGGAGAGTGAAGAATTATGAACTATAAATTAGGAGTGAAAAATAGAGGTTTAACTCATAACTCATCATTCTAAACTCTCAACTTTTTCCTACCTTGTTGGGCCTATCGCCGTCGCCATGAGATTCCTGCATCAATGGAAAAAATTGCTGATCCTGCTGGTACTTGTTACCGGGGTTATTTTTTCTATGTCGCTCATGAGCAGCTCCCCGGTTGATTTTAATGCCGAGGTTAAGCCCATCTTCAATAAAAAATGTATTACCTGCCATGGTGGTGTAAAACGCCAGAGTGGTTTCAGCTTATTGTTTCGTGCGGATGCGCTGGAAATTAACAAGTCCGGTAAAGCCGCTATCATTCCCGGTGACCCGGGCAATAGTGAAATGATCCGCAGGCTTTCTCTTACAGATCCTGAAGAAAGAATGCCTTACCGCCATGAACCCCTTAGTGATAAAGAAGTGAGCACTTTAAAACAATGGATTAAAGAAGGTGCAAAATGGGGTGATCACTGGGCCTATGTACCGGTTGAAAAAACAGAGGTTCCCAAAGTTGACAATTGGTTCTTTGGTGTTACCGGTGGAAAAAAATGGGTGCATAATTCTATTGATGCCTTTACCTACGCCCGGATGCAGGAGCAGGGTCTTAATCCCTCTGTCCAGGCAGACAAAGCCAGCCTGCTACGAAGAGTTAGTCTGGACATTACCGGTATGCCCGCGCCTCCTGCAATTGCAGCACATTTCCTCCAGGATTCACGCGCTGATGCTTATGAGAAATTAGTGGATACGCTGCTTGCATCACCACATTATGGTGAACGATGGGCGGCTACCTGGATGGACCTTGCGCGTTATGCAGACACCAAAGGATATGAACGCGATGACTGGCGCTCTATCTGGCGATACCGGGACTGGCTCATAAAAGCTTTTAACGAGAACAAACCTTATAACGAATTCCTGATAGAGCAGTTGGCAGGCGACCTGTTACCCGATCCCGGTGATGCCGAATTTCTCGCCACCGCTTTTCATCGCAATACGATGACAAATGACGAGGGTGGAACAGAAAATGAAGAGTTTCGTACCGCTGCCATCATCGACCGTGTAAATACTACCTGGGAAGCATTGATGGGTACCACATTCAGTTGTGTGCAGTGCCATAGTCATCCCTATGATCCCTTCCGCCATGAAGAGTACTATAAGTTTATGGCCTTCTTCAATAATACCCGGGATGAAGACACGTATAACGATTATCCTTTGTTGCGTGAATACCATAACGCGGATAGCATAAAATACCAGAAGCTGAAAAAATGGCTGCAGGAAAATGGAAAGGACAGGGAAAAGGAACTTACCCGTTTTGTAAAAACACAGGAACCTGCCATTAATTCCATTGCTGCAGACCAGCTTACCAATAGTGCCCTCACAGATACCAAGTGGCTGGTGCTGCGTAATAAGGGAGTTGCCCGCATCGCGAATGTGGAATTGACCAACCGCTCCCAGGTTATCTATCGATACATTGCATGGAAACCCGGCGGTAAATGGGTCGTTCACCTTGACAAGCCCGATGGACCCGTGCTGCAGTCAATTAACGTAGAAGATTCAAAAGGTAGCTGGAAGATTGCTTCCTTCACAATACCGCCAACGGTTGGTGCCCACCACCTGTATTTTACTTATACGAATGCTAATTTGAAAACTCCGGAGGAAACCGGTTTGCAGTTCGACTGGTTTTTTCTTACCAATCCTTTTCCCGGCAAAGGCAGGCCCGGGTATGACACAGCACAAAAATATTTTTTCGACCTGCTCTACGCAAAAGATGTTACCATCACACCTATCATGATGGATAACCCGGCTGAATTATTCCGTCCCACGCATGTTTTTGAAAGGGGTAATTGGTTGGTAAAAGGCAAACAGGTACAGCCGGATGTGCCGCGCTCACTGGGTTCGCTTCCTGCCAATGCCCCCCGCAACCGTCTTGGCCTGGCGCTTTGGGTAACCGACAAAAAAAATCCTCTCACATCGCGTACAATTGTTAACCGCATCTGGGAACAGTTCTTTGGACAGGGTATAGCCGAAACGCTGGAGGATATGGGTACACAGGGCATCCCACCTACACATAGAGAACTGCTTGACCATCTTTCCTGGAAATTGATGAACGATTACAAGTGGAATTTAAAAACACTGGTGAAAGAAATTGTTATGTCGGCCACATACAGGCAGGATGCAAAGCTGGACAGGAACGCACAGGAAAAAGATCCCTTCAATAAATTCTATGCAAGGGGGCCGCGCGTTCGTTTATCTGCAGAACAACTGCGCGACCAGGCATTGGCAGTAAGCGGATTACTCTGCGAAAAAATGTATGGCCCCGGTGTATTCCCATACCAGCCTGATGGTATCTGGATGTCGCCATGGAACGGTGCGTCCTGGAAAAAAAGTGATAGCTGTGACCAGTACCGGCGCGCTTTGTATACGTATTGGAAAAGGTCATCGCCTTATCCATCTATGATCACCTTTGATGGCACAACGCGTGAGGTGTGTTCGCCAAGACGTATCCGTACCAATACACCATTGCAATCTCTAACAACGCTGAATGATTCAGCCTATACAGAAACGGCGCAGCATTTTGCATACCGGATGCAGTCGCTGGGAGGCGAAAATCTCAAACAGCAGATAGGCAAAGGATATGAACTGGCCATGTACAAACCCATCACCCCTGAAAAAATGGATGTGTATGTACGGCTTTATTACAATGCCTTGAAACGGTTTGCGGCATCGCCCGGCAAGGCCAAGCTGATGTCAGGATCTAACAAGGGCATGCAGGATGCAAAGACAGCAGCGCTGGTAGTGGTGGCAGGCGCTATGATGAATACAGATGAATTCATCACCAAAAACTAAACTACATGAGTCGCAATAACCATAGGATATATAGAGAGGCTCGGGATACAAGCCTTGAATTGGTTACACGCAGGCTTTTTTTCAAAGACTGTTTCCTCGGTATGGGAGGTATGGCATTAGGTTCTTTACTGGGTGGTTGTAACTGGTTAGGTGCAAAAGATGGCACTGCTGATGTTTTCAACAGCGCCAATCCGCTGCTGCCACGTGCGCCGCATTTTCCAGGGAAAGCCAAATCGGTGATTTACCTGCATATGGCCGGGGCACCCTCGCAACTGGAGCTTTTCGATTACAAACCCGACCTCGCCCGGCTGGATGGGCAGGATTGCCCCCAGTCATTGCTGGAAGGAAAAAAATTCGCATTTATCAGAGGCGTGCCAAAGATGATGGGGCCACAGGCCAATTTCAAACAACGCGGACAGAGTGGGGCATGGGTATCTGATCACCTGCCTCATTTTGCAACGGTGGCTGATGAAGTCAGCTTCTTGAAGGCAGTGCAAACGGACCAGTTCAATCATGGACCCGCACAATTACTTATGCATACGGGCACGCCGCGACTCGGCAGGCCGAGTATGGGTTCATGGGTAACGTATGGATTGGGTACAGAAAATAATAACCTGCCCGGGTTTGTTGTTTTAACCTCCGGCGGAAAATTTCCCGACGCCGGTAAGAGCGTTTGGGGCAGCGGCTTTCTTCCGTCCGTATACCAGGGTGTGCAATGCCGTGGAGAAGGAGACCCGGTATTGTTCATCAAAGATCCCGCGGGTATGGACCGAGACCTTCGCAAGGCGTCTATTGAGGCCATCAATGAAGCCAACAAATTGAGTTATGATGAATTTAAGGACCCTGAAATATTATCCCGCATCTCTCAGTATGAAATGGCTTACCGCATGCAGATATCAGTACCAGATGTGATGAATATCAATGATGAGCCGGACTATATTCACGAGATGTATGGTACAAAACCCAACAAAGCGTGTTTTGCAAATAATGTTTTGCTTGCACGTAAACTGGTAGAAAAAGGTGTTCGGTTTGTGCAGTTATTCGACTGGGGATGGGATAGCCATGGTACCGATGAAAATCTTGCGATCGATTATGGTTTTGTGAATAAATGCAGGAGCATGGACAAGCCTGTAACCGCCTTGTTACTCGACCTGAAACAGCGAGGCTTACTTGATGAAACACTGGTGGTATGGGGCGGAGAATTTGGCCGAACGCCGATGCAGGAAAACCGCGATGGGAAGACCAATCTTTTTAAGGGAAGGGATCACCACACAGAAGCATTTACCATTTGGATGGCAGGTGGTGGCATTAAGCAGGGTACCAGCTTTGGTGAAACAGATGAAATTGGTTATGCTGCCGTTAGCGGAAAGACAACCGCATTCGATGTACAGGCAACCATTATGAACCAGTTGGGATTTGATCATGAGAAACTCACCTACCAGTTCCAGGGCAGACCGTTCAGGTTAACAGATGTGCAGGGTCGGGTGATACATGAGATTGTGGGCTAAACGGATTTTCAAATTTTGGATTGGAAAATTTTGAAATTTATTTTGCGAGTAGAGACACGGTTTTTTAACACAGAGCGCACAAAGGATACTGAGTTCACAATGAATCTCTGTATACTCACTGGAACTCAGTGATTCTGTGTTGATAATATAGCATCGGGTGCTACAAAATTATTCTCGTTTAAAACTAAACTAACCGCTATGGCCGTTGACCGTAGGAAATTTTTATCACTCTCTGCCGGCTTAGGCGGATTGGCTTTAACGCCATTTGAAGCATTGTTTGCAGAAAAGCCCCAATTTAAAATACCTGATAAATTTTCCCTCCAGGTGATGGCCACTAACTGGGGATTTCCGGGAAATACAGATGCATTTTGTGCCAAAGCCAAAAGCGCAGGATACGATGGGATAGAAGTGTGGTGGCCCGGCGATGCAGCCGCTCAGAAAGAACTCTTCGACGCATTGCAGAAACACCAGTTACAGGTGGGATTTCTCACGGGTGGTTCTGATAAAGATCCTGTTAAACATTTCGGGCAATTTAAACAGATGATTGATGGTGCAGTATTTCAAAAAATACAAAAGCCGTTATACATCAACTGCCATGCGGGCAGAGATTATTTTTCCATAGAAGAAAACGGAAAATTCATAGAATATACAAACGCACTGGCCAAACAAACCGGTACCACCATCTGTCATGAGTCGCACCGCAGCCGCATCTTATTCGCGGCACATGTTGCTAAGCAATACATTCAAAAGTATACCGATCTCAGGTTAACCCTTGATATCTCGCATTGGTGCAATGTGCACGAATCATTGCTGCACGACCAGGAAGAAACAGTCAAAACTGCACTGGCAAGAGTTGACCATGTACATGCAAGGATCGGTCACCCCGAAGGCCCGCAGGTAAATGATCCACGTGCACCCGAATGGGAGGGAACCGTTAAAAGACATTTGGAATGGTGGGATGCGGTTGTGCAACACAAGATCAGCAATGGCAGCAACCGCCTTACTATACTCACAGAATTCGGTCCACCCGATTATATGCCCACATTGCCCTATACGCGGCAACCCATGTCTGACCAGTGGGGTATCAATGAATACATGATGCAGTTGCTGCGTAAACGCTATCTCCATTCATGAACAGGCTGATCGGTTTTGCTGGTAATTTTCATCCCGTATTGGTGCACCTGCCCATCGGGTTTTTGTTATTGGCAATCGTGCTGCAATGGCTTACAACAAAAAAAAGTTTTGCGCAGATTATACCGGCTGTGCGTGTTGCTTATTTTCTGGGTGCCGCCAGTGCAATACTTTCCTGCTTTACGGGCCTGGCCCTATCCGCAGGTGGTGAATATGAAGCCGGCACATTGCAGTTTCATAAATGGTTGGGTATTGGTGTTGCGATAATTTCAACCGCGGGATTCGCATTAGCGGGCAGGCCAGCTTCTTCAATGCAAAAACTAATTTCTGTTTTTACTTTTTTAATGATCCTTTTCACGGGTCATCTGGGCGGCACACTTACGCATGGGGAAGGGTTCCTTACCAGGGCGTTTACAAAAGGGGCGGACAGCATGGCTACCAGAAAGGCCATTGCCAATGTGCAGGAAGCGATGGTGTTTAACGATATCATCCAGCCTGTATTCAAAGAAAAATGCGGTAGTTGTCATAGTGCGGTTAAGCAAAAAGGAGGATTGAGACTTGATGAAAAAGAATGGATATTGAAAGGTGGTAAAGATGGACTGGTATTTAGTTCCGGCGACCCGCTGCATAGTGAATTGTACACCCGTTTAATACTTGACCCACTGGAAGAAAAACATATGCCGCCCAAGGGAAAGCCCCAATTGACGGAACAGGAAATAGCACTTGTACATTGGTGGATCAGCAGCAATGCAGGGTTTGATAAAAAAGTGAAGGATGTGGTGCAGCCCGCAAACATAACCGCCGCCCTGCTTGCTTTACAATCATCACCCAAAGCATCCAGGTCGCTGATACCTGCTGAAGAAGTTGAGAAACTGGACCCGGCTATCATCGATTCACTTCGTAAGGCAGGGATTGCAGTGGCGCCAGTTGCAGTTAACAGCAATTACCTGCAGGCGAGTTTTGTGAGTATGCCAAAGCCGGGTGACAGGGTGGTGTCTATGTTGCAACAGGTAAGAAAACAATTGATATGGTTGAAACTTCCCGGGGCGCAGCTATCCCCTGCGGCATGGAAAACCATTTCAGGATGTAATGCGCTCAGACGCCTGAGTGTTGAACGTTCCAACCTTACCGATACCACGATTGCTGCGTTACAAAGTTTACAATACCTGCAATATCTTAACCTGGTAGGAACACAGGTTACTGCGCAGGGTATTCAGCAATTGAAGAGTTTACCGGTGCTTGAAAATATTTACCTGGCGCAATCCGGGGTGAAAAGAAGTGAATTCGCCTTACTGAAAAAAATATTTCCCAAAGCGATAATCGATTCCGGTAACTACCAACTCGCCAATCTCGCAACGGATACCCAACTCCTGCACCCACCACCTGCAAAAAAATAATTTTTTTTCCTCTTTCTCTCTGGTCTGCTCTTTGCGAAACTGTTGAAGGGTTTCCCTAAGAGGGGTAAAAGAGAAAAGAGGTAAAGAGTGATGGGATGGCTTTACACCTGCCTTGCCTTCTTTTTTCAGTTCTGTCTTTCTTTCATTGAAACTTCTCAAGAAATTTCAAAAAGAAAAACACAGTGGAAGAAGTACAATCAGTTATTGGTAGAACTTCCAGGATGATTCGAAGTTCCTGGGTAGGTTTTGATTGGTAAGTATCGCGCGTACCATTTCCACCGGCATAGCGTTCTCGTGAAGAATGGCATCATGGAATTGTTTGTAACTCATCTTGCCGCTATCCACCAGTTCTTTTTTCAATGCCCAGAACTGGAAAGCGCCGATCATATAGCCTACCTGGTACAACGGCGCATAATCTCCGGAGAAAGAACGACGCACTTCACCTTCTGCATTGGCCCGTTCATGCCCTACCCGTTCAACAAGAAAGTCGATACACTGCTGTGGTGTCCATTCTCCCATATGATATTTCAATGAAAAAATGATCCTTGCGCAACGATGCATCCGCCAGAATAGCATGCCTATTTTGTCTTCAGGTGATTTTGGGAAACCTTTATCCCATAACAGAAACTCCCAGTAAACCGCATTGCCCTCGGACCAAAATGGTGTTGGAAAATTACGGTAGGCCTTATAACGTGCATTCATAAAATACTGCGTGTGATGACCCGCCAGTAATTCATGATGCACAACCGCTTTGGAGAAATGAGGGTTGTTGCCTCGCATACTCATCATCCTGTCTTCTTCTTTCATGGTATTGGTGGGATAGGAGATCAGCAGCTGTGATCCGCCAAGAAAGAAGGGAGCCACCAGTTGCCTTTCAGGTGCCATCATATTCATCGGCCACTCTTCTTCAGATAATGGTGCAAGGGTTACCAGGTCGTGCTTCTTTAAAAAATCCACCGACTCATCGTATAACTTCATGATTGCCTGGGGCTGTTGCCCGGCGGGCACATAGGTATTCTTTACTTTTTCCTGGGCCGCTCTCCAGTTATCGCCAAAGCCCATCTCCGCGCTGGCTTTCAACAACTCTTTTTCACACCAGGCAAATTCTTTGTTGGCAATGCCAATCAGTTCCTCAGGTGTATAGGGAACCATTTCAAACTTTAACTGCTGTATCAGTTCATCGCGGCCAATAGGGTTTCCTACAATGCCACTCTTGTCTTCTTTTTGTGTGCTGCCAGACCTTCCTTTTGCTCTTAATGCATTCGCATACACATTCAGCGCGCTATCTGCGGATCTGTACGGTAAGGGAAGCCACCAACTGAATTGCGGGTCGTAGCCATTGTAAAAGTCAAACACACTTTTGAGGGCGGCCTGTAAGCCTTTTACTGAATTAGATGCACGGTCGCCCTGCTGCATCGTAATCGAAGGTTCCTGCGCCAGTTGTTTTGATAATGCAGCGATCTGCCGCTGCATATTGGTGAGCTGTTGTGCCAACTGCATCGCATCCATTGCAGAACCCCTGCGGCGAAGTTTCTCCACTGCATAGATGCTATCTGCAAAGGGTATCCATTTGCGTATCTGGTTGTATTCGGTTTCTTCTGTTTGCAGCAACCGGAGCTCATTCTGGAGATTGCGCCTAAACAGAATATAATCCACACGGCTGCCAGTGGGAAGCCTGTCGTAGTTCATCTTCTCAAGCTGAGCAAGATATTCCAGGTTAAGCCTTTGCAGCCTCGCACGCCGTTCCGGGGAATTCCTGATAAAATAGAAACGGCTGAGGCCCGCATTGTCAGCATCATAGGTAACCATCAGGTTATTTACTTCACTTGTCTGTTCATAAAGAACCGATTCATTTTTTTGAGCAACTGCGCATGCAACAAATAACAGTATGCAGGATAGCGTGAAGATTGTTTTTCTCATATGCAGTAATATAAGCCCGGATAAGTCGGTTGTCCGGTGTCTTTGGTTTGACGTTGTCAATGCATTATCCTTAATGGTTTACAACTCTAGTCAAATAACAACTTTACTCTAACAAATTAAATACTCAGGACTACGGACCTCCTATCATACTTTCCGTTCTCCCACCATATTCCCCGGCACTACCCATTCATCAAACTCCGCCGGGGTAAGATACCCCAGTTTTACGGCCATTTCTTTTAACGTAGTACCGTCCTTATGTGCCTTCTGGGCAATCTCGGCGGCTTTGTAATAACCAATTTTTGGATTGAGTGCTGTAACGAGCATGAGACTGTTGTCAACATGCTTTTTGATGTTGGCTTCTATAGGAGCAAGGCCTGTGGCACATTTGTCATTGAAGCTAACACAACCGTCGCCGATCAGCCTCGCGCTGTGCAGGAAATTATAGATCATTACGGGTTTAAAAACGTTCAGTTCAAAATGTCCCGTAGCGCCGCCGATATTAATGGCTACATCATTGCCCATTACCTGTGCCGCGATCATGGTGAGCGCTTCACATTGGGTAGGGTTTACTTTGCCGGGCATAATGGAAGAACCCGGTTCATTATCAGGAATGAATAACTCTCCGATACCACTGCGTGGACCGGATGACAACAACCGGATATCATTGGCGATCTTCATCAAACTCACCGCTACTGTTTTTAAAGCGCCATGCGCCTCCACGATGGCATCATGAGCGGCCAGCGCTTCAAATTTATTTTCAGCGGTGATAAAAGGCAGGCCGGTGAGGTTGGCGATATGCCTGGCAACATTCACGTCATAGCCCTTCGGTGTATTGATTCCGGTACCTACTGCGGTACCCCCCAATGCCAGTTCACTCAGGTGTGCAAGTGTGTTGTTAATCGCTTTTAACCCATGGTCCAGTTGCGATACATACCCGCTGATCTCCTGTCCCAGCGTTAACGGCGTGGCATCCATGCAATGCGTTCGGCCGATCTTAACCACGTCCATAAATTCTTTGCTCTTGGCTGCCAGTGTATCTCTTAATTTTTTTATTCCGGGGATAGTGGTCTCAACCAATATGCGGTAAGCCGCAATATGCATAGCGGTGGGGAAGGTATCATTGGACGACTGTGATTTATTGACATCATCATTCGGGTGCAGAAACTTTTCTTTGTCGGTAAGCACACCACCTTTGATCACATGACCCCGGTAAGCGATCACTTCATTTACATTCATATTGCTTTGGGTACCACTGCCTGTTTGCCAAACCACCAGCGGGAACTGTCCTTCCAGTTTGCCGGCAAGTATCTCGTCGCAAACCTGGGCGATAAGCGCTGCTTTTTCCTGCGGCAGGATACCGGCATCCTGGTTGGTAAGCGCGGCGGCTTTTTTCAGGTAAGCAAACGCCTGGATGATCTCTCTGGGCATCCTGTTGATGTCCTGCGCAATTTTAAAATTTTCTATGCTGCGCTGTGTTTGTGCACCCCAGTAAACATCTGAAGGTACCTGTACTTCACCCATGGTGTCTTTTTCAATTCGATGCTCCATTTCTCGCGTATTTTTTGTTTTGGTATATATTTTTTGGTGTGGCAAAGGTACAGCTAAACCCCTTATGCCAGGCGGCGCGCGGTAGTATTTCGCGGGGCATGCTTACAGTGCAATATTGCAATAGATAGCGCTACCGTCAGGCCTGCCGATGCATGGCCGGTTAATGGCTAAAACCGATAGATGCGATCCTTTAAAGAGCAGAACAGGTTGTAAAACAAGTGCCATTGTTACAGCCAATGCCGTTTTTGTTTTTATATTTAGGCAACTTTACTTTTATGACCCACCTGCGGCTTATATGCCTGATCACCAGCCTGCTCTTCAGTTCAAGCTCCTTTTCACAGAAAACAGAGAATATCATTGTCATTACCACAGACGGCTTTCGATGGCATGAGGTATTTCTGGGGATGGATAAAATTATCGCGCAGGACAAAAGATATCACCAGGATGATAGCGCCCTGCTATTTGCCAGGTACTGGGCAGATGACATAAAAGAACGGAGGAAAAAACTGCTTCCTTTTTTCTGGACCACCCTGGCAGAAAAAGGGCAGATATATGGTAACCGCCTGCTGGGTAACCGGGTAAATGTTGCCAATCCCTATTGGTTCTCTTATCCCGGGTATAGCGAAATCATGACCGGTTTTGTTGATACGGCCATCAATTCCAATGAGTACAAAGCCAACCCCAACATTACGGTACTGGAATTTTTGCATGCGCAACCGGCGTTGAAAGGAAAAGTAGCTGCATTCGCCGCATGGGATGCATTTGACCGGATACTCAATGAAAAGCGTAGCGGTATTCCCGTTATCAATGCTTTTGATTCAACAGGCGGTACCCATCCCACCGCCAATGAAAAGCTTATCAATGCGATGCTGCGTGATGTGCACAAGGAATGGAAGGAAGAAGCTTTTGACGTGTTTACACATTATGCTGCCATGGAACATTTAAAGACCCGCAAACCCAGCGTATTGTATATATCATATGGTGAGACGGATGAATGGGCCCATGCGTGGAAATACCGCTCTTATATAGAAGCGGCACACCGGTTTGATGCCTGGTTAAAAGATATCTGGGACTATGTTCAGTCTGATCCGCAGTATAAAAATAAAACAAGCCTTGTGATTACCACCGATCATGGACGCGGCAATAAACAAAAAACACAATGGACCAGTCATGGATCGTCAATAGAAGATGCGGACCAGATATGGCTTGCGGTTATTGGGCCCAATACGCCGCCAATGGGAGAGATGAAAACAGTGGGACAGTTTTACCAGAAACAGGTGGCACAAACCGTGGCAAAACTGATGGGCTATACTTTCAAGGCTTCCCATCCTGTGGCGGATGAAATTAAGACGGCAATTAAATAATGTAGGGTATGCCTCACATTCCTAGTTGCCCTTAAAATCTGCTTTCCGTTTTTCAAGAAAGGCTGCGGTACCTTCTTTCATATCGTCTGTATCAAAACAAAATGCGAAACCATCTGCCTCCACATCATAACCGTTTTTGTTTTCATCAAAAACCGCATTGGCCGCTTCTATGCATTTTCCCACGGCTAGTGGCGCTTTACTGTTAATGAGCGCCAGAATCGATTTTGCTTTATTTAATAACTCTTCCTGTGTTACTACGTAATTTACCAGGCCGTATTGAAGGGCCGTATTGGCATCGATCATAGAGGCGGTCATCAAAAGTTCCATTGCGCGGCCCTTTCCAGCCAGTTGTACCAGTCTTTGTGTGCCGCCATAACCGGGTATCAAACCGAGGTTCACTTCGGGCTGGCCAAATTTCGCATTATCAGATGCAATCCGGAAATGACAGCTCATGGCCAGTTCACAACCGCCACCCAGGGCAAATCCATTCACACAGGCAATGATGGGTTTGGGCGAATTTTCGATCCGGAAAAAAGTATCCTGCCCGGATTTGGCCAGTGAGCGGCTTTCTTTATTGCTTAACCCGCTGAATTCGCTGATGTCAGCGCCGGCAACAAATGCTTTTGGCCCGGCACCTGTAAGGATTACTGACCTGATGTCTGGATTTGCGTGGATCTCATCCAGCGCTGTTTCCAGGTCGGCAAATACCTGCTGGTTCAATGCATTTAGTTTATCGGGACGATTGATGGTAAGTGTAAGAATTCCGTTTTCAAGTGAAGACAACAATGTTTGATACATAACAGCGGTTTCAGCAAAGATAGTATGCGCTCAGTGCGCCTTTGTGCCTTTCCCTTCATTTTTTTCACGCTGATGATGCCGCATGGATTTTTAGGAGGATTTTGTACATTGGACCATGAGCGTGGTTGAAATCATCATGTATACAGGCATCTTTGTATTTGCTGCCACAGGAGCCCTGAAAGCACGCACGCACCAGATGGATATTTTCGGCGGTACGGTTATCGCATTTGCAACCGCCTATGGGGGTGGCACCATCCGCGATCTGTTGATAGGTGCACGGCCCGTAAATTGGGTAAATGATTACCTGGCACTTGCCATGGTAGTGAGCGCAGTGGTCATAGTGTCTTTCTTCAATACCAACAAAGCAAAATTCCGGCGCACGATTTTTTTTACGGATGCCATTGGTCTTGGTATGTTTACCGCAGCCGGTATTGAACGCAGTATCATGTTTGATATCAATGATGGCTATGCGGTGATCATGGGCGTTATCACTGCTACATTCGGGGGATTGGTGGCCGATATACTCTGCGGGGAAGTGCCCGACCTCCTAAAGCGCAGTGAACTCTATGCAACCGCCAGCGCCATCGGGGGAATAATCTATATGTTGATGAAGAATGGCGGCATCGACCACAATATCAGCCTATTTATCTGCGTATGTATTGTGGTGGGGATCAGGATATTCTCCAAAAGAAAAAGACTGCGTTTACCGGAAATGTGAGGCTATGTACGAATTAAGAAGTAGGGAATATTCTGTGTGCAACTCTGTGTGTTCAGTGCCTCCGTGGTGAAGCCTTCGCTTAATGAATCTCTCCCTCTATGATTCATTTTTTAAACACATAGAAACATAGGATAAATTAGGCACATAGTTTAGAAGTCGCGATGCTGGGCAACCCAATCAGTTATGTAAGTAGCAATATCCCCGGTAGCTGTACCCGGGGCAAATAATTTTCCAACGCCCATCGCATTCAAAGCTTTCATGTCTTCTTCAGGGATGATACCTCCACCGGTGAGCAGTACATCTTTCATTCCCTTTTCTTTCAGCAAAGCCACCACTTTAGGGAACACGGTCATGTGCGCACCACTAAGAATACTTATGCCGATGGCATCTACATCCTCCTGCAACGCTGTATTCACCACCATTTCGGGTGTTTGCCGGAGTCCGGTATAGATCACTTCCATCCCTGCATCCCGCAAGGCAGTAGCAATCACTTTGGCTCCACGGTCGTGGCCATCGAGGCCAACTTTGGCTACCAGTACTCTGATGGGTCTTTTCATTTGTATTTGAGATAGGCTGTAAAAATAGTTGAAATGTGTTTAGGTTTACACCGGGTAATACCCATGATTTTTTAACCGCGAAGACGGGAAGTCGCTAAGGTACGCAATGATACCCTCTCGTATCTTCGTTTCCTTGCGCCTTCCCGGTGAAAAAAGCAACTCTAAAGATCTAACAGTAATATATGCACTACAGAAAATTTGGTAACACAAACATGCGGGTAAGCGAAATAGGTTTTGGTACCTGGGCCATTGGGGGTGTGGCTTCGGTTGGTGGCGTAGCCATTGGCTGGGGGCCATCTGATGATGGCGTATCTATGAAGGCAATCTATGCAGCTTTGGATGCAGGCATTAATTTTTTTGATACCGCGGATTTTTATGGACTGGGGCATGCAGAAGTTTTATTGGGTAATACCATTGGCAACAACCCCAATGCCGTGGTGGCATCTAAGGTCGGACAAAAGGTGGGCCAGGATGGAAAAATAGCGATCGACTATACAAAGGATCATATCATCAAAGCCTGCGAAGCCAGCCTTCGCCGTTTAAAAAGGGATGCGATCGATTTTCATCACCTGCATGTAGCCAGGATGCATCACCTTGAGAATGGTGAATGTATTGAAGCGATGCAGCAATTGCAGCAGGAAGGAAAGATCCGTTACTGGGGTATATCCCTTATTACGTTCAATCCTTTTCCGGAAGCGGAATTTTTTATGAAGAATCAGTTGGGTAGCGGGTTTCAACTTGTGTTCAACCTGATCAATCAAAAAGCGTTGCCCATCATAGAAGAGGCCACCACAAAAGGGTACGGCATCATAGCACGTATGCCATTGCAGTTTGGACTTTTATCGGGCAGGATAACGGGCAACAGTTCATTCTCAAAGGATGATCACCGTAGTTACCGGCTTGTTCCCGCGATCCTAGAGCCCACATTGGAGATCTTAAAAAAGGAGGTATGGCCGCTCTGTAATAAATATGGGACTACTGAAGCAGGATTGGCGCTTAGCTACATTTTAAGTTATCCTCAGATCAGTACGGTTATTCCTGGTATTCGAACACCGGAACATGTTTCATTGAATACAGCGCACCTCGTGGTGCTTGATGAAAATGATAAGGAGCATTTGCGGCAGTTGTATCATTCTCACTGGTTACCGGTGATGGATCTTATGGAGAAGCAGGGGTAGTTTGGATAAGGCTCGAGGTACAAGGCACAGGGCACACGGGGCGAGATGTTGAACTATGTTGCTGGAATCTGAGAATGGGGCAAGCTTTTTTTCAACACAGAGCGCACTAAGGTAACTGGAGTACACAGAGAGAGTCTCCGTGAGCTCTGCGTAACCTCCGTGCACTCTGTGTTAAAAAACCGTGTCTTTGTCTTCTCCTTCAATGAGGTAGTCAAATCTATCTTATCCCAAATTGTTTTTTCTCCCTGAGAATATTCGCTTCCGCAATGATGCGCACGGAGTCATCCGGATTACTGTAGAGAATGATCCTGGTTCCGTATTCCCTCGCATAAACATTGGTAACAGAATCCATAACCTGTACTTTCCCCCAATGCTGGAAAAACCGGTCATCGGCCTTCGGTAACTCATCAGTCACAAGCAGGAAGTATTTTTTTGTGAACTGGTCTGGCAACCAGAATACATAACTCGCGTTGTCGCTGTAGATTTCCGGTAAACCTAATTTCTTTCCGTAAAAACTAAGTGCTCCCGCTTCGCCGTAGTTATCACCGTATACCATCGTCTGCTGTTTGGCGGAGTCGGGTAAGGCATTGTATACTTTGGCTGTCTTCTCCGTCATTTCTTTCCAGCCAAGCATGTCAGCAAAATCCTGCGGCAACTCATGCGACTTGTGGTCCTCCCATTTAAGCGGGCCACTGTCTTCAATGTTCATTTTTTTATAAAAATTTGCCAATGCCTGAGGTGATAATACAGGCAGAAGAAGGGGAAGAAAAATAAGATTGATGAGGAATATCAATATGGGCATGGTAAAACGCAGCCACGCGAAAGGTTTTCGTTTTACAAGTAATGAAAACCAGATCGCACCAAATGCCATTAGCGTAGGATAGATCGCGGCGGCGTAATATCCCTTCCCGTTAAAATAGAGCAGCAACGCTATGATAGCAATGTAAATAATTGCGATTATTTGGTATTTTCTTCCCTGCGGGTTGCGCAAAAGGTAATAAAGACCACCTGTCCATATAACCACGGATGGTAGCGATATCAGTAATTGGTTCAGCAAAAATTCTACACGGCTGTTATATTTAAGCTGCTGATTGGTTAACAGGTCCATATGATGCATCAATGGAAAATGATGTGTATACTGCCAGACCAGGTTTGGCAAACATACGAGCACACCCGTAAGCATGGCCAGGTAAAAATGCGGGTTGAGCAGCCAGTTTCTTTTTTTGGTGAATACAACGCCCACCAGGAAAGCGATTATGTAAAATCCCATGGAATATTTTCCGAGTATGCCCAGGCCAAAACAGATCCCCAGCCAATAGAGGTATTTTTTCTGATCGCTGTCTATCCAGCAGATGATCAGGTAACTGCTCCATGTCCAGAAAAGTACGTCAAGGAAATTGGGTTGGAAAAGAATATGCATCCGCAGAAACCCCGCGCAGAGAAAAGAAAGGCAGGCGATGAACACAGCAAAGCCATTGCCTTTTAAGCGCAGTACCATCATACCCACCAATACCATGGTAATGGCGCCGGTAAGTCCGCCCCATAGGTAGACACTGTAAGTACTTCCGCCCAGTAATTTACTGATATAGCCCAGCACAGCAAGCATGGGCGGCATTTCGATATATCCCCAGGCCATATGATCAGAATCTGCCAGGTACAGGTATTCATCCCGGTGTAATTCAAACTGCGGGTGGATAAAAAGAAAAGGTACCAGGAATTTGATCAGTGCGAATATACCAATGGTATACCTTGCCGAAGGGTTGTTTTGCATTCAACGAATTTCTTACAAGATAGGCAAAGGAAAACAAGTTGCTATCTGAATGCCCTATTTGGCACGGGTTAAAGCAGACCGAGGGTATGCTGCATTCTTTGGATCGTTTCTTCCTTGCCGATAAGAGTAGCGATATCAAAAACACCCGGGCCAAATTTCCCCCCAACCAGCATGATACGCAGTGGCAACATCAGTTCGCCGGGTTTGAGTTTATTGACGGAAGCCAGTTCCTTGAACTCTTTTTCCAGTTCTGCTGCATCCCAATATGCGCATAGTTGGTATGCGCGTACCAGTTCTGTGAAGAACAGGTTTTTGGCCTCATCCCATTTGGGTTTGATGGCGGCAATGTCAATGGTAGCCGGCGCTGTAAAGAAAAATGCAGACTGCTGCGCAAAATCTGTCAGCAGGGTGCAACGGTCCTTAACCAGTTCCAATACCCTATCCAGTTTATCGCCGTCATCAATTATGATTCCCTGTGTTTCCAATAGTTCTTTTACCTGCAACCGGAACGCGGAAACGGGCATCCGCTTAATCCATTCATGGTTAAACCATTTCGCTTTTTCAAAGTCGAATTTTGCGCCGCCTTTGTGCACTCGGTCCATGGAAAATTTAGTGACCAGTTCATCAAGGGTAAAAATTTCATTTTCCGTTCCATCGTTCCAGCCTAGCAATGCAAGCAGGTTTACAAATGCCTCAGGTAAGAAACCCCGCTCTTTAAAACCGGTAGTGGTTTCATGGGTTTTGGGATCTGTCCAGTCCATCGCAAAAACCGGGAACCCCAGTCTGTCGCCATCGCGTTTGCTGAGTTTGCCATTGCCATCCGGTTTCAGGATCAGGGGCAGGTGGGCCCACTGCGGCATTTGTTTTTCCCAGCCCAGGTATTTCCACAATAAAATATGTACGGGGGCTGAGGGGAGCCACTCTTCACCACGGAAGGCATGGGTAATATCCATCAGGTGGTCATCCACCACCACAGCCAGGTGATACGTAGGCATGCCATCGGCTTTCAGCAATACTTTATCATCTACCTGCGAAGTGTGAAAAGAAACTTCACCCCTGATCATATCGTTAAAATGAACGGTTTCATCTGCAGGCATTTTGATGCGGATCACGTAGGGCACTGATGCCATTTTTTCTTTTGTCGCAGCATCATCGAGCGTGAGCGAATTGCTCATCTCAGTTCTTGTTGCATGGCTGTATTGAAAATTGGGCACTGCTGCGCGTTTGGCTTCCAGCTCCTGCGGTGTATCGAATGCATAGTATGCGTACCCATCTTTTACCAACTGCTCTGCATAGGCACGGTAATTTTCTTTGCGTTCACTTTGGCGATAGGGGGCATAGGGTCCGCCATGCAGCGGGCTTTCATCTGGCACTAACCCACACCAGGTCAGTGTATTGAAAATATATTCTTCGGCACCCGGTACAAAACGGCTTTGATCAGTATCTTCTATGCGCACAATAAAATCACCCCCCCGCTGTTTGGCAAACAGGTAATTATATAGTACCGTTCTCACACCTCCTAAATGCAGCCCGCCGGTAGGAGAAGGGGCGAAGCGTACACGAACTTTTTTATCCATGCGGCAAAGATAGGGAAGGGAATATCGAATATCGAACAGGGAAATCGAATAATGAGGGAGTGAGAACAGAAGAACAGGGAGCAAGGAACAGAAGAGCAGTAATCGGCGTAGCAGTCACTGCGAGGAACGAACCAGACTGTGTCTGCGTATAATACGGGTTTAATGGGCAAAAGGCGACAGGTCCTCACTGGTGGGCGTTTCGTATTGCTTCGTAAGACTGCCTATCTTTACAGTATGTACCTGGTAAAAACCTCCTGGTGGCTGCGCGCTTTATACCCCACCCTCACCTGGCGGGCAAAGACAAAGGAGAAAGTGATTTATTTAACTTTTGATGATGGCCCGCACGAAACAGCCACCCCTTTTGTGCTGGAACAGTTACGCAAATACCAAGCGAAGGCTGTTTTTTTCTGTATCGGCAAAAATGTATCGGCGCATCCGGGAATCTACCATCAGATACTTGCAGAGGGTCATGTTACCGGCAACCACACGTACAACCATGTAAATGGATGGAAGACCGGTAACAAAACGTATTGGGAGGAGATCCAGCAGACGGCAAAACTGGTAAAGTCGAATTTATTCCGCCCGCCTTACGGCAGGATCAGGCATTCACAGATTAAACAACTCCAAACCGCAACCCCCAAACTCCAAATCATCATGTGGGATGTATTGAGTGCGGATTTTGATACAAAGATCACAGGGGAAACCTGCTTGAACAATGTGATCAAACATGCCGAACCCGGATCTATTGTACTCTTTCATGACAGTGAGAAGGCATTCCAGCGCATGCAATATGCACTGCCAAAGGTTTTGGAGTATTTTTCAAAGCGGGGATATCGCTTTGAGGCGATTGCCGATCAATAGAAAAATTTTTTGCCACAGATTACACAGATCAGTACAGATTAGGATCCGTGGTAATCTGTTTAATCTGTGGCAAGTATCTCTTTGTTCATTATTCGATATTTTTGTTTTTATGATGCTGATTGATACGCACTGCCATCTTTACCTCGATGAATTCAAATCCGATATCGCTCAAGTGATCGAACGTGCCCGTGCATACGGCGTCAGCAAATTTTACCTCCCGGCAATTGATAGTGAGGTGATCGCCGGTATGCTGGCCCTTGAGGAAAAATACCCTGGTGTGTGTATCCCGATGATGGGGCTGCATCCCTGTTCGGTAAAGGAAAATTTTTTACAGGAACTGGCCATAGCGGAGGAATGGCTCAATAAAAGGCCTTTTGTTGCTATCGGGGAGATTGGACTTGATTTTTACTGGGACAAAACCTTTACCTCAGAACAATACGAAGCCTTCAAAACGCAGATGCAATGGGCGCTTGACAGGCATCTCCCCATCGTGATCCATTCTCGTAATGCCATGCAGGAAACCATCGATACCGTAAAACCATATGCAGATAAGGGTCTTACAGGTATCTTTCATTGTTTCAGCGGGAATGGGGATGCGGCAAAACAGGTAATAGACATGGGTTTTTACCTTGGGATAGGGGGCGTGATCACTTACAAAAACGCCGGCCTGGCGGAAGCGTTAGTGGAAATTGGCACGGAATGGATGGTACTGGAGACCGATTCCCCCTACCTCGCGCCGGTGCCCTTCCGGGGTAAACGCAATGAAAGCAGCTATTTACAGCCCATTATCGAGAAGCTTGCCCAGGTAAAAAGCGCTACTGTAGAGGAACTGGCCACAATTACAACGGCAAATGCCCAAAAAATATTCGGTAGCTAACGCTGAAAGGTTATTTTTGCAGTCCTTTAAAATACAGACAGGTGTCTGAGTGGTTGAAGGAGTCCCGATTGCTCGGGATAATCGGGTTGGTATAGCATTAGGTTTTAAAAAAAATAGAGAGGTGTCCGAGTGGTTGAAGGAGTCCCGATTGCTCGGGAGAAAGTGTAAAATAAGTTTGTAAAAAAATAGAGAGGTGTCCGAGTGGTTGAAGGAGCACGCCTGGAAAGTGTGTATACGGCAACGTATCGAGGGTTCGAATCCCTTCCTCTCTGCAGTCCCGCTTTTTAGCGGGATTTTTTTGTTGAAGGAGTCCCGACTTGGTCGGGAGAAAGTGTGTATACGGCAACGTATCGAGGGTTCGAATCCCTTCCTCTCTGCAGTCCCGCTTTTTAGCGGGATTTTTTTGTTGAAGGAGTCCCGACATGGTCG
>JANPIE010000038.1:0-14600 GCA_031424835.1 Chitinophagaceae bacterium
AAATTCGGCGCTGATACATTCCGGATGTATGAAATGTTTCTTGGCCCGGTAGAACAAAGCAAACCCTGGGATACAAAAGGTATTGAAGGCGTGCACCGTTTCCTGAAAAAATTATGGCGCTTATTTTTTGATGAGGTAAAGGGCAGGCAATGGAACGAAGAAAAAGCAACTCCCCAGGAATTAAAAGTGCTTCACCGCACCATTCGCAAAATTGAAGAAGATACCGAACGGTATAGTTTTAATACAGCGGTAAGCGCCTTTATGATCTGCGTGAATGACCTGGCTGATCTTAACTGCCATAAGAAGGAAGTGCTGGAGCAATTGCTCATCATGTTAACGCCCTATGCGCCGCATATCAGTGAAGAATTGTGGACTTCACTCGGCAACGCAGGTTCCATACTTGATGCCGCTTATCCTGTTTTCGAGGAGAAATACGTGGTGGAATCTTCCAAAGAATACCCTGTGAGCATTAACGGGAAGGTGCGTACCAGTATCAGTATTTCTCTGGAAGCCAGCCAGTCCGAGGTGGAACCCATCGTTCTCGCCAATGCAATGGTGCAGCGATGGCTCGAAGGCAAAGCGCCTAAGAAGATCATTTTTGTGAAGGGGAAGATGATCAATGTCGTGGTTTAATTTTCGCCACAGATTACACAGATCAAGGTCAGCGGTAATCTGTGAAATCTGTGGCAGAAAAAAGCAGTTTCGAGGTTAACAATTCCTTTACACCTCCATCATTAATTTTGACCTGTAAAACGATACGTTATGACCAAAATAATACTCACCGCCTTTTTCCTGCTCTGTGGTTTTTTTGCTGCAGACCTTAGGGCCAATTACAGCGATTCTGTTCAGGTTTGGAAACAGAAACTTGAAACCGTGGAGAAACAATTGCAGCAATTGCAGTCTGAGCTCAAATCCCTTCGAACCACAGACAGTATACTGGTTGCTGAGGTAAAGGATATCCGGAAGAGCACGCCTGCATCGAAGCCCAAAAAACTGGTGATAGACAGGCGGGGTAGCAAGCAGGCTTATTGGCAATAATCCTTTGGGGGTGGATTCATGCGCGACAATTTTTCGCCTTTGCACTTTTTCCCCTGCGGAAAACCGCACATGTATTTTTAATCACTACGGATTTCTCAAATTCTTATATTACAGGTCCAATTAAAAACTACCTGTAATGAGAAAACTCCTGTTGCCCCTGCTGATGGGCATCGTATCGGTTTCTGCCCAGGCCCAGAAAAGCGAAGCCTATTTTTTATCACATCCCAGTTTAACGCCCGATGGCCAGACGGTTGTCTTCAGTTTTGAAGGCGATCTCTGGAAAGCGAATATTAGAGATGGTCAGGCCATGCGCCTTACTGCGATGCAGGGCTACGAGACCAACGCAAAGATCTCGCCCGATGGTAAATGGATCGCATTTACGGGCAGGCAATACGGCAATGCGGACGTATTCCTGATGCCGGTTGCCGGCGGGGATATCAGGCAACTCACGTTCCATAGCTCCGGTGATGAAGTGAACAGTTGGAGCTGGGATAGTCAGAAAATATATTTTACTTCCGGCAGGGCCGGGCAGATAGCAGGTTATACCGTGAGCGTCAATGGCGGAACACCCACTCGCTTGTTCGGGGATCATTTTTTTCAGTTTGACCACGGTTTGTTTGAGCATCCTGCATCCGGTGAGATATTTTTCAACGATACCTGGGAAAGTAGCAACCAGGTTGCCCGCAAACGTTACAAAGGCCCGTTCAACCCCGATATCCAGTCTTATAACCTCAGCACCAAACAATATAAAAAGTATACTGATTGGGAAGGAAAGGATTTTGCCATGTCCATCGATAAGAATGGTAACCAGTATTTCATTTCTGATGAAGCCAATGGCGAATACAATCTCTATACTTTGGCTGGCGGCAAAAAAACCGCCCTTACCAGGTTCCCTACTTCTATCAAAACACCGATTGTTAATGCAAATGGCGGCAAGATCGTTTTTGAAAAAGACTACCAGCTATGGCTGTATGATGTGGCTTCAGCCAGGGCCAATAAACTTGAATTCAGCCTGCTTCGCAATAATGTGCTGCCGGCCGAAAAAGACTTTGACGTACGGGCAAATATCACCAACCTGGATGTGTCTCCTGATGGAAAAAAGATCGCCTTCACATCGCGCGGCGAAATATTTGTGAGTGACCCCGATGGAAAATTCATCCAGAAGATCAACAAAGGCAATGCCGAGCGGGCCAGGGAAATTAAATGGATGAGTGATAACAGGACCCTGCTATTCAACCAGACAAAAAACGGGTACCTCAACCTGTTTACCGTGGCAGCCGATGGAAGCACTGCTGTAAAACAACTGACCAGCGATCTGAAAGATAACCGGTCCCTTGTGGTTAATAAGTCACGTACCAAAGCGGTCTACCTAAGCGGACGTGACGAAGTGAAGCTGCTGGATCTGAAAAGCATGGAAAATAAAACCCTTGTAAAAGACGAGATCTGGGCCTTCCAGAATTCTGATCCGGGTTTTTCGCCCAATGATGAGTATGTATTGTTTACCGCTGTACGGAATTTTGAGCAGGATATATTTATTCATCACCTCAAAGACAATAAGACCACCAATCTTACAAATACTGGCGTTACGGAAGCGGGGCCGGTATGGGGGCCTGATGGTAAATATATTTATTTTGTTTCCAGCCGTACACGCCCTTCTTATCCATTTGGTATGCAGAACCCCAGGGTGTACCGCCTCCCGCTGGAAAAGATCGATGAGCCGTACAGGAGCGATAAATACAATGATCTTTTCAAAACAGATAAAAAAGAAGAGCCAAAAAAAGATACAACGGCAAAAAAAGACACGACTAAAAAAGAACCGGTGGTAACGTCTATATCCGTCAATGCTGAAAATATCATGGATAGAATAGAGCAGGTGGGCGCCAGTTTTGGTTCGCAGTTCCTGTTGAACGTAATTCAGAAAGGAGATAAGACCATGGTATTGTATGTTAGCGACCATGCGGAAGGAAGACCTGCTTTGTGGAAAACCACGCTTGAGCCATTTGAAGTGCCAAAGACAGAAAGGATCGTGGGCGCTGATGGTGGAAACATTGACTATGCAGAAGGAGGCGACAAAACCATGCTGCTGCTAAACGGTAATCTTTTCAAGCTGAACCTCGACGGTAACCGCGTGGATCCTGTAACCATCAGTAGTACCTTCCGGAGAAACCTCTCTTCAGAATTTGCGCAAATATTTGAAGAAGCATGGGCGCAGGTGGAAGAAAATTATTATGACGAAAAATTCCATGGTGTTGATTGGCAGGCAACGAAAACCAGGTACCAGGCATTTATCCCTTTTATCAACAACCGCAATGACCTGCGTATTCTGTTAAGCGATATGCTTGGCGAACTCAATTCTTCGCACCAGGGCTTCAATACAGGGGGTGATGATGAGAATGTATCGCTCGTAAACCGTACCATGGAAACAGGGATCGTTTTTGAAAATAATGATCCCTATAAAGTAAAATATGTGATCAAAGGCAGCAATGCGGACAAAAAAACAATAGATGTGCGCCCCGGCGATGTACTTTCAAAAGTAAATGAAGAGCCGGTTGACAAAAACATGGATCGTAACTACTACTTCAGCAAACCTTCTCTTGACAGGGAAATAAAATTGAGTTTCGCACGCAATGGTGAAACGGTGAATGTAAAAGTACATCCGCAGCCAACGGTAGGCAATAATCTTTACGATGAATGGATAGACAACAACCAGAAGCGTGTTGACCAGAAAACCAATAACCGTGTCGCATACCATTGCATGAAAAATATGGGTGGGCCCGAGCTGGAGAAATTCCTGATCGATATGACGCAGGACCTCTATAAAAAAGATGCATTGATACTTGACCTGCGTTACAACACGGGTGGGAATGTACATGATGAAGTGTTGAAGTTCCTGAGCCAGCGTGCTTACCTCAATTGGAAATACCGCGAAGGCAAACTCACCAGCCAACCCAATTTTGCTCCTTCCGATAAGCCGCTGATACTGCTTACGAATGAACAGTCATTGAGTGATGCAGAAATGACTGCCCAGGGATTTAAGGCACTGAAGTTGGGTAAAATCATTGGCACAGGCACCTATCGCTGGATCATATTTACCAGTGGTGCGGGATTGGTGGATGGATCATTTGTGCGTTTACCTGGCTGGGGCTGTTATACACTTGATGGCAAGGATCTTGAAATGACCGGTGTGGAGCCGGATATTTATGTGCCCATGAATTTTGAGGACCGCCTCAACAAGCGCGATCCGCAACTGGACAGGGCCATTGAGGAAATACTCAAACAACTCAAACCATGATATTCTAAGGCCGCTGAACTTTTCAGCGGCTTTTTTGTTAATATGCACTTAAACGCTTTTGCATGAAAACAATAATTCTGTGTTTTTTTCTTGCATTTTGTAGCTGTGCGATTGCGCAGACACGAAACGTGAGCACCAAAGATTTTATATCGGGTGAAGGGTATTGGAAAGGCACGCTTACTTACCTCGACTATAGTTCGGGCAAGCCTTTCAGCATGCCGGCGGATGTGGTACTCCGCACCACTACTAAGGGCATGGTCATTTTTTCTTACAGTTATCCCAATGAACCCAAGGCTAACGGAAATGATACGATGTACATCAGCGCGGATGGGTCAATGATTGACGGGGCCAAAGTAGTGGACAGAAGTGTTATGGAAGACGGGGCGATAAAGATCGTCACGGATAAAGAGGGCGCCGATGGTAACGAAGGAAAGAAAGCGGTCATTCGACACTATTATATCATCGGCAAAAGCATTTTTCAGAGCCGGAAAGAAGTGAGGTTTGAAGGAACGGAAAAATGGATCAAGCGGAATGAATACCTATTCGCACGTTAACGATGCGGTAATTTCACTGTGCCATTGTTACCTTAGCGAGGTGCAGTTAACAGGCTGCCAGGAGATGAGAGCAGGAAGAATTCGCAGCGTTTTACAATACCATGAACGATATTCAATTCAAAAACATTTCAGCACATCCTGTTGTTCCTTTCCTGCCCGGTAAGGATGTTTTGATGCCGTTGGTCTTTACAGAAGCCAATACGGAATTGACCGGTGAGGTTATCAGTGACACAGAAATTTTCTCCAATTATATTTCATCAAAACTAACCGCGGCAGGAGCAACTTATGGCATAGGCGGATATGCAGAGCACAGAACCGTTTATAGCCGGAGCAAAGTATTTGATGCTCCGGTAGAAGGGGAGGAACCCAGGCGGTTACACCTGGGTGTGGATATATGGGGTACGGCGGGAACACCTGTTTTTGCTCCTCTGGATGCGGTTGTGCATAGTTTCGCTTTCAATGACCATTTTGGCGATTATGGTGCCACGATCATTCTTTCGCATCCCTTACCGGGTCCGGGGTTTCATAGTTTGTACGGGCATCTTTCTTTAGAAAGCCTGCAAGGTTTGTACGAGGGCAAAAAGGTTGGCGCAGGTGAAACCATTGCATGGTTTGGAATACCTGCAGAGAATGGGTATTGGCCACCACACCTGCATTTCCAGTTGATCATTGACCTGGAGGGGAAGAAGGGAGATTATCCGGGGGTATGTAAGTTCAGTGAGCGCGAAAGATACCTGGCTAATTGTCCTGATCCTGATATTGTTCTTGGTATGATGAGATATGCAGTATGATGGAATGATGCAGAAGGAAATAATGTGGGTAGTTTCATTTTTTTTTCAACACAGAGAGCACGGAGGTCCACGGAGTTCACGGAGAAACTGGATCTCCGTGCTCTCTGTGTTAAAATGCTAAATATTATTAAGTAAAGACGTTGTTATCGTCTTCCATTCTTCTTCCAAAGAAAGATGGCAAACCGGTTTCCCGGCCCTCCGGTACCAATAGGCAGCATTAACCGCATCTCCTTCTTTACGATGAAGATACGCATGCACCCATGCTGCTTTCTCTCCCGGAAGATCATCGATCAACCCATGAGCCGCATGCCACTCACCCCTGGCATCGTACCATAATGCCATGAGGCAGGGTGACAATGCAGGAGGCTCTTCTGCTGAAAGGCTATGTTTGAAATCTTCTAATGTCATATGGACAAATTACAAAAAAAGGACCGCAAACTGTTTGCACAGCCGCGGCCCGGTGATTATTCATCCTGTCTTTCAGTAGAGCCGTTCTATTGTGCCATTGCCGGTTGTCAGTTCATTTTAGTTAGGCAACAGTCCAGGTATGCGTAGCACAGTTTGCTTCGCTGCGCTCGCAAGGACGTCGCAGGCCAATGCTATCAATCTTCCTTATTCCCTGTTCCCTCCCTTCTTACCATGGCAATTCAGTTCCCAGGTGTACAAACTTTCCGCTGGGTCCGCTTGCATCAAGGAGTGCGAGGGCCACGGAAGTTTTGGCGCCATCGGGTATGCCCATGGGTGCCGCGCTTGTGCCCATATCGGTTTTTACCCAGCCAGGGTGCGCAGAATTTACTTTGATTTGGGTACCGGACAATTGATGCGCAAGGTGTATGGTAAATGAATTCAATGCTGTTTTTGAAGTATCGTATGCAAACAGTTTAGAGCCATAGATTGGCGAAGACGCATCACTGTGCAATCCCAATGAGCCAAGTATACTGCTAAGGTTCACAATGCGGCCTGCTTCACTCTTGCGGATCAGGGGCAACAGTTTATTGGTGAGTTTCACTACGTTGAAAAAATTGGTATCAAGTGTGGATCGTAAAACTCTGTCGTCTATGGATGCTGTGTTGTTGATGCCCCAGTCTTCACTTTCTATCTGCACACCGGCATTGTTAACGAGTATGTCCAGTTTGCCATACTGGCTGCTGATATAATCAAAAGCATTTTGGATATCCTGGTCGTTGTCTACATCCAGTTGCAGGAATGCTACATCCAGACCTTCGTTGGTTAATTGTTCCACGGCTTTCAAGCCTTTTTCTTTGCTACGCGAAGCGGCCAGTACGGTAACGCCTTCCTTTGCTAACTGCCGCGCAGTTTCCAATCCCAGGCCTTTGTTGGCGCCTGTAACCAATGCGATTTTTTTTGACATTTGAAATGGTTTATTTAGTGATTGTAATTTTTTATTTTGAAATTTTGGATTGGGAAATTTTGAGATTTATGGGCTGCCTTTACTTTTGGTATTGGATCCTTCTTACAAAATTTCCCAATTTCCCAATTTCCCAATTCCCCCATTTCCCAATCCCAAAAGAGGGACACTACGCTCCTACCTGTATGCCTGGGCAAATGTTTCTGCAAAGGCCGACAGTTTTATTTTGCCTGTTACAGGAGGTTTTTGTTTGTGATAGTCTTCCATCAGCTTACCTGATCTGATGGCGGCGCCCATTTCAACATAGTTTTTGGCCACTTCCTCTGAAAGTCCTGCCTGCAGCATGCCGCCCAAAGCCTGTTCATCTGAGAACGCCACCCACTGAAGGTCAGGTTTGCCGATAGCGCTTCCTATCAGGTTGGCAATCTGGTCGGTGGATACTTCATCACTGGCGATATAGCGTATGGATTTTCCTGTGAAGGAGAGGGACAATAATTCTTCTATCGCAACCTCAGCGATATCCGCCGGGTCAACAATGGCAAATTCTGCTTCACCTGCGCTGAAGTTACTGCCCATGATCCCCATTGTTTTGATCAGGCCAAGGTTGGCATACAGGTTCTGGTAAAAATACGAGGGCCGCAGGTGTTTGATGTGTACGCCGGTTAATCCATTCAACGCCTGCTCCACACGGTATAAGCCGCTTACAGGTCCGCAACCGTCCGGCTGATCCGCCCCCACGCTGCTAAGGTTCACTACATAACGGATACCGTTAGCAGCGATGGCAGCAGCAAAATTTTTGCCGATTGATCCTATATAGGCTTTCCAGTCAGCAGGGTTGTGATTGGGTGGTACCATTGTGTATACCGCGTCTGCTCCCGCAAATGTTTTGGCGAGAAAATCTGCATCCTCCACGGAACCGATCGCCGCTTTTGCGCCGGCTGCTACCAGCTCCGCTAAATTTTTTTCATTTCGACCGATCACGGTAACGCGGTGTCCCGCTTTCAAAAGGGCAAGTGCGATGGGTTTGGCAGTGTTGCCGGCTCCTCCGTTGATAACATAATTCATAAGGTAAAGTTTGTGTAGGTTATTAATGTTTGTATATACAAATAATTAAACAAAAAAAATTTAGAGTTTATCCGCCATCTTCATCAGGCTCTGCATGAACTGCCTGCTCTCATCCTTACCCAGCATCTTTGTGTATTGCCCATAAAATTCTTCAGAACATTCTTTCAGCACCGCTTTCATTTCTTTCGCTTTGGGTGTTGGGTATACATTGGTAAGCTTGCCTTCGGTGGTGCGCATCACCAGTTTTTTTTCTTCCAGTTTTTCAATAAGGCGGGTGATGGTGCTCGGTGTAAGCTGTAATTGGTCGGCTATGCAACCGGGCTGTACACCGGGCTCTTCCAGTACCAGCATCAGCAGGTACGCGTGGCTCGGCGACAAGTCGGTTCCCTTCCAGGCCTCCGTTGCGAGCTTTTCTATTTTACGTGCAACGGCATTGGCCAGAAAATAGGGACAACTGCGATATTTGCTTTCCGAAATTTTCATGTAGGATACAAAGCTAGGGAGTTATTGTTGTATATACAAATATTTTTTATTCCCCGTACAGATTTAGTAGTTTTGGGCATGCCCAATGACAACCTGAACAGTGAAGCGGATAAACTCAATTCTGCCGACAAGGAATTTGAGAATACGATCCGGCCCAGGGAGATCGATGATTTTTCAGGTCAGCCCCAACTGGTAGAAAACCTGGTTATTTTTATTAAAGCTGCCAGGCTAAGGGGTGAGGCATTGGACCATATCCTTTTTCACGGCCCACCCGGTTTGGGTAAAACAACATTGAGCAGGATTGTAGCCAATGAACTGGGCGTAAATATTAAAGAGACATCAGGCCCGGTAATAGAAAAGCCCGGCGACCTTGCCGGTTTGCTTACCAGTCTTCAGCCCAATGATGTATTGTTTATTGATGAGATACACCGGCTGAGTACGGTTGTGGAAGAATACCTCTATGCCGCTATGGAAGATTTCCGAATTGATATTATGATTGATAGTGGCCCCAATGCGCGAAGCATCCAGATCAACCTCAACCCCTTTACATTGGTAGGCGCCACCACCCGGAGTGGCCTGCTTACGGCTCCTTTGTTGTCGCGGTTTGGTATCAAATCAAGACTTGAATACTACCAGGTGGATGTTTTGAAAAAGATCATCGAACGGAGTGCTGTCATCCTGCAGGTGGCCATATCCCCGGAGGCCGCACACGAGATAGCCGGGAGAAGCAGGGGCACGCCGCGAATTGCGAACAGCCTGCTGAGAAGGGTGAGGGATTTTGCCCAGGTATTGAACGATGGTGCCATTGATATAGGCATCACGCAGCATGCTTTGCGTGCATTGAATGTAGATGCACACGGCCTGGATGAAATGGATAACCGCATCTTGCTGGCCATCATCGACAAATTCAAGGGCGGCCCAGTTGGGTTGAGTACCATCGCTACTGCGGTTGGGGAAGAAGCGGGAACCATCGAGGAAGTGTATGAGCCCTTCCTGATACAGGAAGGCTTTCTCCAGCGCACACCGCGGGGAAGAGAAGCTACGGCTAAAGCCTATACCCATCTCAACCGCGTGCAAACCCGCGGCGGGGCGCAATCAGATCTCTTCAGTTAATTGTATGCGGGGGCTTGCATAAAAAAAGCCCTGCAAAAGCAAGGCTTCCTGAAAATTTTCAGTTAATACGCTATGGTGCCACCAGCCTGAATCCATTACCGTGAATATTCACGATTTCAATGGTCGTATCATCCTTCAGGTATTTACGCAGTTTGGCAATGTATACATCCATACTGCGGCCGTTGAAATAGGTGTCACTGCCCCATATCTTTTTCAATGCACGTTCACGGGGTAACAGGTCGTTTTTGTGCTCTGCCAGCATTTTGAGCAACTCATTCTCTTTGGGAGATAGGGTCTGCGTCATATCATCATGCTTCAGCTCCCGCAACTTAGGATTGAAATGGTACCTGCCAAGGTCAAATTCAATGTTGTCATTTACACGGTTCTCTTCTTCATTGCGTTTGAGGATGGCCCTGATCTTCAGTAACAATACCTCGCTGTCGAAGGGTTTGGTGATATAATCATCGGCGCCCAGCTTATAACCCTGGATGATATCATCCTTCATGGTTTTGGCGCTCAGGAAGAACAGCGGTATATCGGGGTCCACATCGCGGATCTCTTCCGCAAGGGTAAAACCGTCCATGTTGGGCATCATAACATCAAGAAGACAGATATCAAATTTTTCACGCTGGAACGCTGCCAGGCCCAGGCGGCCATCTCTTTCCAGGGTAACGTCAAAATCGTTCAGCTCCAGGTAGTTTTTTAATACCATGCCGAGATTGGTATCGTCTTCACATAAAAGGATCTTACTTTTCTTATCTTCCATTGGGTGTTATTTAACGTGAAATAAATATAAAACGAAGCTAATTCGCAATGTGTTACAGCAATCTTTTGTTAAAAAGAAATGCCTGGGGCTATTGGATTGAAAGTTAACGAATTCCGGCTGCGTATAAAAGGGATTAGCGATTTTTTTCCCCAGCCTGTCTGAATGCTTCATTACAAAATAATTATGCCAGCTATTTGCTGAAGAGTTTGTCGTAGCTCATATCGTCCATATACTCAAGTAAATCGCCCGGCTGGCATTCCAGAACCCTGCAGATTTCTTCGAGGGTGGAGAAGCGTATGGCTCTAGCCTTTCCGCTTTTTAGTACGCTCATATTGGCAATGGTAATGCCTACCCGCTCACTAAGCTCCGTAAGACTCATTTTGCGGCGGGCAAGCATAACATCCAGGTTGACAACTATGGGCATAGATAATGTAATGATAACAATAAAAATTCCGGTCGGGCTCCCGTTGCTGAAAGTTATTTATACGGTGAGCTCCTGATCCTGCTGCAGCCGTAAACCCTTTTTAAATGCTATGCCAATTATGAACAGGGCCAGCGCTATTAAAAACAGGTAGCTATTCTTCCATAAGGCCGTACCGGCAGAAGGTAAACTGAAATCCGCCGGTATCAAATCCCGGTAAATGAAATGCATCAGGTACGGCATTATCACTTTCAGTACAGCGATCATTGCCAGGAACAACGCCATGATGTGAAAGGCCCGAACATTTTTTTCTGTAAATGCATTGCCTCTTGAGATGCTTAACAGGACATGAAGCGGCAATCCGATAAAAACATACGCGGGCAGAAAGATCCCCAGAAAAAGTAAGACTTTGAATACGATTTCAAGGCTTTTGAAACTTTTTTTCGAGATGGGTATCAACACTATTTTGTCGTTTGCCAAATACCTGACGGATAAAGGTTTCCTTATATAGTGTCCGGTGATGGCTGTGTCCTTCCCATTTTGAACCACCGTATCCCATTTAATATGGGCCAGGTAATATTTTCCATTGCTGATATAAAAACGCGAGTCCCTGTCGGTAGTGTACTCTGCCAGCGATAAAAAGTAAAGATGACCCTGCCGGGCCCGGAGGGAATCCGCCATTTTATTAAGCTCCCGGTTGTATAGCCATTCAATAGAATCCGCTTTTTGTTCGGCTAAGTCAGCACTGTCTTTTTCCGACAGTTTACTTATCCGGTTGCGCAAATTTTCAGCTGAGTCATGCAGTGCTATGATCCATGGTAAGTTGCGGGCTGAATCTACAACGGAGAAATAATCCATCACCTCTATACTGGCCACTCCTATATTCCCCATGCCACTCATTTCAGCAGGCGGGTTTTGGTTAACCATCTCTTTTTTCTGTTTGATCAGTTTGATACTGTCATCTATTCTTTTGTATTCCCTGTACGGCAGAGAATCGTTGGCCCGGTTTGAAATAAAAATACCTCCAAATGCGGTGTCACTCTCCGGACCGCCCGGGGTGACCCATCCCTTTTGTGAACCTGCATGCTGCAGGGGAATTTCCATTGTAGTGCCATAGAACAAACTGATGAACAGTATGATAAAATAAACCGTTATCAGTACTGCTACCAATACTGCTATTAAGCTGATATTTTTTTTAAGTGAGGCTTTCATGCTTGCTAATTAAACAGTATTAAATAGTCAGGTCCTTTTCTTCCTGCAATTTTACCGCGCGTTTATACCATGTGCCCATCGCGATCACAATAAAACCGGCATACCCTTCTGCACATAAGAGCAATGGGAAAAATGGTGTTGTAGTAAATTCCCCATTGGTCAGAGCAGCTACCTCATTGGTTGCATAGTTTCTTGCGGCATAGGTGATGACGGCGTGCAGTATGATGAGGCTGCCCAGCAGGTGCAATGACCCCGAGATATCTCTCCGGAAAAGATGCTCCCCCTTTTGTTTTGGCGTCATTCGTATAATGATGAGGCTGGCAATGATCATCCCGATTAAGGTAAACAGTTTGCAATCAGCATACAGGTTTGGCAGAAACATCCGCTGCATAAGGGTGGGCTCGGCTATCACCAATCTTCCATGCGAAAGCACAGTGTCTTGTGCATAGGTAGAGAGTGTTTTGGTTTCGTATGCACTTCCCGATGCGGGCAGAGCGGCTACGAAGAGTTTATCGTTACAATGATCTACCAATATGGAGAGCAAACAAAATCCAATCAGCCCCCAAAGCGTTCGCCGCACGCGCGGTCCATATGGATATTTATTTCCGTACGCTTCAACAAAATAGGAAAAAAAGGACCTTTTCATGGCGATGTTGATTTCATCGCAATTTTATAAAAAATTATTGATAAACAGTAAAAAAAGACCAATTATTGATAAGTGTGGAAACTAGTAGTAAGTAACTTTTTTTATAAATCCCTGTTCATCAATCGTTACCAGTTGTTCTGCCTGTAAAAATTCAAGCACCGTCCAGATTTTTTCTGGGCTGTATTTTTGCAGACGTTTGAGGGTAGCGGTTACGGATTTATCCAGGTTGGAAAGAATATCATTTTGCAGATAACTGAATTCCGCCGGTGATATGTTTTTTCTTTTTTTGGCAAGACAGTTATCACAACTACCGCAGTCTTTCAGATCCTTTTCCCCAAAATAACCCCCTATAAAACCGCTTCTGCACGAATGGACAAGGGTGATATATGCCAGCATATGCTGTACACGTTCTGCGTACTGTTTTTTTCTTTCCAGGTATCTATCCTGGTCAATATGGAGATATTTTGCAGGCGCGCGGTTAAGCAGGTAATTCACCTGCGGGGTATTTTTTTGTGGCAGGTATTCGATGATGCCAAACAATCGCAGTTCCTCCAGCTGTTTTATTATTTCATCAACCGGTAGCCGGCACAACCTCGACAATTGATTTTCATGAACAGATACCCGGTTATCCCGGATGCCTTCATAGGTTCGCAATAGACATTTGATTAATGGTTCTATCTGCGGATGTGTTTCTTCAAAAGCGCCTAATATCTCGGCTGGAGCAATGAAATTTACCTGCGAGGGAAGAAAAATACTATCTGAGAAAGTGATATGCCCCTCCTGTTCCAGCACCTTCAATGTATGGATCACCTGGATGGTGTCTAGTTTGAAATTTTTGATAAATGTCTGCAGGTCAAAATCATAGTATTGACCTTCTCCGCTTCCTACAGGTACCTGCAGGTAATCGGCGAGCGCCTGGTAGATCTTTTTGATCTGTGAAACCGGCGGGAAACGTTTACCGGGTAAGGCCTCCAGGTTTTTCAGGTCCTCCTCATGGTATAAAAAAACCGCGTATGATTTTTTTTCGTCGCGTCCTGCACGGCCCGCTTCCTGGTAATAATTTTCCAATGAGTCAGGTGCATCAAAATGGATAACAGTTCTGACATCGGGTTTATCAATACCCATACCGAACGCGTTGGTACAAACAATAACCCTGGTATGGTTACTGATCCACTCCTGTTGTTTTTGTTTACGCAGTTCCTGTGTTAAACCCGCATGGTAATGGTCCGCCGCAATATTTCGCAGTGTAAGCAGTTCTGCTAGTTCCCTGGTCTGTTTGCGGCTGCCGCAATACACGATGCTGCTACCCGGCACTTTACTGAGTATCTCCACGGTTTTATTGACTTTGCTGTCTACCCGGAAACTGCTATAGGAAATATTGGGCCGTTCGAACGATTGCCGGAATATATTGGCTCCTGAAAAAGATAATTTTTGAACAATGTCTTTTTGAACCACCGGCGTTGCGGAAGCGGTGAGGGCAATGATGGGTACCCCCGGCAATTCTTCCCGCAGGTTTGCAATGCGCAGATAGGGTGGACGAAAATCATAACCCCATTGGGAGATACAGTGCGCCTCATCTACCACGATCAGCGAAATATTCAACGCCGGCAGGAATTCTTTGAACAGGGTTGACTCGAGCCGTTCTGGAGACAGGTATAAAAACTTGGTATTCCCCTGCGTAGTTTGGCGGAGGATTTTTTTTACTTCAAAAAAATTAAGTCCGCTATGAATCACCACAGCGGGTATTCCTTTTTGAAGCAGGTTCTCCACCTGGTCCTGCATCAGCGCTATCAGTGGGCTTATCACCAGGCACAACCCATCTTTCATTAATGCAGGCACCTGGAAGCAGA
>JANPIE010000039.1:0-54220 GCA_031424835.1 Chitinophagaceae bacterium
GATTCGGTTTTCAAAACACCGGAAGCGGTTCTGTATGATGCAAAAGCTAAAGTGCTGTATGTGTCAAACATGGATCCCGCGGATGGCCGGGGCGGAAAAGGATCCATCGGGAAACTAAGTCTTGATGGCCATGTGATGTCAGTTGATTGGGTCACCGGCCTGGTATCTCCTAAGGGCATGGGCATTTATAAACAATATCTGTACGTAGCAGAACTCACCGATGTTGCTGTCATCGATATTAAAAAAGCAGCTATTGTAAAACGGATACCGGTAGAAGGAGCAGTCTTTTTGAACGATATAAGTATTGATAAAAACGGGGCGGTTTATGTAAGCGACAGCCGGACACAAAAAGTTCACCGCATTGAAAAAGGGATTGTCGTAAGCGTTCTGCAAAACCTGCAGGCACCTAACGGTGTACTCGCACAGGGAAATGACCTGATGGTGCTCGACAAAGGAACCCTTATAAAATTATTAGGTGGCGGACAGGTAACCACCGTTTCAGAAGGCATGGATCCCAGTACGGATGGCGTGGAACAGGTTCAAACCAATGAATACCTGGTGAGCTGCTGGAGTGGTATTGTTTACTATGTATTCAGCAACGGCAACAAACAAACACTGCTCGATACCCGAGCCCAAAAAATCAACAGCGCCGACATCGGCTACGACCCCAAAAAACGAATCGTATATGTGCCTACGTTTTTTAAAAATACTGTTGTGGCGTATGAGTTGCGATGAGCGGGGGAAGGAAAAATTCAAAAGTCAAAATTCAAAAGTGAAATGTGAAAAGTGAGATGTGAAAAGTGAAATATGAAACGCAAACCCGTTCCCCCCAACCACTCACGTCTCACGATTGACGATTGTCGATTCACTTCTCACATCTCACTTGTCACTTCTGCCTTCCCCTTCCCACCCTCGCCATCTGCAGCACTACTGACAATGCTATCAGCAGGAAGCCCATATAAAAGTCGTAAGAGAACGCTTCGTTTTCCCTGAATATCAGAAAGGCCATCAATATGCCGTAAACCGGTTCCAGGTTAAGGCTAAGGTTTTGGGTGAAGGCTGATACTTTTTTTAGTGACTGCAGCATCAGGTCCATGGCAAGTATGGTGCAGAGCCAGCTCAGGATGAACAGCCATCCCCAATCCGCCAGGGAGGGGAATATTTGACCCGTAGGAAAATAGTACAGGTATGCGGGCATGAGCAACGTAAGGATAGCCAGGCCACCGGTGAGTTCGTACAACATAAAAGTCTGCGGTGGGGCCACATCTACATATCGTTTATTCAGCACGGAGAACAGTGCGGCGAGCAGGGCAGAAATAATACCCAATATTATGCCCGTTCGGTAACGATCATCAAAATGAAAAATCAAATAAATACCAAGCAAACTGATCAGGCCCAAACCTGTCTCCGCCCAACTAAAGCGCTTATCTGTTACCAGCGGCTCAAGCACTGCGGTGAACAATCCTACAGAAGCAAAACAGATAAGTCCGATAGAAACATTGGCTGCTTTAATACTTCCATAAAAACAAACCCAGTGCAACGCAATCAGCGTACCGGTACCCAGCAGCCGCCACACATTGCGGGGAGCAATTTTTGCGAGCTTGTTTTTCCAGTGTAACCATGCAAATAAACTGACAACGGTTATAGCAATCCGGTACCAAACAAGTAACCCTTCATTCAACTGAATCAATGCACCAAGAATGCCCGTAAAGCCCGCCAGGAAAACAGAGATATGTAATTTGATCAGCGCCTGTTTCATGGGTATAAAGAAACTGAATAAAAAACATACAACCACGGCGGGTGTTGCACAGGTGGCAATGCCAGGACATAAGAAAGTGATCGATAAAAAAGACGAATGGGTTATTGTCCGGCGGGAACAGAATCCGCATCGGGGTTCTTAACGCGCTTCCGGTAATTTTTGAAAAGGCTTTTCCATTGGATGCTCAAAACACCCAGCACGCCTTCCTTGATAATACCCTTACTCATTTTACTTACGCCAATCTTACGGTCAACAAAAGTGATGGGCACTTCCCTGAGGACGAAGCCAAGTTTCCAGGCCGCAAACTTCATTTCGATCTGGAAGGCATAGCCAACGAAACCGATCATATCAAAATTAATAGACTCCAGCACATTCCTTTTGTAACAAACAAACCCCGCGGTTGGATCATTCACAGGCATCCAGGTGATAAGCTTGGTATAGAGGGCCCCGCCTTTGGAGTATAACTGCCTGTCAAACGGCCAGTTCTCTGTTCTGCCTCCGGGTACATACCTGCTGCCGATAGCCACATCCGCGCCTTCGAGTTTGCAAGCATTGTACAATCTCTGCAGGTCATTGGGGTTATGAGAAAAATCGGCATCCATTTCAAACACATAAGCGTAACCCCGCTCAATGCTCCATTTGAACCCATAAATATAAGCAGTACCCAATCCCAGTTTACCGGTTCTTTCTTCCAGGAACAACTGCCCCGGATAATCGCTGATCAGCCCGCGAACAATTGCCGCAGTTCCATCCGGCGATCCGTCATCAATCACCAAAATATGGTAGTCCTGACCTAACGAAAAAACCGCCATAATGATGGCAGCAATGTTTTCTTTTTCATTGTAAGTGGGTATGATGACTATTTTTTCCAACGATAAAATGGGGGATTATCCATCTAATTTACAACATAAATGTTTGTTACATATAAGATATTAAGATATTACCTTTCTTTTAAGACGGTTGATGTGTACAAGTTGATATATCAGGGTTTCTTTACAAGCGTACGGTTAAGGATCTCAGTTAGTTTCTGTTTTGTGTTCATGGCAAAATCTCCTTTCATCATCCAATCATAATATTGGGGTTCCTCTTTCAGCACCTGCACCACGGGTTTTCCCTTGTGTTTTCCGAAATTAAATATCTCCACTCCTTTCTCTTTGATGAATCGCCGTGCAAAATCAACAATATCATCCTCCCCGGTAAATTTCACAATACTGTCAAGTGTATTGCCAATGTTCGGATATCTCTCTACCTGCGCTTCCAGCACTTCCCATGTTGCCGTGGCATCAACCTCGGCGCTATGTGCACCCTCCAGTGTTTTCTGGCAATAAAATTTATAGGCAGCGCTTAAGGTCCGCTGCTCCATCATATGAAACACTTTTTGTACATCTACTAATTTTCTGCCGTCGGTACTAAAATCAATACCTATGCGCAGAAATTCTTCTATCAGCATCGGTATATCAAAACGGTTACTGTTGTATCCGCCGAGATCGCAGTTCTCCATGAACTGCTTGATCTCGTTAGCGGCCTGCTTAAAAGTGGGTGCGTCTTTCACCATTTCATCTGTAATTCCATGAATCGCACTCGAGGATGCAGGAATGGGCATCATGGGATTGATCAGTTTCCGCTTCGGCTGCCGCGTTCCGTCGGGTAATATTTTTACGATAGCGATCTCTACGATCCTGTCTGTACTGATGTTGATACCGGTGGTCTCAAGGTCAATAAAAGCGAGTGGGCGGGTTAATTGCAGTTTCATCAGTTTCTTTCGTTCTAAATTTGTGTAATCTGTGCGGCAAAAGTAAGCATATCCAGTCCATCATAATTACCACTGCTCATTAAGGCAAGATTGGTGTTTTCATAATCCTGCGATTGCAGCCAGCTCCATAACTCCTGCTTGTCATTCATGACAAGCAATCCTTTTTTATCAAAGCCTTCCACAACTTTGGTAACGGGCAGATCAGGCATTCGTTTCAATGCAAGCGCATGGTTGGAATAAAATACAACCGCCAGATCCGCTTTATCCATCGCTCCCTTGTATTCGTGCATGAACTGTTCATTGAGACTGCTGTACGTATGCAGTTCCAAAACACAGATCAGCTTCCGGCCAGGATACTGTTGTTTCAATGCTTCCACCGTTGCCTTTACTTTACTGGGTGCATGCGCAAAATCACGGTAAACGTTCGTGTGTGCACTGGACGCAAGCAATTCCAATCTTTTTGCGGCCCCTGTAAAGGAGGCGATAGCAGGAACAAATTCCGCCGCCGTAACACCGGTTTCCTTGCATGCATAATAAGCAGCCAGCAGGTTCATCAGGTTATGGTTGCCAAAAACCTGTAATGAACCGGTTACACCGCCAATGGTTACAGTAGTTCTTCCGTCCTCAATGGTATGCCCGGGCACACTGTATGGTTGGTACCTGATATCGCTTCGCCTGTTTTCTTCCACCAGTTTGTTCAGCACCGGGTCAGATTCATTATAGATGAGCAATCCGTTCTTCTCAATTCGGTTTATGAAAATCACGAACTGCTCCAGGTAAAATTCAAATGTGGGGAACACATTGATATGGTCCCAGGCAATACCCGTAAGTATGGCCACATGCGGGTAGAGAAAATGGAACTTGGGCTTGCGTTCGATAGCGCTTGCCGGGTATTCATCCCCTTCGCAAACCACCAGGGGTGCATCCGTTATATTCACCGACTGTGCAAATCCCTGAACCCTTGCCCCCACCAGGTAATCAAACGCCTTATCCAGGCTTTTCAGCACATGCATGATCATACTGGTGGTGGTGGTCTTGCCATGACTGCCCCCCACCACTATTCTTTGCTTATCCCGGCTCTCATGAAAGATGTACTCGGGGAATGAATAAATGGTTAGTCCGAGTTCCTGCGCCCGTAAAAGCTCAGGATTGTCGCTTTTGGCATGCATTCCGAGGATGACAGCATCTATATCGGTGGTAATCAGCGTAGGTTGCCAGCCAATGCTGGTGGGCAGCAGGCCCTCAGCGGCCAGGTTGGATTTGGCGGGTTCGAAGATTTCATCATCGGTACCGGTTACCTGGTAGCCTTTTTTGTGCAAAGCGATAGCCAATTGGTGCATGACACTGCCCCCGATTGAAATAAAATGTGCCCGCATACGTTAGAATTTAGAGAGATTGAACAAATTAACAAAATGTGTAAAGCCAAAAGGCAACGTTTTCACATGAAAGTTTATCTTTGTTTTGGCGCAAAATACAGCCTAATACCTTATCTAAATGCTAAGTATGAAAAAGATCATCCTGTTATTTCTCACTATCCTGGTAGCTGCGAGCCTGTTTACCTCCTGTGCCCCCTCCCGGAAAGGATGTCCCACAACCAACCCGCGCTATTTCAAATATTGATCGCATAGCGATGGCGTGTTTTTTGTATATGTTAGTATAAAGAAGGTGATGAACTGGATACCCCTTACCCAAGAAGCGCAGTTACAAACCCTTGTAGAAAAATCCAAAACCGTAGCGCAGGTCATTTTTAAGCACAGTAACCGGTGCGGAACCAGCTCGATGGTGCTGAGCCGTCTTGAGCGGTCGGCCCCCCCACCATCCGTTGATTTCTATTTTCTCGACCTGATCAATTACCGCAATATTTCCAACACAATTTCAGAACAGTTCCAGGTTTACCACGAATCACCCCAGGTATTACTAATCAGAAATGGCGAATGCGTGTATGCAGAAAGCCATATGGGTATCACCATGGACGAACTGGCTGAAATAGCTGCAAAAAATTAAACAGGCACACATTTGCCTTCATTGCCTCCTTTAACTGCTTCCGGAACTGCTGCACATAAAACCCGCTTATGAAACTATCCATATTGGGCGCCACTGGCATGATCGGACAGATACTGGTGGAAAAAGCTCTCGCGAAAGGGTTTACGGTAACTGCATTCGGACGCAATGTGGAAGCCTTAATTGATAAGGACCACAGGAACGAACACCTGCAGGCGGTTAAAGGCTATTTATTTGATGAAAGCGATGTATTCAACGCTGTAAAAGGCGCGGATGCGGTTATTTCCGTAATTGTCGGCAGCCCGGAAACCAGCAATAAGTCGCTGAGCCTGGGTATGAAAAATATCATCACGCAAATGACCAGGGCCGGTGTAAAAAGGATAGTGGCACTTGGCGGAATTGGGGTATTGAATGCAGATGACGATCGATATATACTCGATACGCCCGAGTACCCGCTGGCACTAAAAGCTTTGGGACAGGAACAACTGCTTACTTACCTCTATTTACAGGCTTCTACGCTGGACTGGACCTTAGTTTGTCCTCCTGAAATCGTCGCAGGTGAAGGAAGCGGCCAGTATATTACAAGGGCCGATTACCTTCCACAACCTAACCACCAGGTGATAGCCGCAGGTGATCTTGCTGAACATCTTCTAAAAGAGATCCGGGAAAACCAATACCTGCATCATCGCGTAGGAATCAGTCGTATATAAAATTTTAGAAAAGACAAAGCTTGCCTCTGATTATTCAGCATCTTTGCGCCCAAACAAACCGATCAATGGAAATTGCAGGATACGTGGCGGCATTGCTGATCGGTATTTTTCTGGGGCTGATAGGTGGTGGTGGCTCCATACTAACCATACCTGTGCTGGTGTATCTTTTTGGCATCCCCCCGTCACTGGCAACAGGTTATTCACTTTTCATCGTGGGCTGCAGCAGCCTGGCGGGGGCTTTAAAAAATTACAGGCGAAACAATGTTAACCTCCGCGCTGCGTTTTATTTTGGGATCACTTCCATCATTACCGTGTTACTCATCCGCAAACTGCTTTTGCCCGTTATACCAGAGCAGTTATTCCGTGTGGGTACTTTTTATGTTACAAAATCACTGGCTACCATGCTGCTGTTCGCGCTGGTTATGATCATTGCAGCATTGCCGATGATACGTAAGGAAAGCCTGCCGGGTGACACCAACCAACATCCCAATATTTTACTGACAAAAGCACTTGTGCGCGGCGTAGAGGTGGGTATCATTACGGGATTGCTTGGTGCGGGCGGTGGGTTTATCATCATACCCGTTCTGGTCTTTTCCTTTCAACTGTCTATGAAAAAGGCGATCGGTACTTCTTTACTGATCATAGCGATGAATGCCTTATCAGGTTTTGCAGGCGATCTTTTTCACCAGCAATTCAACTGGGCATTGCTCATTCCTGTAACAGTCATCGCTATAACCGGCACTTTTATCGGCAGAAAACTTGGTGAGAAAGTGCCCGGCGAAAAACTAAAAACAGGTTTTGGCTGGTTCGTGCTTATTATGGGTATCTATATCATCATCCATGAAATATTCCTGAAATAAACTAATCCCCTCAAATTCGTAGCTAAACCCTGCCTGCCTGTGCCAGTTCATTTCCCAGGTTATATCAGGCCATCCCTTCACCTCCTCCGCGAAAGAAATCGTATTTTAACGCGTCAGTATTTTTTCTGACAATTGTAAATGAAAGCAAACTGGTTCCCTGTAATATTATTCCTGGTATTCATTGTGGTGATGATGCAGCCTTTACCGAGGCAACAAAAGAAAACACAACCGGATTCTACCACAGCAACGGCCGATGCCTGGACAGGCGCCGGCCCATACCAGATACCGCTTACAGAAACAGGTGCCATGATCCGTTACGGAAGGGAACTCATTGGTAACACCTCCTATTATTTGGGTCCCAAGGGCACTATCGCGCGCATTACAAATGGCATGAACTGCCAGAACTGTCACCTGGATGCAGGCACCAAACCCTGGGGTAACAATTTTGGTGCAGTGGCATCTACCTATCCTAAATTCCGCGACAGATCGGGACAGGTGGAGAGCATTGAAAAAAGAGTGAATGACTGCCTCGAAAGAAGTTTGAACGGGGCCACCATACCGGATAGCGGCAGAGAGATGCGCGCTATTGTAGCGTATATTAAATGGCTGGGCACCGGTATACAAAAAGGAGAAAAGCCTAAAGGAACAGGTATCATGCAACTAAATTTTTTACCGCGTGCCGCCGACCCGGCCAAAGGAGAAAAAATATATGTATCTACATGTAAAAGTTGTCATGGAAAAAATGGTGAGGGCCAGATGAATGCCGATCAAACAGGTTACCAATACCCGCCTCTATGGGGAACCAACAGCTATAATACTGGGGCAGGGTTGTTTCGCTTATCGAGACTGGCCGGTTATGTAAAAAACAATATGCCCCAACCCGTAAATTACCATGCACCACAATTAACCGATGAAGAAGCCTGGGATGTGGCTGCATTCATCAACTCACAACCGCGCCCCACTAAAAACCTCAGCAAAGACTGGCCCGACATATCCAAAAAGCCCTTCGATCATCCATTCGGCCCCTACGCCGACAGTTTCCCCGAACGGCAACACAAACTCGGACCGTTTGGCGGCATAAAATGAGCAAGAGAGGAGTTGAGAGTTATGAGTTATGAATTATGAGTTAGAAGGCATTATTGACAACTCATAACTCATAACTCTCAATTCATAACTCTCACCATCAACCAATCCGTTTGTACATCACTGCCCAGTACAAATTCGTGTTCACTGAATTTTTGAAATCCGAAGGAAGAATAGAATTGAATGGCACGGTGGTTATGTTCCCAAACGCCCAGCCATACTTTGTCTTTTTTCATTGCCTTTGCTTCTGCCAGGGCGGCCAGCAGTAAGGAACGACCCACGCCTTTACCGATAAATCTGTCTCGGGCATAAATCCTTGAGATCTCTATTGCGTTGTCAGAGAGGGCAGGATGCCCATTGTCCTTTATGAATAGATAACCCGCAGGCTCGTTATCGAGGTATGCGAGCATAAAAATATGTCGCGGCACCCCCACTTCCGCCATCAAAGTTTCTACGCTGAATTTTTCCGACATGAACTTATCCATATCGGCCTGCGTATTGTCTTTTGCAAACGCATCGTAAAAACACTCCCGGCTGATCTCTGCAATCAGCTCCGCATCTGCTATAGAGGCCGTTCTGATAAAAATCCCTTCTCCCAATTATTAATTATTAATTACTAATTATTAATTACCTCTACTACCATCGCACTCGCCCCACCTCCACCGTTACAAATGCCTGCGGCTCCGATCTTTCCGCCATGCTGTTTCAAGACATTGATTAGTGTAACGATGATCCTTGCACCGCTGGCACCCAACGGATGGCCCAGTGATACGGCACCACCATGCACATTTACTTTTGCGGGATCCAGTTTCATCTTCTGAATATTGGCGATCCCCACTACGGAGAAAGCTTCATTTAATTCTGTGAAATCAATATCACTCATCTGTAAACCTGCTTTGGCAACTGCTTTCGGCACTGCGAGCGAGGGTGTGGTAGTAAACCATTCAGGCGCCTGCTCGGCGTCTGCATAACTGCGTATGATGGCCAGGGGCCTGATGCCCATTGCGTCTGCTTTTTCTTTACTCATTAAAACCACTGCCGCCGCTCCGTCATTCATCGTAGAAGCATTAGCCGCTGTAACGGTTCCGTCTTTGGTGAATGCGGGTTTCAGTTCAGGTATCTTATCAAACTTTACATTGAAGGCCTCTTCATCTTTGGCAAAACGCACAGGATCGCCTTTGCGCTGCGGTATCTCTACAGGTACCACTTCTGCATCAAAATAACCCTTGGCCCATGCCGCCTGGCTTCGATGATAACTTTCCGCTGCGAACGCGTCCTGCTCCCCGCGTGAGATATTGCATTCTTTGGCACAAAGTTCCGCAGCATTGCCCATGGCATAATTGTGGTAAACATCGGTAAGACCATCTTTGGCAAGGCCATCCACAAGGGTCACATTCCCATATTTATTACCCCAGCGTAAGTTGGGGCTATAGAAAGGAACATTGCTCATACTTTCCATACCGCCTGCAACAATAATATCTGCATCACCCAGCAGAATACTCTGCGCACCCTGTGCAATTGCTTTCATACCGCTTGCACAAACTTTGTTTACGGTGGTGGCGATCACTGCGTCCGGCAGACCCGCGAACCTGGCTGCCTGCCTGGCGGGTGCCTGCCCTGTATTGGCCTGTATCACGCAGCCCATCAACACTTCCTGAACATCCGCAGGCTGTATGCCGGCTTTGGCAACTGCTTCCTTTATTACAATAGCGCCAAGCTGTGGTGCAGTAAAGTCTTTTAAACTGCCACCAAAACTCCCGATCGCTGTTCGTACAGCCGAAACTATGTATACTGTTCTTTTGTCCATTTGTTTTATTTGTTGCGCAAAGATAGAGGTTTAGCTGTGTTACGGGCTGCGGGGTATGAGCTGCGAGCTATGAGCTACGAGCTACGAGCTTTGATTTGCGAGGGATGATGAGGGAGCTGTTAGCCATCTCCTGTTCTCGTTCAGCAGAATCTGTTAGTTTCTCATGCGCCCCCCGAACGCTCGCAGCTCCCCCGCCTATAAAACAAAATTCCAACCATACACATCTGCTTCTTTCCCCGTACGCAATCTTTCCATCTTGTGTTTTAACCGTGTGGAAATACTGGTTCGAGTGTAGGCGGGCAGTGTATGATCAACGCCGTTGATACCAATGGTACCGATCGGCGCTACCACTGCGGCGGTTCCCGCGCCAAAGGCTTCGGTGATGGTATGATTTCGAAAAGCTGCGTCAAGATCTTCTATCGAAATACGGCGTTCTTCTGTTTTATAGGCAAGATCAGCCGCAACCCTGAGCAGCGAATCACGCGTGATCCCGTCCAGTATGGAATCTGACAGGGGCGGAGTTACCAACGTGTCATTGATTACAAAAAATACATTCATCATTCCCGATTCCTCAATGTACCTATTCTCGATAGCATCAGTCCACAACACCTGGTCGTACCCCTCGTTTCTCGCCTGTAGTGTTGGGAGGAAGGCACCACCATAATTGCCACCACATTTGGCAAAGCCGGTTCCTCCCCTGGCCGCTCTTATGTGATGGGTCTCCACTTTTACTTTGATGGGCTCCGCATATAACGCAGGGACGGGTCCCGTAAAAATTACAAAGCGATATTCCTCGGCAATCTTAACCCCGAACTTCGCTTCACTCGCAAACATAAACGGTCGTATATACAAGGCAGTGCCCGGTTTATTGGGCACCCATGCATGGTCAGTTTGCACAAGGCGTGCGATGCCTTCTACAAAAATATCCCGCGGCACCACAGCCATGCACATTCTTTCCAGCGACCGAACAAAACGCTGGTAATGCCTTTCCATCCTGAAAACACTGATGCGGCCGTCCTCCAGCCGAAATGCTTTCATTCCTTCAAAAACCGTCTGGCCATAATGCAAAGCCAGTGTTGACGGGTTGGCAACAAGGTTACCATAAGGAACGATATGCGGTGTCTTCCATTCTCCCCGCACATAATCGCATACGAGCATATGATCCGAAATATGCTTACCAAATTCAAGATCATTCAGGTCCAGTTCCGAAATTTTTGAGTGCTGCGTCTGGCGGATGGTGATGTCAGTAACAAGCTCCATATGAATCTGCGTTTAAGTTATTTTTTGAAATAGTGAAATGATAAAAGCCAACAGCATCAAACATTGAAAAATGTCTCCGTGGTTCTCTGTGTATTCCGCGCCTCTTTGGTAATGCCTTCGATTCGATCATGGTGCGCAGGCTTCACTACAGTAGCGCAGAATACACGGAGGTGCACTGAGTTTTACACGTTGAACTTTATCTTATAACATGCGTTCCTCCGGACTATTCAAACTAATTTTTTATTCAACATTCCCTGTTCGCTATCCTGTTCATGACTGCTGTTTTTTAAACTCCTTATTTACCACATACACCCCACCTATCGTAATCACGGTTCCCAGCAACATATGCGCATTCATCTTTTCATGCAGTAACAACCATCCGAAAGCAACGGCTACAATCGGATTGATATAAGCATACACCGAAACAAGCGTAGGTGGAAGTTTGGTGATGGCCAACACATACGCAGAATAAGTGATGAGCGAACCAACAATTACGAGGTATGATAATGCATACCACGACTCATAACCCGAGTTGGCAAGGTTTACATACTTGCCGGATATCAGGCAGATAGGCACCAGCACCAGGCCCGCAATAAACATCTGCAAGCCTACATTGAATAAAATTCCTACGGATGTTTTTTGTTTGGATGTATACACCGTACCGAAGGCCCAGGAAAGTACTGATAGCAACGCGAGTACTACACCAAAAATAAATGACCGGTCATGTAACTGCCCGATATAGTCATAGAAAATGGTAACCACGCCCAGGAAGCCGATCACCAGGCCACCCATCATCCACTGGGTAATGCGCGCCGAGCGCGATAGCCATATACTGAAGAGTGCCACAAACAGCGGCACCAGTGCTGCGATGATGGCAGCCAGACCGCTGCTGATAAATTCCAGCGACCAGGTAAGCAATCCATTGGCGATGCACAGTAGAAATATCCCCTGTACGGATATCTTTTTCAGGTCTGCAAGCGAGGGCAGCTTATGCCCCCGAATAAGAAAAAAACCAACCATCAGTGAGCCCGATATCAGTTGACGCACACCCGCCACAAAAATTCCGGGCATATGCTGTGTACCGATCTTTGAAGCGATATAAGTAGTACCCCAGAAAAAACTCACCACCGCCAACGCCAGGTACCCTTTCTGTAAATCTTTATTCATACTAATGTTATAATGACGCAACAAAATTGCCGGAAAAAAATACAAAAAAACAGATTCAGTTTCTGTATTTTTGACTAGATCAGATTTTTGGCGGTTAAAAAGGTATAGGGTTTAAGGGAGTAGTTGACCGACTGTTCGTGGCTAGTTTTCGTCGCTACATTAATAAATCGACTATCATAAAAAACAACCCCTTTTACCACATTAACCCCTTTAACCAATGTAACCAACTTGACCAATTTAACCCACTTGACCCCTTTAACCAATTTAACTACAGCAAATGCTTAAACGATTCAGCGGCGATGATCATCTCTACCGGCAGGTGGCCGAGGGACTTGAAAAAATGATTGCAGAAGAAGTATTGCTTATAGGCGATAAACTTCCTTCGGTAAGGGTGCTGAGTGAGGAAAACGGCATCAGCATGGGTACCGCTTTCCAGGCATATTACCATCTCGAGGCCAAAGGACTCATTGAGTCGCGGCCTAAATCGGGTTATTATGTCCGCTTCAATCACAAGCGTTATCCTGCCCTGCCCAAAATGGTACCTGCTGACTCACTTACGCATGAAGTAGGTGTGAAAGAAATGATCGAGTCACTTTATGCCGACATCAGTTCCAGTGATGTAACCAACTTTGCGCTGGCAGTTCCTGATCTTTCACTGTTACCGGTGGCTAAAATACATAAATCGGTTGTGCATGCTTTGAAAAACACCAAAGATCATTGTATTGCCTACGAGCATCCGCAGGGTAACCTTGAACTGCGCAAACAGGTGGCCCGGCTTTCCTTTAACTGGGGTGGTAAAGTAAAACCCGATGATGTGGTGATCACCAGCGGCTGCCTGGAAGCCATTACCCTTTGCCTCAAAGCCGTTACCCGTTACGGTGATACGGTAGCTGTTGAGTCGCCCTGTTATTTTGGTATCTACCAGGCCATAGAAAACCTGGGTTTGAAAGTAGTAGAGATCTCATCGGACCCGGTTACGGGTGCTGATCTTGAGTGCCTGGAAAAAGCGATCGCTAAATTTTCCATCAAAGCCTGTGTTTTCATACCCAACTTCAACAATCCGGTAGGCAGCAGCATGCCTGATGAAAATAAAAAACGGCTGGTATCCATCATTACCAAACACAATATACCCATGATAGAGGATGATATTTACGGCGAACTCTATTTTGGCAGGAACCGGCCGCGTACCTGCAAATATTATGATACCAAAGGGTTGGTAATGCATTGCTCATCTTTATCAAAATCCTTAAGCCCCGGCTATCGTATCGGCTGGGCCATTCCCGGTAAGTTTCTTGATGAAGTAAAACAGGTAAAACGCATTCACAATATCAGTTGCCCTACCCTTACACAGGCGGCTATGGCACATTTTCTTCAGAATGGCAGGTATGAGTATCATTTGAAAGGATTGCGTAAGGCTTTGCATACACAAAGCCTCCGTTACATACAGGCGGTTATTGATCATTTCCCTGAGGATAGTAAAGTGTCGCGACCACAGGGTGGTTTTGTTTTGTGGGTGGAACTGGATAAAAAAATAGATGCCTTTCGTTTGCGTGCCGAAGCAATGAAACATAAGATATCCATCATGCCCGGCCGTATTTTTTCTGTGAATCCCAACTATAAAAATTGCATCCGCATCAGTTTTGGGAAACCCTATTCAGATGATATGGAGTATGGTATGATGGTGTTGGGGAAACTGATTCGCAAGATGCTGTGAAGCTGCTTGTGTAAATAGGAGAACCAGCACTTCCCTACTCTTAGTGCATTGGTTTCCACATACGTGTAAAACAAGGGCAGGTTGACCCGGTACAAAATATTTCTACACAAATAACGAAATGATAACATCCTGCATATTATATTCGTTACTTCAATTAACACCACGATTATCACCCCCCGATAATCATTTTTTTCACTGATTGATAACCCGGTCTCAGGCAACCCAGTTTTTATTTGGCTGTTATTATGCAATTCAATGCTTTGTGCATCTAAGCAATTACAGGTCTGTCCAATTCATTTTATAATCATTTACGATGATTGTTACACTGCTGAGAAAATTATCTACCTGCCTTGCTGTTTGCCTGGCTTTGTCATTTACAGCCAATGCCCAATCGGTACCGCTAAAAGGATCAGTTACAGATACGGTAAGTAAAATGGGAATGCACAACGCAGTGGTCTACCTCAAGGATCCAAGAGATTCCAGCCTGGTATCATTTACCAGGGCCGATAGCAAAGGGAATTTCCATTTGGGATCTGTTGCTGCAGGCAGGTATATCATGGTGGTAACCTACCCGAATTATGTGGACTGGATTGATACGGTTCAGGTAAAAGAGGCCGCATCCATGGAGATACCTGTGTACCTGACTACAAAGGCGCATTTATTGCAGGAAGTAATTGTGAAACAAACCATTGCGCCCATCAGGATAAAAGGAGATACCACGGAATACCTTGCGGATAGCTTTCATGTAAAACCCGGCGCAACGGTGGAGGATCTGCTGAAAGTAATGCCCGGTATTTCGGTAAACAGTAAAGGGGAGATCACCACGCAGGGACAGAAAGTACAGAAAGTATTGGTGGATGGCGACGAATTTTTCGGCGATGATCCTACCATGGCCACGCAGAACCTGAATGCGAAAGATGTAGCCAAGGTGCAGGTGTTTGATAAAAAAAGTGACCAGGCAACACTAACGGGCATTGATGACGGTACCAAGCAGAAAACCGTTAACCTGATACTGAAGGAAGACGCCAAAAAAGGATATTTCGGCACGGCAACAGCGGGCAGTGATTTTAATAAATATTACCAATCAAAAATATCCGCCAACCGCTTTACCAGCACGCTGAAAGCCGGTGCATTGATTACCGCCGACAGAACCGGGCGCAACGGAATGAGCTGGGAGGAGATGCAGGACTTCGGCTCCATCAGCAGCAATGTAGACAACGGCGACGTTACGTTCCGTTGGGAAGGAGATGATGATTTTAGTCCCTGGGGCCAGCAGGGCATCCCTGAAAACCTTCAGACAGCTTTTATGCTGAATAAAAAATTTGGCAAACTGAAAAACAATACGGCGAACAATTTCAGCTACAATCACTTAAATCTCGCCGGTGATGGCTACACCTCCACCCAGTATATTTTACAGGATACCGTCAACTACAGTAACCAGACACGTTCCAGCAGCAGTACCAAATGGAAACAGAATTTCAGCACCAAAAACGAGATCAATTTTGATTCTGCCACAACGCTAACCGTTAATGTGCGCGGCAGCCGCGGTAAAAACAGCAGCTATAGCACCCAGGATGGAGAATACCTGGATGCGTCACGCGCCCCCATCAACACCAATAAAAGAGTGAATACGGCAAATGGAGAAACCACCAACACCAGGGCCGATATTTTTTTGAAAAGAAAATTAAACCAGGCGGGCACACGATCCATAACGCTGAGTACCGGGCTGAATAACACGCAAACCAACAGCGAGGGGTTTCTACTCAACCAGACTGATTTTTATATAAACGGTTTGCCAGCGGGCACACAAGCCATTGACCAGCGCAAACAATCCCTGAACGATACCAGAACCGTACAGGCTTTGGCGAGTTATACAGAGCCATTTGGCAAGACCATGTCGCTCAACCTTAACTATACCTTCAATTCCTCGAACACAGACCAGGATACGCGTTCCTTTGAAAAATTAAACGGCAAATATGATTCGCTGAACCTGCTGTTCAGTAATCATTACCGGTTTATCAACTCCTCCCAGCGGGTGGGGTTTGCTTTTAACTATGTAACAAAAAAGATAACTGCCAAAGCGGGATTGGCAATACAGGATCTTAAACTGAAGCAAACCAATATTTACAAAGATTCTTCGTATGCAAGAACCTTTACCAATTTCTTCCCTACCGCAAACCTGCGGTTGAAATTGTCTTCCTCTGGAAACATGAACCTCAACTACAATGGCTATACACAGCAGCCCTCTTTAATGCAACTGCAGCCGATACTCAACAATACGGATCCCTTGAATGTAGTAACCGGTAACCCTGACCTTCGTCCGGGGTTCATGCACAGCTTTAACCTTAGTGTATCTGATTTTAAAGTGCTTACCAACCGGAGTATATGGGGATACGCCAGTCTGAATTTTACAGAAAATGCCTTCAGCAACAGAAGCGTGGTGGATTTACAGGGACGACGCACTACGCAGACCGTTAACGTAAACGGCAACTATTCTTATTATGCCGGATTTAGTTATAGCAGGCAGATAAAATTATTCAAGCTCGAGCTGGGCTTCGACCCACGGATCAGCGGTACCAGGAACGTGAGTTTTGTAAATGGCAGGGAGAATATTACGAAGTCTTCCCGCATTGCACCTGCCGTCAGTATCAGGAGATATATTGAGAAAAAAATGGGTATCGATCTAACCTATAATATGGCATTCAATCATTCCGAATCATCCATTAACCCCGGTGCCGTTACCAGTTACCGCACACAGGGAGTAGAACTGTACCTGAATTACCGGTTTAAGAAAGGCCTGCAATTGAATACGGAGTTTGAATACAATTACCGACAGAAACTTTCACCAACCGACAGAAACAACAACGCCGCCGTTTGGAATTTTTCGATGGAAAAGAAAATATTAAAAAAACAGGATATCACTGTCATCCTTTCCGTCAACGATATCCTGAACCAGCGCATCGGCTTCAACCGCGATATTACCAGCAACTATGTCTCTGAAAATACTTACACAACGGTGCAGCGGTATGCATTACTGTCATTGCGATGGAAATTCAGCAAAAACAGGAAATCTGATGAAGATCAATAAACGATAAAACGGGTTTTTATGAAATTAGTATGGTTGCTATGTCTGTTTTTTACCGCGGGTGCCGCCAAAGGGCAATCGCAATTCATTTCTGCCGGGAAAATTGAATTTGAGAAAAAGATCAATATCCACAAAGAAACCGAAGACGATCACTGGCTTGACGCAGTGCGTGATAAAATACCAAAGTTCAGAACTTCTTTACACAACCTGTATTTTAAAGAAGGAAAAACCCTGTATGAAAAGGGCACAGAAGTTTATGAAAAAATTCCTTTCATGGGAGACGACCGTAACGTGGATGATATCATTTTTACAGACCTGAAGCAGGGCATGTTCTATAAAAAACAGGCGGTATTTGACGAAACCTTCCTGGTGAGTGATTCCATTCGCCATATCAAATGGCAGATGACAAATGAGTTGAGGGATATTGCAGGATTTGAATGTCACAAAGCGGTGGGCAGGATTCTGGATTCAGTCTATGTCATTGCATTTTATACTGACCAGATTACGGTAAGCGGTGGGCCACTCTCCTATTGCAATCTGCCTGGCATGATACTGGGTATAGCTATCCCCAGAAATAACCTTACCATCTTCGCCACCAAAGTGGAATTAACGGAACCAAAGCCTGAAAAATTTGTGGCGCCAACGGCAAGGAAAAGGGCGAATTACAAATCACTTCAGGAGACGATACAGAAAGCCCTGAATGATTGGGGGAGTTATGGGAAAAAATATATTATCAATTCGTTATTATAGGAAGCATTTTTGCCACAGATTACACAGATTAGCACCGAACAAATTTGTTTCCATCTGTGGCAACAAACTTCAAACTAATTCTCATCAGAGATGAGCTGTATACCCGTCTTCGTGAAATTGATCTTTTTCTGTTTGTACAACCCCCCGGTCGTCATCTTAAAGGTTTTCTTACTCATCCCGAAAAAATCATAGATCTCCTGGGGATCGGATTTATCGTGGTACGGCAGGTAACCATCATGCTCCTGCAGCAACCGGAGTATTTTAGCAGCTTCATCTTCCACTTTCTGGAAACCGGGTTTGCCCAATACCAGGTCGATCTTGTTGTCGGGACGAATGGTTTTGACAAATCCCTGCAGTTTATCGCCCACATGCAAAGTGGTAAATATTTCGTTAGTATGTAAAAGACCGGTGTGGAGGTTATTGATGATCATTACATAGCCCAGTTCAGACTGGCGGTAGACAACCAGGTCAACCACATCCAGTTCCTTTACCGTTAAAGGATCATTACTGAGTAAAGAGTCAATTTTTTCGGTAGCCGCTACCCTGCCGGTCATTTCATCTATGTATAATTTAACCAGGTATTCAACCCCCTCACGCATGCCGCCCAACTGTTGCGATTTGGCAACGAACAGATCTTTCATCAAACCCCAATCCAGGAAAGCGCCCTGCTTGGTAACCGCTACCACTTTCATCTTTGCAATCTCCCCTGCGACGGCGTTGGGTTTTTGCGTGGTGGCTACAAGCCGGTTATCTGAATCGTGGTAAACAAATACCTCTATCTCGTCGCCTATGCGGAGTGTACGCGGTGCAAAGCGTTTGGGAAGCAGGATTCCTTCTTCACCGTCATCCAGGTAAAATCCAAAATCCACCCTGCGGCTTACCTTCATGGTATTGTATTGACCTACGCGTACCTGGCTCATATTTCCTGTTATGGGGCAAAGGTACAATTGTTTGAAGCATCTTGCCCATTGGCAGGCATGGACGGGGCAGCATTTTTCACCGCAAAGGCGCGAGGGCGCTAGGGTTCGCAAAGGCGAGTTTTATCTTCGCGCGCCCTTGCGCCTTCGCGGTGAAAAAAATGCAGGCTCCCCAAAAAAGCAGCATACCACTGTTTATATGTTAGCAACTTTCAATGCCCATCAATCAAACCTTTTGATATTTTGCGGCTATGCGAAAACTTACCAGGTACCTGCCCCTCATCTTTGCTTTTGTTTTAGCCATCAACGCAAACGCCCAGCAGGTAAACGGCCATTGGTATGGAATCGGTATGCTGCAGACTTCTGAAACCTATCACAACTATTTGTCAGAATTGGTGCTGAGACAGAAAGGAAAAACAGTTACCGGCAGCCTGCTGTACTACTTTCGTGACAGCCTGGTGAAGGTTAACATCAGCGGCAGTTTTGACGAATGGACACGTAAACTGCGCATCAAACCATTTCCGGTGATCTATTACCAGTCCCCATCTGCCAGGAACAGTATCGACTGTTATATGTCGGGGAATTTTACCCTGGTGGCATCCAAAACAGAATCGGTACTTAGCGGAACCCTGGCGGGGGATGAAGACCATAAATACACTGTACCTCAGATCAGTTTCCGGTTAAAAAAATCAGATGACACATTGGATTGGGTGCAGACTTTTGAACCGGAAATCAAAAAAGATAACGTTCTGGCAAATTCACCCGCCTTGGCGGTTGCGCCCGAGGAGCAGGCACTGCAGGATTTCACCCGGCGCGTAAAAGTGTACACGAAAGAACTGGATATTGTAAACAATAGTTTACGCCTAGAATTGTATGACAATGGAGAAATCGATTACGATTCGGTTTCGCTGGTTCTGAATAATAAAATCATACTGCCCAAAACCAAACTGGATCACCGCGCCATCAGGTTAACCATTCAACTGGATCCATCGCTGGAGGATAATGAACTTAGCATGGTTGCCGCCAACCTGGGTATGATCCCGCCTAATACGGCTGCATTGATCATATACGATGGCAAAACGCGGTATGAAACTTTGCTGACGAGTGACCTTAGCCGAAACGCAACGATAAGACTAAGGCGGAAAAAAGCGGATTGAATATCGAATATCGAACAGGGAATATCGAATGTTGAAGGCAGGATTAGGTAGAATGCACGCAAAGCCGCACCAAGATTAGCATGTAGATCACTCTGTGAAACTCCATGCGCTCCGTGGCTCTATTGTGCAGCCTTCGCTTTACTATTGGTGCGAAGGCTGCACCACAGAGCCACAGAATACACAGAGCTACACGGAGACATTAAGACATTTGGGGCATCCAATAATGGTTCTGAGCGGGTATGCAAAAAATCGGTAGCGGGTATTGCAGATGTAATTGAGACTATTCTACCTAATCCTTTATTCAATATTCCCACTCCTGCCATGATAGTACATGACAGCCAGTATGCCGGTAATGATATTTTTGAATACATTACAGAATAATAGCACATTCTGCCATACTGAAATCTACTGCTCATGGGTGTCATCCTAGGTGTCATTTTCCATTTTATTGGGGGCTTCGCTTCGGGTAGTTTTTATATGCCCTATAAGAAAGTGAGAGGATGGAGTTGGGAGAGTTTCTGGATCATTGGTGGTCTTTTTTCCTGGCTGATTGTTCCCCCGCTGGCTGCCTACCTTACCATTCCTGGCTTTGCTGACATCATTCGCAACAGTTCATCACAGATACTGGGCACTACCTTTCTTATGGGTCTTCTATGGGGTGTGGGTGGTTTAATGTATGGCCTGGGTGTACGTTACCTGGGTATGAGCCTGGGCAATTCTGTCATCCTCGGATTCTGCTCTGCATTCGGATCGCTGATACCGGCAATTTATTACCACATCGTGCCCACAGCCGGTAAGGAAACCCAGACATTGGGGTTTTTGCTGCACAATACCGGCGGACAACTGGTACTGCTGGGCGTGTTGGTTTGCCTGATCGGGATAGCCATCTGCGGTCGTGCAGGCATGCTCAAAGAAAAGGAATTGTCTGCAGAGAAGAAATCAGAAAGTGTAAAAGAGTTCAACCTTGCAAAAGGATTGGTCATTGCAACCATTTCCGGTATCCTCAGTGCCTTTTTTAATTTTGGGATTGAAGCAGGTAAGCCTATGGCAGAAATAGCCAATGCCAACTGGCAGTCCGCTCACCCGGGTGAGGGGAATTTCCTGTACCAGAACAATGTGATTTTTGTAGTGATATTGTGGGGTGGGCTTACCACTAATTTTATCTGGTGCATGATATTGAACGCGCGTAACAAAACTTTTGGCGACTACACCAATGCCAGCACCCCACTTGCCCGTAATTACCTCTTATGTGCCCTCGCCGGAACAACCTGGTTTCTGCAATTCTTTTTTTATGGGATGGGTGAGAGTAAACTGGGTAATGGCGCCAGTTCCTGGATACTCCATATGTCTTTTATCATACTTGTGGCCAATATGTGGGGTATCATTTTAAAGGAATGGAAAGGTGTAAGTTCAAAAACAAAAACAACCATCATTGTGGGTATAGCAACCATCATCGCTTCGGTAATGATCGTTGGTTATGGCAATTCTTTACCGAAATAAATTACCCCTAAAATTTATAACCTTAATAACCGTGGCACAATACAAATATGTAAGTTATCTATGGGATGAAGCCAAAGCGGCTTCCATGGCGGGCGATGAAGTGGCTCTGCTGATTTATCGGTCAAACTTATTGGGTGCAGATCTCAGGCTCACCAATTATGGCGGGGGCAATACATCCTGCAAAGCGATGGCAAAAGATCCGCTTACCGGTACCGAAACAGAAGTGATGTGGGTGAAGGGCAGCGGTGGTGACCTGGGTACTTTACAGGCAAATGGTCTTGCTGCATTATACATGAACCGGTTACAAAGTCTTCAGCAGGTATACCGGGGTATTGAACACGAAGATGAAATGGTGGAAATTTTTAACCATTGTATTTATGACCTTCATTCAAAAGCGCCCTCGATAGACACACCACTGCATGGCTTTCTGCCATTTAAACACATAGATCATCTCCATCCCGATGCAGCCATTGCCATTGCTGCCGCAAAAGATGGAAAAAAAATTACGCAGGAACTATTCAGTGGCACCATTGGATGGGTTGAATGGCAGCGCCCGGGGTTTGACCTCGGATTAAAACTGAAAGCTTGTCTTGAAGAGAACCCCGGCATCCGCGGCATCATGCTGGGCTCGCACGGATTATTTACCTGGGGAGATACGGCCTATGAGAGTTATGTGAACACGCTGGAGGTGATCGAACGCTGCGCTGCATTTATTGAGGACCGTATCGCAAAAAATAAAAGCGTTTTTGGTGGTGAAAGAATACAGTCGCTCCCCGCCGCGCAACGCAGGGCGCAGGCGGCTGCCATTGCGCCGGTGTTGCGCGGTCTTTGTTCCTCGGAAAGGAAAATGGTGGGACATTTTTCAGATGACGAACGTGTATTGCAATTCATTAATTCCAATGACCTTAACAGGCTCGCGCCAATGGGCACCTCCTGCCCTGATCATTTTTTGCGAACCAAGATCAGTCCGCTGGTACTAACCCTGTCTCCGGGAGATGATCTGAGCAACAGTATGGCATTAAAAGAGAAACTCAGGCCACTGTTCAACGCATACCGTGAAATGTACAGTAGCTATTACAATAGCTGCAAACACAGTAACAGCCCGGCAATGCGTGATGCCAATCCTGTTGTGATCCTTTATCCTGGTGTAGGCATGTTCACATTCGCCATGAATAAACAAACCGCGCGCGTTGCGTCTGAATTTTATCTTAATGCCATTAATGTTATGCGCGGGGCAGAAGCGATCTCGTCCTATACTTCCCTGCCCCGGCAGGAAGCTTTCAATATCGAGTATTGGCTACTGGAAGAAGCCAAGTTGCAACGTATGCCTAAGCCCAAAGCATTATCGGGCCATATTGCATTGATTACCGGCAGCGCCGGGGGTATTGGTAAAGCGATTGCCCGCAAATTTGCCGCCGAAGGCGCCTGTATCGTGGTAAACGACAATGATGCACAGCGCCTCGCATCGGCTACAGAAGCGTTCCTGCAGCAGTACGGAAAAGATGTTTCCGTAAGTGTACTCATCGATGTTACAAATAAAGAGGATATCATTAACGCCTATAAAGAAGCGGCACTCGCATTTGGTGGCGTTGATATTGTTGTGAACTGCGCGGGACTTTCCATTTCCAAGCCGCTGGAAGAACACACAGAAAAAGACTGGGATCTTTTATATGATGTACTCGTTAAGGGCCAGTTCCTGGTTACACAGGAAGGCGTGAATATCATGCGTAAGCAGGATATGGGCGGTGATGTGCTGAATATCGCCAGTAAGAATGCACTGGTGAGCGGTCCTAATAATGCGGGCTACGGTTCGGCAAAAGCAGCCCAGTTGCACCTCAGCCGTTTGAACGCTGCAGAGCTGGGAGCCGCTGGTATCCGTGTAAACGTAGTGAATCCTGACGCTGTGATCAGCGACAGCAAGATATGGGAAGGCGCCTGGGCCGAGGGAAGAGCCAAAGCTTATGGTGTAACGGTTGAAGAGCTTCCGCAATTTTATGCCAAACGCACATTGCTGAATGAAATCATCAACCCTGGTGATATCGCCGACGCATGCTTTGCTTTTGTAGGCGGATTACTCAGTAAGTCAACCGGTAACATCATCAATGTAGACGGTGGTGTGGCGGCCGCTTTCGTTAGATAGATCGATTCATTTTTTTGAGCATCCCTGATTTTTTTGGGTAAATACAGTCGAATAATGGCTATGCAGAGAGTTGCTTTCAAAATGCAGTTAAATATGGGCTGCGAGGAAGAATACCGCAAACGGCATGATGCGTTATGGCCCGAGCTATCGCAATTGCTGAAAGAAACCGGTATTCATGAGTATTCTATTTTCCTGGAACCGCAATCCCTGGCCCTATTCGGCGTACTGAAAATAGCTGACCCTGTTCTCCTGGCTGACCTGCCTGCACATCCTGTGATGAAACGCTGGTGGAACTATATGAAAGACATCATGGAAACGAATGAAGATAATTCGCCGGTTAGTATATCTTTAAAGGAAGTTTTTTATCTACCGTAAATAGCTCCATGGTTATGCCCCTTGAAAAAAACACAATTGCAAAGCACAACGAACGATTATCCGCCGTTCATGCAAAGCGTTTGGCTGTGTTGACGGACACGGTGCCGGGTATCGAAAAAATACTTACAAAACTGTCAGCCTTCCAGGTGGCGATTCCTTCCTGGGCGCTTGGAACCGGTGGTACACGGTTTGGCAGGTTTGGTGGTGGTGGAGAACCACGTTCACTCGAAGAAAAAATGGAAGATGTTGGCTTGCTGCACCAGCTTAACCGCGCAAGTGGCGCTATCTCGCTGCACATTCCCTGGGACATACCGTCGGATCCAACCGCGATAAAATTGCTGGCCGGGAGCTATGGCCTTCGTTTTGATGCGGTTAATTCCAATACGTTCCAGGACCAGGCAGGTCAGCAACTGAGTTATAAATTCGGCTCGCTGCAGCATGTTGACAAGGCGGTACGCAGGCAGGCTGTTGAACACAACGTAGAAGTGATCAGGCATGGCATTTCGCTGGGTTCCAAATCCATCACGGTCTGGTTATCGGATGGGTCCTGTTTTCCGGGGCAACTCAATTTCCGCAAGGCTTATCAAAATACGCTGGAGGGATTGCAGGAAATTTATGCTGCCTTGCCCGCTGACTGGAAAATGTTTGTAGAATACAAAGCATACGAGCCCAATTTTTATTCCATGACCGTTGGAGACTGGGGGCAATCATTACTATATGCCAATAAGCTTGGCGAAAAAGCCTATACACTGGTTGATTTAGGTCATCACCTTCCCAACGCCAATATACAACAGATCGTTGCCTTGCTGCTGAATGAAGGTAAACTGGGAGGATTTCATTTTAATGACAGTAAATATGGTGATGATGACCTCACAGTGGGTAGTATCGATCCCTACCAGTTATTCCTGATTTTCTATGAACTCGTGGAAGGCATGGACGCAAAGAAAATGGATCATGCCACTGACCTGGGTTGGATGATCGACGCCTCGCACAATGTCAAGGATCCGTTGGAAGATCTTTTGCAGAGTGTGGAAGCCATACAGATAGCCTATGCGCAGGCCCTGCTTGTGGATCACGAAGCATTGCGCTCAGCACAGGAAAATAATGATGTGGTAAGGGCACAGGAAATTTTGCAGGAGGCATTCCGTACAGACACGCGTGCAATTGTTGCCGAAGCCAGGATGCGAAACGGCGGCGCACTGCGGCCGATTCAATTGTTCAGGGATGAGAAATTGCGCGCAAAGCGTATACAGTCAAGGGGTGAGAAAACCACGGCAACCGGACTATGAGCCCCCTGCCCGTCATAGCCGTATTCGATATTGGTAAAACCAATAAAAAATTTTTCCTCTTTGACGAGCAGTATAAGATTGTACTGGAACGTTCACATCAGTTTGCAGAGATAACAGATGAGAATGGAGATGCTTGCGATGACCTCGCTTCGCTTACACACTGGGCAAAGCAGACTTTTGCAGAAGCGTTGTCACTGCCTGGGTATACAATCCGCGCACTCAACTTCACGGCGTATGGGGCAAGCTTTGTGCATGTCGATTCTTGTGGAAATCCTGTTACGCAACTTTACAATTATCTTAAGCCTTTCCCTGCAGATCTGCAAAAAGAATTCTATGAGACCTATGGTGGCGTGGAGGAGCTATCTGTAACCACGGCTTCGCCGGTATTGGGCAGCCTGAATTCAGGTTTGCAGCTATATCGTTTAAAGAAAAATGATGCAGCACTGTTCAGCCAGATCCAGTATTGCCTTCATCTACCCCAATACCTGAGCTATCTTTTTACGGGCCGCGCTTTTTCTGATATTACCAGTATCGGCTGCCATACCTGCTTGTGGAATTTTTCAGAAAACACATACCATGTATGGGTACATGCCGAATGCATCGTTGAAAAACTGGCCGAAATATGGCCCTGCGGCGCCACCATACAAACTTTGTTTAATGGCCGTGAAATTCTTTGTGGAACGGGACTTCATGATAGTTCCGCGGCATTGATCCCTTATCTGACTGCGTTTACTGAACCCTTTGTTTTGATTTCTACAGGAACCTGGTGCATCAGCCTCAATCCGTTTAATGACAAACCGCTCACTTATGATGAACTAATGCAGGATTGTTTGTGTTATCTGGGATACGACGGCCGGGCGATCAAAGCTTCCCGGATATTCGCAGGTCATGATCATGAACGCCAGGTAAAAAAAATTGCAGAAAGTTTCAATGTCTCTTATGATTTTTTTAAAACAGTGGAGTTTAATCCGGGTCTTGTTACTGCATACGCGGAAAAAAATGTTGAAGCCATTGATCTCAGTACCTGCGATAGTTATGAACAGGCTTATCACCTGCTGATGTATCAAATCATTCTGCAGCAAAAAAAATCAACCGACCTGGTACTGGCTGATACCGCTGTTCAAAAAATATTTGTGGATGGTGGTTTTGCGAACAACACGGTTTATATGCATTTGCTTGCTTCGGTTTTTCCTGCTCATGGAGTATTTGCTGCCACTGTTTCGCAGGCCACGGCTATTGGAGCGGCGCTTTGCATACACGATCAGTGGAACCCGTATGGTGTTCCGGCTGATCTGGTGAAGTTGAAACTTTATCATGCTATCAATGCTGCAGTCAAATAATACATCCGGCTTTTGCGTTGTGAAATTTTTTAATGCCTGACATGAAGTATAACCAATTTTTTTCCTTAGTAACCTTGCTGTGCATGCTTAGCGCTGCTCATGCCCAGGTACGCTGGCCGGAGGTTACGCAAACAGCAAGACCCTGGACAAGGTGGTGGTGGCAGGGAAGCGCTGTTGACAAAAAAAACCTTACTGCTGCCATGATGCAATACAAGGCTGCCGGGTTAGGAGGATTGGAGATTACACCTATTTACGGTGTCAAAGGACATGAAGCGAAATTCATCGATTTCCTCTCACCCCAATGGATGGATATGTTGCAGCACACATTGGGCGAGGCCAAACGCTTAGGCATGGGCATTGATCTTGCCAATGCAACAGGCTGGCCATTTGGCGGGCCATGGGTTACACCAGAAGATGCCTGTAAGGTAGTATACACGAAAAAATATTTGCTGAAGGAGGGTGAGCAGGTGGGGGAGATGATCCGGTTTACCCAACCGGCATTTTACCGATCGGAAAGTGGCGCAAAAGTGGATTTGAAAACATTGTCATATCCTGTTGCCACCAATAAAAATTTGCAGGGTTTTGCTTTTGACCAGGTAAGATTTGAAAGGGAACTTTCACCCAGCCTGGTGCTGGCGTATGATACACTTGGTAATGTTTCGGACATCAGCGCCCAGGTAGATGCAACGGGAAAACTAAACTGGACGGCACCCGCAGGCAACTGGATGTTATATGCCTTGTTTACTGGTTACCATGGAAAACTGGTAGAACGCGCCGCTCCTGGCGGTGAAGGGGATGTGATCGATCATTTTAGCGAAATGGCCCTGCAACATTACCTGCATCGTTTCGATAGTGCTTTCCGTGGCCGCGATATAACCGGTATACGTGCTTTCTTCAATGACAGTTATGAAGTGGATGATGCCAGGGGACAAAGTAACTGGACCCCTGATTTTTTGAAGGAATTCAAAATCCGGAGAGGGTACGGACTTGAGAAATACTTGCCACAATTGTTTAGCCGTGATAGTTCAGATATTGGCAGGCGGGTATTGGTAGACTACAGGCAAACCATATCCGATCTTTTGCTTGATAACTTTACAAAGCCATGGCAAAAATGGTCCGCGGCTAAAAATAAAATGGTCAGGAACCAGTCGCATGGATCCCCCGCCAACATCCTGGATTTATATGCGGTGATTGATATTCCGGAAACAGAAGGAGCGGATATTCTGCGATTTAAGTTTGCGACATCCACTGCGCATGTAATGGGCAAACCGTTGGCCGCAGCGGAAACAGCTACCTGGCTCAATGAACATTTTCAATCCTCCCTGGGTGATGTAAAACAGGCTGTAGATAAATATTTTGTGGGGGGAGTAAACCATGTTGTCTGGCATGGCACCAATTATTCGCCCCAGGGTGAACCCTGGCCGGGCTGGTTGTTTTATGCCGCCGTGCATTTTACGCCTGCCAATCCATTCTGGAAAGATTTTCATGTGCTGAATAATTATGTGGCCCGCTGCCAGAGCTTTCTGCAGAAGGGAGAACCCGATAACGATATACTCCTGTATTTTCCATTCAATGACAGAATAGCCGAACCCGGCCGTGACCTGCTGCATCATTTTGATGGAATGGCAGGCTTTGAAAAAAGCAGTTTTAAAACCAGTGCCGACTGGTTACTGTCACAGGGATATGCATTCGATCTTATTTCAGATAAACAGATAATGGGACTGCAAAGCAAAAACAGTTCGCTGCTCACGGGCAAGGTTGCTTACAAAACCATTCTTGTCAGTGCCGCAAAATATATGCCTTTGGAAACACTGCAGAAACTCCTGCGACTTTCGGAAGAAGGTGCTACCGTAATTTTTCACAAACAATTACCGGTAGACGTTCCTGGTCTCGCGGACCTTGCATCACAACAAAGGGTGTTCTCCAGGCTTATTACAACATTGCCATTTAAGTTGGCAGCCGGCAATTCTGTAAGCAAAGCAGCGATTGGGAAGGGCGCATTTTTATCAGGTAATGATCTTGATCATTTGCTGGCCATGGCTGGGATTGAAAGGGAAACACTGGTTGATAGGGGCCTTCAGTATGCCCGGCGAACCTATGCAGGTGGGCATCTTTATTTTATTTCTAATCCGGGCAACACAGCAGTGAATCAATGGGTAGCACTAACAAGCAGTGAGAAAAATGCGCTACTGTTTAATCCCATGACATTGGAAGCAGGTATGGCAAAAATAAAGCATGAGAACGGCCAATTAAAAGTAATGCTGCAACTTGAGCCCGGTGAAAGCTGTATTCTTCAATCAGGAAATAAGTTGAAACCGTCAAAGGCATACCGATATTACCGTCCCCTTCAACAGTCTATGATTGTGGAAGGGAAATGGCAGCTCAGATTTCTGGAGGGTGGTCCTGTAAAACCGGCTGATAGAGAAATCCCCGCTCCGTTACCCTGGACGAACCTTACGGGCCAGCAGTTCAAAGATTTTAGCGGCACCTCGGAATACAGTATTTATTTTAACAGGCCGCTGTTTGCTGCCGATAATTATTTATTGGACCTGGGCGATGTACAGGAAACAGCAGAGGTGCGGCTAAATGGAAAATACATAGGCACGGCCCTCGGGCCTGCATATAAACTATCTATACCCGCCACTGTGATAAAGCCCAACCGGAATTTTTTACAGGTAAGGGTAACCAATGGAATGGCTAACCGGGTTGCTTCATTGGAAAGGAGCGGAGTAGTATGGAAAAAATTTTACAACACAAATTTCCCCGCTCGGTTTTCACAGAACAGGGGTGCGGACGGACTATTTTCGGCAGCTGAATGGCAGGCGAAGACATCGGGCCTGGGTGGGCCGGTAATTTTGTGGGGACAGGCACTATTGAAGTAGCAGTTGTTATCATTTGAGAAGCCGACACAATGCATTTCCGTACCAACCAGGGAATTTGAATAATTTAAATCCCACGTAAACCTCACCATTATGAATCAACAACCGGCCACAGTAATTATTCAAGCTGCTGAGATGCTGGAATGCTTTACGGGGATTTTGTGTTCCGGGGGATTTACCAGGGAACGAGCCATTGCTTGCGGGGAAATATTTGTATCTAACAGCATTGACGGTGTATACACGCATGGAGTAAATCGTTTTCCAAGATTTGTGAAATATGTGCATGATGGATTTGTCAAACCCAATGCTATTCCTGAACGGGTACATGCGTTCGGTGGCTTTGAGCAATGGAACGGTATGCTTGGGCCCGGCACTTTAAATGCAGTAAAGGCAACAGAACGTGTTATGGAACTGGCTTCTGAACAGGGCATCGGTTGTGTGGCCCTCTCCAATACCAATCACTGGATGCGGGCCGGCAATTATGGATGGCGCGCCGCCAAAGCGGGTTATGTATTCATAGGCTGGACAAACACCATCGCCAACATGCCTGCATGGGGAGCCATCGATGCAAAGCTGGGTAATAACCCGCTTGTGCTGGCATTGCCCTATCACAATGAAGCCATCGTTCTGGATATGGCCATGTCTCAATATTCACTGGGCCAGATGGAACTGCTGGCACTGCAAAAAGAAAGACTTCCCTTTGATGCGGGTTTTGATGCGCAGGGATCACTGACGAATGACCCGGCCGCCATACTGGCTACCCGCCGGCTGCTGCCAACCGGTTATTGGAAGGGCAGTGGTCTTGCCTTACTGCTTGACCTGTTGTCGGCAATACTGTCTGGTGGTAAGGCAACGCGGGAGATCAGCAAAGAAAAAATCGAGTATGGTTTGTCGCAGGTATTTATTGCGATTGATATTTCATTATTGCCCAATCATTCATCGATTGCACAGGTGGTAGAGCAAATTATAAAAGACTTTCTCGCTTCAGTGCCACAGGATGATAAAAATAAGGTATCCTTTCCCGGTGAGCGCGTACTTCGCACAAGGCGGGAAAACAGTGCGAGGGGAATACCCGTACAGCGAAAAGTATGGGATATCATAAGCGCTATCCGCGACGGAACCCAGGATCTTTCATCCATACCCTATGTTTGAGAGTGGAAATTTCTTTACGTTTTTCATTACAGACCGGTGCGAAAAAAACCCGACTGGTAAAGTGATTACTACCCTCTCACAGGATGCTACAGGATAATATAATGTGCGCTATGTTGTAACATAGCGCTCTACATCAACCATTGTCATATGAGACTTCTTTGTTTTGCATATTGTCTTTTTGTTCTATCGGGTGTATCCGCGCAGCGGCTTCCTTCCAAAAAAAATATCCTCGCGCCAATGCGCAAAGCAAACGCCTATTTTATGCAGAAATGGCCGGATGTGGGTAAACCTATTTTTACCAATATTGAACGGCCCAGCAATATCTGGACACGGGCAGTATATTATGAAGGACTGATGGAACTTTACCGTATTGATCCTGAAAAGGAATACTACAATTATGCAATGCATTGGGGCGAAGCCCATAAGTGGAACCTGAGAGGAGGCATCAAAGTGCGTAACGCGGATAACCAGTGCTGCGGTCAAACCTATATCGACTTATACCTGTTGGATAAACAGGAAGAGCGCATCCAACCTATCAAAGCAAGTATTGACCTGATGGTGGCCAGCGATAAAAAAGATGACTGGAACTGGATTGACGCGCTTCAGATGGCCATGCCCGTTTTTACGCGTCTTGGCGTGGTGTATCAGGACACCGCATATTTCAGGAAGATGTATGATCTGTATGCGTTTACCAAATACAAACACGGCGGCAACGGCCTTTATGATCCGCAGACAAATCTCTGGTGGCGCGATAAGGATTTTGTGCCACCTTACAGGGAACCCAACGGCGAAGGTTGCTATTGGTCGCGCGGCAATGGTTGGGTAGTAGCAGCACTTGTGCGCACCCTGCAGATGTTGCCCGTAACGGATCCGCATTATGCTGAATACCTGGCAGACTTCAGGGATATGTGCCATGCCCTTTTGCCCTTACAGCGTACCGACGGTTTCTGGAACGTGAGCCTGCGTGACTCCACACATTTCGGCGGAAAAGAACTTAGCGGTACCGCGCTGTTTGTTTACGGCTTTGCATGGGGGATGAGACAGGGACTGCTGGATAAAAAAACATTTCGTACGGCTACCGTACGCGGCTGGAACGCTATGGTAAAAGACTGTGTTCATCCAGACGGAAAGCTGGGGTATGTTCAGGGAACAGGCAAGGAACCGAAAGACGGGCAGCCGGTGACCTTCAACAGTACGCCTGATTTTGAAGACTATGGGCTGGGCTGCTTTTTGCTGGCAGGCAGCGAGGTTTATAAGTTAAAATAGACCGGTTTTATCCATTCTACGCGCATAGCTTTTATATTGCATTCCAATCAAACCCTGGAATGAAACGTATTTGTACACGCTTATCGGCTGCCTTTCTTTTTTCTTTTATTATGCAGTACTGCCTGGCGCAGCAGTTAGATTCTGTGATGTCTGTTTACGAGGAACGGTTTCCTACGGAGAAGATCCATATTCATTTTGACAAATCTGCTTATAATAAAGAAGAAACCATCTGGTATAAAGTTTATATCATGTCTGGTAGTGACCTGAGCCTTATCAGCAGGAATGTATACCTGGAGTGGTACGACACTACCGGCAGGATGATCAACCAAACAGTTTCCCCACTCTACCAGTCCTCTGCAAAAGGTTCATTTGAATTGCCAGCCACCTACAATGGTAACTTCATTCATGTAAAAGCTTATACGCGATGGATGTTGAATGATGATCCGGCTTTTTCCTACGAACGACAACTCGCCATCAATACCCAACCCGCCGCTGATTTCAAAAAACCCGTTTTTGTTCCGCGCACAAAAGTGGAACTGTTTCCGGAAGGTGGATTTTTGGTGCAGGGCGTTAGCAGCAGGGTTGCCTTTAAAGCCACTAACCAGTTTGGTAACCCGGTGCTGATCAAAGGCATTCTGGTAAATGATAAAAACAAAACGCTCGACACTTTAAGGGTTGTGCATGATGGTATGGGAAGTTTTTACCTTCTCCCGATAGCAGGCGAAACCTATAAAGTTAACTGGACCGATGAAAATGGTAAGACCGGAAGCACCGCCATGCCCGTTGCAAAAGCACAGGGGGTGGTTATGCGGCTCAGCACCACCAATGAAAAAGCCCTGGTACGTGTGGAGCGGTCTGAGGGCGTGCCGGAGAACATGAAACAGTTTAACCTGGTGGTGCACATGAACCAGGCTGTGTTTTTCAAGGCCCTGCTGAAAGGAACGGATCGGTTGGTGCAACAGGCCGGTATCCCCATAGATGAATTGCCTACAGGTATACTCCAGTTTTCTTTGTTCTCATCCGATTGGATACCCGTTGCGGAAAGAATTATTTTCGTGAACAACCATCTCCACGAATTCAATGCAAAGATCAACCCGCAGGTTATCAGCGTGGAAAAAAGAGGTAAGACAGTCCTTGATATTGTTGTATCAGATACCGCGTATGCAAATATGTCCATTGCCGTAACAGACGCCAGTGTTCCCATTCCGGAGCACAATACAATTTTCTCCGATATGCTGTTGAGCAGTGAGATCAAAGGAAAAGTATACAACCCGGCCTATTATTTAAAAAGCGATGCAGACAGCATTACGGCTGCACTTGACCTGGTAATGCTTACCAATGGCTGGAGGAGGTTTGACTGGGAAAAAATCAAAGCAGGCGTGTTGCCAACACTAAAATACCCGATGGAAACAGGCATGATGAAAATAGGGGGTAAAGTGTTGGGGATGAAATCCATAAGCACCGCCTCTCCGCTTATGTTGAATTTAATTGTAGTAAACAAGGACAGCAGCAAACGTTTTATGTTTATCCCGGTACAGAAGGACGGAAGTTTTGAAGATAACAGCGTGTTCTTCTATGATACCGCACGGATCTTTTATAGTTTCAATGGAAATACCAAACTAACCGATGTTACACAGGTGCAATTTGACAATGGCCTTTTGCGCCAGCAATACAAAAAGATCGAGTTCGGTGTGAGGGATCCCTTCACCACCTGGACCGATAGCCTGGCGCGGACGCGCATGAATTTTTTCCTTGCACAGCAGGAACAGTTAAAGAGGAGTATGGCGGCAACCACCCTGCAGGAAGTGATTGTTAAATCAAGGGCAAAGCGTGATGGTAACCTGCAGGCACTGGAACAGCGATATGTTTCCGGCTTGTTCTCCGGTGGAGATGGGTACTCATTTGATCTCACAGAAGATCCTTTCTCCAAAAGCGCTCTGGATATATTAAGTTACCTGCAGGGAAAAGTGGCGGGACTCATGATCAGCGGTTCCGGTGCACAGGCAACGCTGAGCTGGCGCGGCGCGGTACCCGATCTTTTTCTGAATGAAATGCAATCTGGTGTTGACGTGGTGCAAACGGTACCGGTAGCAGACATAGCTTTGGTAAAAGTATTCAGACCACCTTTTTTTGGATCCATGGGTGGTGGCAACGGCGGCGCTATTGCCATCTATACGCGAAAAGGCGGCGACAGGGGTAAAGGAGGCGCAGACAGCAAAGGCCTGGAAAATACAGTATTGGGCGGCTATTCAAGGTTTAAAGAGTTTTATAGCCCTTCCTATGAAAAGCCTGCAGATAATTTTGAAACCGATATTCGCACCACGTTGTACTGGAACCCGTATGTGTTAACCAATAAGAAAAGCCCGCGCGCCCGTATCCAGTTTTACAACAATGACATCAGTAAAAAATTACAGGTGGTTATTGAAGGGGTGAATGGCGACGGAAAAATGACCAGGACGGTGCGAATACTTGAATAGCGTCTTGTATCATCAGAAACAGAACGGAATGGGTTTTATTAACCGATATCAAAATAAAAAAAGCGGTACAATCCGGTTGCTAAACACATCTTAATCTTGTGTATGTCTAAACTATATTTCATTGCCCTAAGCCTGCTCATGCTGAACGGCTGCACCACTAATAAAACGATAACCAAAAAAACGGTTGTGTCTGATATGCCTAGGGCCAGTGCGGAGTTTCGCGCGGCATGGGTGGCTACGGTGGCCAATATCAACTGGCCCAGCAAACCCGGCCTTAGTACAAAAGAACAACAGCAGGAGGCGATAGCGCTGCTTGATTTCTTAAAGAACAATCATTTTAACGCAGTTATCCTGCAGGTGCGTCCGCAGGCAGATGCATTGTATGCATCCGGGTTGGAGCCATGGTCCTATTACCTTACCGGCACTCAGGGAAAAGCACCTGATCCGTTTTATGATCCCCTGGAATATTGGGTGGAAGCGGCACATGAGCGCGGACTCGAATTGCATGTATGGCTGAACCCTTACCGCGCGCACCACAAAGATGGGAAAGACATCAGCGAAAAATCAATCGTGAAAACACATCCCGAATTGGTGATGAAACTGAAAGAAGGTTACTGGTGGATGGATCCCTCGCGCAGGGAAGTGCAGGATATCACCTCGGCGGTGGTAAGGGATATTGTTAAGCGGTATGATATCGATGGGGTGCATTTCGACGATTATTTTTATCCCTACCCCTCTTACAACGGAACAGACGATTTTCCGGATGACATTAGCTGGGCCGCATACCAGCAGAGCGGCGGCAAATTATCGCGCGGCGATTGGCGTCGTGAGAGCGTGAATAACCTGATTGAACGCTTGTACAGGGAGATACGGTCTGAGAAAACACATGTAAAGTTTGGGCTAAGTCCATTCGGTATCTGGCGGCCCGGTTACCCTGAATCCATTGCGGGGTTCGACCAGTACGACCAGTTATATGCCGATGCGAAACTTTGGTTGAACAAGGGATGGATCGACTATTTTTCTCCTCAGTTGTACTGGCCCATTAACCGGATCGCGCAAAGTTTTCCGGTACTGCTGGGATGGTGGTCCGGTGAAAACACCATGAACCGTCATCTATGGCCAGGCATCAGCGTGGGTCGCGATACGAGCGCTAAAAACGTGAATGAGATCATGAGCCAGGTGATGATATCACGTGGTATGCTTCCACAGAGCAAGGGAGTTGTGCATTGGAGTATTTCCTCCCTCACCAATAACCCGAATATGACGCGCGCGCTGCTGGAAGGCCCATACAAACAGGAGGCATTGGTGCCGGCAAGTCCGTGGATGGATAACACGGCGCCCGCAGCACCCTCTGTAACCCTTTCCAAAACCGCCGACGGCATAAACATTAACTGGTCACATGCGGATACCAAAGATGTGTTCCGTTGGGTGGTCTATCTCCAGTATGGAAATACATGGACCTATAGCATACACAACCGCAATGATCATTCAAAGCAGGTAAATAGGCTGAATGGAAAAAATACACTCACAAACATTGCGGTAACTGCTGTGGACAGGTTGGGCAATGAAAGTGAACGGAAGCGTATGGTGGTTGCGCAGTAATTGTATTGCCGCCCCTGTTCGGGAGCAGCCGTTGACCGGTTTATAAAGCGTCATTTATTTTTGTTCCTCAAGCCAGCTTGCCAATTCTTTTTTGATGGCTTCACCCATCAATTTTTGCCGGGCAGGGTCCTGCAAAAGTACACGGCTCACTGCGTTATCACCTATCTCCAGCAGCACCCGGTATTTGGCTGTATTTACATGCTCATCCAGACTATAAAAAGATAATTTTCCTGTTGCGGCACAACGATAGTCATTTCTGCCGGTAGTGCTGTCAAGCAATACACCGCGGTTCTCAAGATCTGTAACAGAGGCGATCGCTTTGATCAACCGGGCCGCAAGAACCCGGTTTTCCGCTTCAAATGCATCTCCATAATGGATATATCCCCATACCGCATTGCGTTTGGTGCCACCATTGTTGTGCACCGCGATGAATACCTGCGGGTTGCGTTTATTTGATTCACGCAGTTCATACGCATAACCGGAAAGTTGTCCATCAATGATCGCTGATGTATGTTCCACAACGGTGTTGCTGCCTACATCCGCATGATGCAGGCCCGCTACACCCAGGCTCCAGACTTTGTATTCTTTCAAATGCGGCTTGGTTTTCATTGCCGCTTCAACGATGGCATTACAGGTAGCCGCTTCGCTGAAATCAACACCTGTATTGGTCTGGTGGGATGGCTGCCAGATGATCACCGGCTTTTTCCTGGCATTATTTTCGTCGGCGATAAAACCCGTTACCAGCACCATAGCTGAAAAAATAAACAATGCCTTCACCATACATTTCATTTAAACTGATCCCAAATGTAAAAAAATCCCTGTGCATCTCCGTTACGCTGTGTGACAACCTTCGCTTAGATATAAAGAATGATAATTCCGTGTAATTCTGTGCTTTCTGTGTCTTTGCGGTGAAGCCTTCGCACCAGGATCGAGCCGGAGGCTTCACCACGGAGCCACGGATTACACAGAGATTCACGGAGAAAGCTGGGCTATTTTTTAGAACTGTTCCGCTCTATTAAATTTGATTTTAGTACGATCTGTTCTATCCTGTTACCGAAATTCTTTTTCTCTATCATCTGGAACAATGCCGTAGCAGATTCCTTCCCGATCTCAAATGCAGGTTGTGTGATAGTAGAAAGAGAAGGTGATAACAAAGATGCTGTTCGCAGGTTGGAGAAGCTGATGATCTTTAACTGCTCCGGGATCTTTAGTTTCATTTCATTGCAGGCATAATAGGTAGAGATGGCCAGCTTTTCAACGGATGCAAAAACACCGTCGGGCCGTATTTTCATTCGCAGTATTTTTTTTATGATGGCAACATTGGAGAGGTTATCATTGCCACACTCAACGATCATTTTGGGATCCACGGGCATTTTATATTTCTTTAATGCTGCCAGGTAGCCATTCATTCTTTTTTGGGTGGTGGAAAGATGTCCTGCCATTCGTAAATAAGCAATCTTTTTACAACCTGCCTCTATCAGGTGCTCTGTTGCTTTGAATCCACTTTCATAATCATCAGTGGTAACCGTAGGGCATTCCATTGTTTCGGGCACGCGGTCAAAAAACACGATGGGTACGCCTGTCTCGTGCAGGGCAAGCAGGTGATCCACGCTGTTTGAATCACCACATAGGGAGATCAGTACCCCGTCTACCCGTCCCCCCTGCAAATGTTTAACAGTAGATTCTTCACTCTTCGCATCTTCATGCGTAAGGTAGGTGAGTACATGGTAGCCTTTCTGCTGTGCAATCAATTGTATGCCGTCGATGGCCAGGGCAAAAAAGTTGTTGGCGATCTCGGGTATCACAACGGCTATTGTAATGCTTTTTCTTTTTCGCAAACCACGGGCAAATGGGTTGGGCTGGTAGTTGAGCTTTTCCGCCATTTCCAGCACGCGTTTTTTTGTGTCTGCGCTGATCTCGTAGCTGTCACGCAATGCTTTGGATACCGAGGAAATAGATAACCCCAGCTCTTCAGATAATTTTTTCAGGTTAACGCCACTCATAAACTACACAAATCAGGTTTTGAGAGAAATAGGGACAGTGGACACTGTCAAGATAACGCTTTTACGAAACAAGCGAAAACGTTTTCCGAAAAAGGACAGGTTTTTCGGTCTGGATGCTGCTTCCTGCCCCCGGTTTCTGCAAAAAAAAGGGCCCGCCAGCGGGCCCTTTTTACGGATCAAATAGTTGGTTATGGTTTGCCTTTCAATGCTTTATAACGCATCATGGCTTCAATATAATAATAATCGGCATAGGTCAGTGGAACATCCACCTCCGAATTGGCGGGCCAATGTCCCACACTGTGTTTCAGGATAAACCCGCCATTGGTTCCAACAGGTGCGGTATAAGTGGGTGTGGCCAGTGCGCGGATGATGGTCTCTGCGGCTTTGATGTAGCCGGCACTTTTCTTCGCGTCAGCATACCCGCTCAATTCCAGCAGTGCCGACGCCGTAATAGAAGCGGCAGAGGCATCGCGGTAAGTTGCCGGTATATCTACAGTATTAAAATCCCAGTAAGGAACTTTGTCTGCGGGCAGGTTGGGATGTGTGAGTATAAAACTGGCAATACGGTTTGCCTGGTCAAGGTATTGGCGATCCCTGGTGGCACGGTACATCACGGTATAACCATATAACCCCCATGCCTGTCCACGCGCCCATGCTGATGAATCTGCAAATCCCTGCGCCGTTTGTTTCACGTTCACTTTTCCCGTTGCAGGATCGTAGTCTACCACATGCCATGAACTGTTGTCAGCCCTGTAATGATTCTTGGTTGTGGTATTCGCATGCGTTACAGCGATTTTATAAAACGATGAATCGCCGCTGTGCTTTGTTGCCCAGAACAGCAGTTCCAGGTTCATCATATTGTCGATGATCACGGGAAATTTCCACCTCGCATTAGCGTTCCATGATTGAATACAGCCCACGGTGGGATTAAACCTTGTTGACAATGACCGCGCACTGTTCATCAGTATTTCCTCGTAGGTTTTGGAAGGTGCGAGGCGGTTGGCATTACCGAAACTGCAGAACATCATAAAGCCGAGGTCATGCGTGCCTTTGTTGAACTGTTCTTTTTCCAGCAGAACCTGTTTTCTCAGGGCCTCATACAGCATGGCCGTATCGCGTGAATATTCATACAGGTATAGGAGGGAGCCGGGATAGAATCCACTTGTCCACCAACCAGTGTTACTGGTTTCCAGTTTTTTAGTGGCCAGGAACGTTTTGGGCATTACCCCTGGAGGAAGATTGGCACCAAGAAATTTATACTGCGCAACTGCTTTTGTGAGTGCCTGGTCAATCACAGGCAGCAATGTGTTTTTTACCTGTGCAAAGCCCGATAACGCAATAAGCCATGTGCAGGCTGTCCAGGCTATTTTTCTTTTGATCATAAAAGGTTGAATTGTCTAATGATGAATTTCTGCGGCTAAAAGAGAATGCCACACAACGTGTGGCATTCGTTCCTGCTTAATAAAAAAAGAACAACAACAAAATTAATCTTCTGGTATTTTATCCAGTGGTGGTACATTCTTTTCTGCGCCTGTATAACCGATGTTCTGGTTTATGCGCCCGTCTGAATTACCATTGATGGCAGACTGCGGAATGGGCCATAAAACGTGGTAGGGACTGATCTTCATCATATCCTGGTGCAGCGTGATAAAATTCTTTTTATAGAAAAGATTTTTTTCAAGAATTCTGTCTACCATAAAGTTGGAAGTTGAGAAATTGGCCAGGGTATAGGTTTTACCGTTGTATGCCTGCCCTGTTTTCGCAAACAGGTAAGCGATCCTGGTCAATTCTGTTTTGCGGCCTTCTTCATAGTACAACTCCCTTGCCCTTTCATCCAATACGGTTCCAATATTGATATTGGCCGCGTTGGTATAGGGATCGCATTTTGCGCGGGTTCTCACCGCATTGATGTCTGCCATAGCAAGCGCAGCCTGGCCCTTCCACACGTACGCTTCCGCACGGATTAAAAAGGTTTCTGCCAAACGCATTACATACCAATCCGTGTGTCCGCCCCTCATAGGTGTATTTTCGGTATCAGGAATATACAGCTTGTAATGGGGCCAGGGGTACCAGGTGCGCAATGTATCTGAGCAAAGCAACGTGCCGTTTGAGCTATACAACTGAAGCCTGCGGCCATAAAAAGGATCGGTGCCCTTTAATGCCGGGCTGCTGTAACGGAGGTTCTCCATGTACATCCAGTTACCGGAGGTTGAATCATGCCTCAGGTCCTTGGTATCATCCCATATATCAGTGTAGTGATACGGGGTGGAACGGCAACGGCCGATACCACGACCATACCACTGCATGTTATCGATCTCTATATTAGCCAGAGGTGAAATACCTACATTTCCATTGGGTGTTCTGATACCCGCAATAGAAATACCAGGTACCGCATTACGCATGGTTTGTATGCCGTTTGCGAAATTATTGGCAACGCCAAAACGCTCCATAACCAGGAACAATGTTTCAGTATTGGCTGCGGCCGCTTTGTTTTCAGGGCGGTGCAGATCCCAGGTGATGTTTTTATCGGTTTTACCTGCATCAATACCAAACCTTGCCGTCATCAATTTGTAGGTGCCCTGGTTGATAACCGCGCTTGCGGCAGCAATGGCATCATCAAACAAGCCTAAAGCCAGGTTGATCTTGGCAAGTAAATGGTAAACAGCGCCCCTGTTCACATCTCCCTTATCTCCGGTCCAGGGAACCCATAGTACAGCAAATTCGAGATCGGTCTTCAGACGCTGCAGGATCACATCGCGCTTAACCGTAGCGAAGTTTGTCTTTACGCCGGTTAATTCTTTCATGGGTGCAGGCACATCGCCAAACTGGTTGGTTAACCTGTAATAATTGTAGGCCCTGAAGAAGTAAGCTTTACCCTGTATGATATTCCTGGTTGCCTCAGGTATGGCAGTTGCTCCCGGAAGGCGGCTGAGAATGGTATTGGCCAGGCGGATACCGATCCATTCCTGTTCCCAGTACCAGCCAATTTTATTAAAGTCAGTATGGTTTAACTGGGCATCCGGTTTGATCTGCAGGTCCATGTTCTGTGCGGGACCTGTTTTATCATCCGTTCCTTCAACCGCTACCTCTGAGAAAATGGTTTCAGAAATAATGGGTGCGCCATCTCCATACCATTCGTCTCGCATGATCCTTGCACAACCGTTCAGGGCCGCATTAAATCCCACAGCATCCACGAATGTGTTTTCAGGTGAATAGATCGACAGGGGCTTTGGCGCGAGCCAATCCTTTTTACAGCCCTGCAGTATCATCGTGCAACTGACGATGAGCGCTGACAGTATTACTATTTTAGATAACTTTTTCATGTTCGTTATTTAACAGGTTATTTTTATAATGTCAGGTTTAAACCAAAATTATACGTCATAGGTACGGGAGAAATATTGGTGCCGCCACCCTGAATGCTGCCTGAACCATGAAACTCCGGATCGAAGTAATCCCAGCCGGAAAATACTGCGGCATTCACTATGTTGAAATAAAATTTCAACGCATCTACTTTGAATCTTTTGGTCATTTCTGATGGCAATGTATAGGCCAGGCTTACATTGCTCAATCTCACAAAAGAAGATTTTTTGTAATGGTGCCATGTGATACCGCCCCCTCTTTGACCATACAATTTTCCGTACTCGTTGTTGGGATTGTCAGGTGTCCAGTAGGGTACCTGGTAGAAATTAACACGATCATAGAAAACAAGTCCCTGGTTTCTTTCACCGTTGGTGGCTTCATTAAACCGGGTTGACTGGCCCATCTTCGCATACAGCACAAAGGAGAAATCGAAATTGCGGAATATTTTAAACTCATTACGCAGGTTCCATGAAACGGAAGGTGCGGAGTTTCCTACAAACCTTTTATCTTCTATACCAATCTTCCCATCTCCGTTACCATCTACAAGTTTCATGTCGCCCGGTGTAAATCCATAAGATTTTGCCAAAGCGGCTTCTGATGTTTGCCATATACCATTGGTTGGATAATCGAAAATGGCACTGATGGATTGCCCGATAAACCAGCCATTGTTGATATCATCTTTTTCCGACATGCCGATCTGCTTGCCCGACGCATCATAATCGGGTGTGGCGCCATATAAGTGAACAATTTTATTCTGGTTGGTCCAGATACCAAAAGAAGTGTTCCATGTAAAATTCTTCTTCTGCATGTTGATGGTATTCACGTTAAATTCCCATCCTTTGTTTTGTACCTCACCCAGGTTAACCAGAACAGAATTGAAACCGGTAACAGAAGGCAATGAGCGGTTAACAAGCAGGTCCTTGGTGGTCCTGTTATACCATTCTATTGATCCGCTTACTTTGCCCCTGAAAACTGAATAGTCAAGACCGATATTGATGGAACTATTACGCTCCCATTTCAGGTTGGGGTTTGATAGGTTGGTACCCAAAACATAGGAAGTGTTGTAAACCGTTCCGCTTGGCGTAACAAAGTTGTAGGTACCCGCAGCCAGGTTGGACAAAGCAGCATACCGTCCAATTTGCCTGTTACCATTTTCGCCATAAGACACGCGAACTTTGGCATAGTCTAACCACTTGGTAGTATTAGACATGAATTTCTCTTCACTCATTGCCCAGGCAAACGCCAGAGATGGGAAAGTGGCCCTTGGATTTTGCTGTCCAAATGCTGAATAGCCGTCTCTTCTTGCCGTGGCAGTTAAGAAATAGCGCTGATTGTAATTATAAGTAATCCTGCCCATCAATGCATCACCCGTTTCTGTCTGGTCGTCCGTTACTACGATGGGAGGAAGGGTAGCAGACTGGATGGAATTGAAGCCCAGGTTATCATTGGGTAGAAAGTTCTCAGCCTGGATAGTTGTGTTCCAGGATTGGAATTTTTCTGCGTTCAGCAGGAACGTGGCTTCAAAAGTATGTTTGCCAAACGTTTTGTTCCAGCGAAGGATATTATCCAACTGCCAGGAATAGACGGTTTGGTTTCTCCTGTTAACAATACCCCTTCTTGCTGCCACATCAGGTTTCTTTGAAGAGATATGTTGGTATTCCCTCAGCACATCATAGCGTGGAGAGAAGTTTACCTGGTAGGAGAAGCCAAAAGGAAGTTTACCTTTTGCAAAGATGGAAGCAAAAAAATCATCATACTTATACATGCGGTTGGTAAATGCCTGGTCAAGGAAAGGATGGGTATTCGAGCCTGGATCATCATTCGGACTCTGCCTTACTGTTACACCATCTGCGGCATAGAAAGAACCCCATGGTGTGGTGGAAGCAATATCTCCAAACCTGACAGGAACACTGCTTTCATCTCTGTTGGCATATTGAAAATTGATTCCGACCGTGAGAAAATCGGCCGCTTTGGCCTCCAGGTTAAAACGTGTGCGGAAGGTTTTGTATTTATCGCCAACTGTTAAACCCTCATTGGTAAGATATCCAAGGGAGAAATAATAATTATAGTCATCCCTGCGCTGGGCAATACTTACCGTGTGATCATGCTGCAATGCATTCTTATTGTAGATCTTGTCTTCCCAGTTAATGGGCGTGCCGGCTTTGTAATTGGTAATCTCAATGGGTTTAAACAGGTTACGGTTCATCCACTCTGTAACGGCGTCACCTGTTGGATTTGCTCCATTCAGGGCAAACCATTGTGCTATGCTAAAGCTTGCAGGTAGTTTGCGGGGGTCAGTAAACAGGTATTTAATACCCGGTTTGGAGGTGGAGTCAAAGTTTGTCTTGGCCCAGTTGGCGGCGGCACGGAAGTCCATGAATTCATCCCCATTTAACAGGTGTGGCTGGTTTACCAGTTTGTTCATACCCAGGTTGCTGTTAAGCGAGATCACAGGTTTACCCACTTTGCCTCTCTTGGTGGAAATAAGGATAACACCGTTTGCTGACCTTGCTCCAAAAACCGCTGCTGAACTCGCGTCTTTCAAGATATCAATGGTTGCAATATCATTGGGATTGATATCGGCCATCGTACCGGGATAAATAACCCCATCTAATACGATCAACGGATCAGAGCTCGCAGTCAATGTACCCTGGCCTCGTACCTGCAACGCAGCACCTGCTCCCTTGGTGCTGGGATCAAAACCAACATTCAGTCCGGGCGCATTGCCCCGTAACATGTCCTGAACCGATCTGGGGTTTTCATTTTCGAGGCGTGATGCTTTTACCTGGGCAACGGCACCGGTAAGGTCTTTTTTGCTCTGTGTGCCGTAACCGATTACCACCACATCATTTAAGCCCGATACCTGCTCTGCAAGAGAAACAGCAATGGGCGAATTACCCCTCACCCGCATTTCACTGGATGCAAATCCTGTATAACTGAATATCAGGGTAGCATTCGCAGGAACATTGGTGAGCGAGAAAGATCCGGCAGCGTCCGTGGTGGTACCACGGTTGGTTCCCCTCACAGTAACGTTTACACCTTCCATAGGTGCGCTTTTTGAATCAGTCACTTTTCCGGTAACGGTAGAAGTCTGGGCCTGTGCGGTCAGTGCAGAAAGCGCCAGAAGCAACACCAGGCAAACCAGTTGAACTAGTCGTAGCGCCTGGGTGTGCCCATAAGCATGGGAGTTTTTTTTCATACAGCAAGAATTGGTTTAGATTTAGCAATAGCCCAAACCCGTCAATCGTTACAGGTTATAGACTAGGTGTTTAATAGTTTGTTAAATTAAATCAGTTTTTGAATTTTAAATCAAACTTCAAAAACATATTGGCGTTTTTTTACGAAAAGGTTTTCGTAAATTAAAACCGCATGGTTACTGCTTGGCTGTAAATTAGAGATGCCATTTTATCATCGGTTGCGATATGAAAAAACCTTCCTCTGTCAGATTTTTCACCCAACTTCTGCAGTTCAGCCGCGTTGACTATCATCACAGCCCACCCTGTGCGCATTTATCCTGTTTTGCGCCAATATTATCATTTAATCAATATGTGTTAGCCAAAACAGACATCAATGGGCTACATTCCTCAAATCATATTCAAAATGGATAAATACAAAATTCTCCGGGCCTTTCTGCTATGGGTATTGGTAACAACAGGGGTTTCCCCGCTCGGCGCCACTTTTGATGGTAAACTGAAAAAAAGCCGGGTGCTGGTGTATACGAAAAACGGGAAAGGGTATGTTCATGACAATATTCCTTCTGCAGTAGCCTGTATAAAAGAACTGGGTGTTTCCAATGGATTTACAGTGGAAGTATCAGATGATCCCGCCGTTTTTACCGAGAGCAGGCTGCAGCAATACCACCTGCTGATATTCACAAGCACCAATAACGATGTATTTGACAATGATGCACAACGCCTGGCTTTTCGGAGGTATATTGAAGCAGGTGGCGGGTTTGTGGGAGTACATTCTGTTACCGGCACAGAGAGAAACTGGCGCTGGTTTAAACAGATGCTTGGCGAAACATTTACCTGGCATGCAAAATTCCAGAAATTCGGGGTTAAGAAAATCGACGCGTCGCATCCCTCTATGGAAGGCGTGCCCTCGTTTTGGGAGAGGGATGATGAATGCTATTTCGGAAAAGAAATGTACCCGGGCATCAAAGTGCTGATGGCACACGATGTTCGTACATTGAATATGAAAGAAAAATCACAGGACAGCCTGCTGCAGAAAAACCTGGGTTCTTTTTCTGATTATTATCCCGCGGTTTGGTACCAGCATTTCCAGGGCGGGAATGTTTGGGTAACCACCCTTGGGCACAACAAAGAAAGTTATTCAGATCCGGTGTACCGCAATCACCTGTTACAGGGCATTAAATGGGTGGCCACGCAATACAAAGGGATCAATTATGCAAACGCACAGGCAAATTCAAAAGACGCGCCGCTACAATAATGATGAAACTGAGTAAAATGGATCAACTGAAAAAAATGGCCCTGCCGGTATTGGGATGCATGGCATTAAGCAACATTTATTCACAGAAGCCTGTAAAATTAATTACACTCGACCCCGGTCATTTTCATGCGGCGCTGGTGCAGAAATCCATGTATCCCCAGGTAGATCCAACAGTGCATGTATATGCGGGAAAAGGAATTGACCTGCAGATGCATCTTGAGAAGATTAAATCTTACAACAACAGTGCCACCCATCCCACTTCCTGGAAAGAAGTGGTTTATGAAGGAGACGACTATCTTTCTAAAATGTTGTCGGAAAAAAAAGGAAACGTGGTGGTGATCGCAGGAAACAACAAACTGAAGACGGATTATATCCTGGCCTCAGTAAAAGCGGGCTACCATGTTTTTTCAGATAAGCCCATGGTAATAGATGGAAAAGGGTTCGAAAAACTGAAAACGGCTTTTGCGATCGCAAAGAAAAATAATGTGTTGTTGTATGATATCATGACCGAACGCTACGAGATCACTACTATTTTGCAGCGAGCTTTTTCACTGGAACCAGGTGTATTTGGCACCCTGCAAAAAGGAACCCTGGCAGAACCTGCCGTGACGAAAGAAAGCGTGCATCACTTTTATAAATATGTTTCCGGGTCTGTCCTTACGCGCCCTGCATGGTTCCTGGATGTGGAACAGGAAGGCGAAGGTATTGTAGATGTAACCACGCACCTGGTGGATCTTGTACAGTGGGAATGTTTTCCGGGTAAAATTATTGACTACAAAAAAGACATACGAATAGACAAAGCCACCAGTTGGCACACGCCTATAACTAAGCAACAGTTTACAGAACTTACAAAGACGGAAGCGGTGCCGGCTTACCTGAACAAGGTTACCGATGCGCAGGGAAACATCAATGTACTCAGTAATGGGGAGATCAACTACACCATCAAAGGCATCCATGCCAGGGTGTCTGTAATATGGAACTACAAAGCGCCTGATGGAACAGGAGATACGCATTATTCCATTATGCGCGGTACAAAGGCGAACCTCATCATCCGCCAGGGCGCTGAACAACAGTTTAAGCCTACCCTGTATATTGAACCATTGGTAGCAACGGGCAGCTATGAGGGGGAACTGCAGCGTATTGTGGAAAAACTCAACCAGGAATACAAAGGTATTTCGGTTAAACGAAACGCGAAGGGTTGGGAAGTGATGATTCCTGATTCCTTTAAGGAGGGCCACGAATCGCATTTTGCCCGTGTTACGGAGAAATACCTTTTGTATCTTTCCAAAAAGAACATGCCTGCCTGGGAAGTACCTAACATGCTGGCCAAATATTATACCACTACGCAGGCGCAAAAACTAGCCGGCAAAAAATAAGCGTTATGAAAAAAAATCGATCAATGCTCGTAACCCTTGTTTTGCTGGCATGCATGCTGGCAGGAGCGGCCGGCGCACAGAATATTACTACCGGAACAACGTTCCGGAATATCTACGAGATGCTGCAGACAGTTCCTGGTCTTGATGTAAAAATCAACGGGCGCGGCGGTTCCGTGATTATACGGGGTGTAAGTAGTCTTACGCGGCAGGCGCAGCCACTCTATGTTGTGGATGGCAGCATTTATTCTGCGGATATTATGACCATCAACCCGCAGGAAGTAGAGAGCATTGTTGTACTGAAGGATGCTGCCTCTACTACTGCCTATGGTACCCAGGGCTCCGCGGGGGTGATTCAGATCACACTAAAGAAGGGCACGGTACGCAAACCCAACGTGGTTGCTGAATCACATACCGAATCTGCGTACAAATATTTTATTGATCATAAAACAAAACTGCGGGTATTTGGCCTGGACAATAGCGTAATCATTGAGGGTGTTATTGAGAAACAACAGGGTGATAGTGTGCTGGTTTTTAAAAAAAGAAGAAATGACCTGCTTGTGCCTATCAAAAATATCAAGCGTGTTGAAATGATGCCGGCTGAGTAGTGGCTACATCGTTTTCGTAAATTAATATCACGCAATATCCTGCCTGATTCAAAAAATAAAACCAAATTCACCAATAGAACAAACTGCTATGGGGTCAAATGATTTATTCTCACTACAGAACAAAGTGATCATTGTAACCGGCGGAACAGGCATACTGGGAGGATCTTTTGTAAAAAGCATCGCGGAAGCTGGTGGTATTGCCATTATCCTTGGTCGCAATGCCGCAGTGGCCACCCGGCGTGCCGATGATATCAATGCATCAGGCGGGAAGGCATTTGCTGTAACGGCAGATGTGCTGGATGAAGCAAGCCTGGTAAAAGCCCGGGATCTCATTTTAGAAAAATATGGAACCATCGACGGGTTGGTAAACGGCGCAGGTGGTAATATGCCGGAAGGAGTTCTGCAACCAGACAGCGATATTTTTTCCATGAACATGGCCGGGATGAAGAAAGCGATGGAACTGAATGTATGGGGTACCATCATTCCCACTCAGGTATTCGGCGCCGTGATGGCCCGGAAAGGGAAGGGCAGTATCGTTAATATTTCTTCTGTAAGTTCTCAGCAGGCGGTAACCAAGGTATTGGGCTACAGCATGGGCAAAGCCGCGGTGGATTGTTACAACAAATGGTTTGCAGTGGAAGTGGCCAATCGGTTTGGCGATGCAATCCGCATGAATGCCATCATGCCCGGGTTTTTTCTTACAGAGCAGAACCGGACTTTGCTAACACAACCTGACGGAAGCCTTACGGCGCGTGGTAACCTGGTTGTACAGAATACGCCTTTTAAAAGATTTGGTAAACCGGAGGAGCTGGTAGGTGCGCTGATCTTCCTGCTCAGTGATGCATCTGCATTTGTTACCGGCATGCAGATAGGTGTGGATGGAGGATTCACGGTTTTCAGCGGGGTTTGATTTAACGGATAACATTATGCACGATTACATTTTTACGGATGATTTTCTCCTGCAGGGAAAAGCTGCCCAACGATTGTACCACGATTTTGCGAAAGACCTTCCCATCATCGATTATCATTGTCACCTGCCACCGGATGAAATTGCCTCTGATAAACAATTTGCCAACCTCACGGAGATCTGGTTGAAGGGTGACCACTATAAATGGCGTGCACTCCGTGCACTGGGTGTGCCGGAAGATCTCATTACAGGCAACGCACCTGATGAAAAAAAGTTTTATGCCTGGGCGGGGATGGTGCCACAAACCCTGCGCAATCCCCTGTTTCACTGGACGCACCTGGAATTGAAAAATGTTTTTGGTATAAAAGAATACCTTAACGGGGATACGGCATCCGTTATCTATCGGTCATGTAATGAACAGTTGCAGAGCAGCGCATTGACTACCCGTTCCATTCTTAAATCATTCAAAGTAGAATATATTGGCACCACTGATGAGCCATGGGATAGCCTGCAGTACCACCAGCAGTTAGCGGGGCAGGATTTCCCAATCCGTGTATCACCATCTTTCCGGCCCGACAAAGTATTGTTTATCGGTAATGCTGATTTTTTCACCCATCTGAAAGCATTACAGGTTGCGAGTGGTGTTACTGTCTCGGATATTCCGTCATTGCTGAGCGCATTACAGAACAGGATTGATTATTTCCATACAAACGGCTGCCGCGTTTCTGATCATGGCTTGATACAGATGCCCCCTGTTGGCAGTTTTTCCACGCAACTGGAAACTGAATTTGCCGCATTTGTCAGGTCAGGCGAAGGAAAATTCTCCGACCCGGAAGCTTTTATGGGGTATGTACTAACAGAGCTCGCTAAAATGTACCATGCAAAAGACTGGGTGCAGCAATTTCATCTGGGACCCGTCAGGAATAACAACACCCGCCTCAATAAAAAACTGGGTGCCGATAGTGGATTTGATTCTATTGGTGATTTTCCGCAGGCAGTACGCATGGCAACGTTCTTTGACCAACTGGACCAGCAAGACCAACTGGCCAAAACGGTGATTTATAACATTAACCCTGCAGACAATGAAGTGTTCGCCAGTATGATTGGAAATTTTAATGATGGCAGTGTTAAGGGGAAGATGCAGTTTGGCTCCGGGTGGTGGTTCCTCGACCAGAAGGAAGGCATGGAAAAACAACTGAATGCGTTTTCGAACATGGGACTGGTTAGCACCTTTATTGGTATGATTACTGATAGCAGGAGTTTTTTATCTTTTCCGCGTCATGAATATTTCAGGCGCATACTCTGTAACCTGTTTGGTGAAGAGATGGAGAAAGGATTGCTGCCCAATGACCAGGCATGGATAGGGGATATCGTAAAAAACATTTGTTATTATAACGCGAAAGAATATTTCAAAATATAGTGTTATGCACATGAGAAAATTATTGTTGTTATGCCTGGTAACAGGAAACTTTTTTACGAGCCTTCCTGCACAGAAGCTGAAAGAGAACTGGGAGTATCTTTTTAATGGAAAAGACCTGAAAGGCTTCAGGCAACTGAATGGCAAAGCCAAATACGCCGTGCAAAACGGTGAGATCGTAGGCACCACGGTGCTGAACCAACCCAACAGTTTTCTTGCCACGGAAAAAGATTACGGTGATTTTATCCTGGAAATTGATTTCAAAGTTGATGAAAGGATGAATTCCGGAATACAGTTTCGCAGTGAGATCAAGGATGCAAACGACAAATGCAATGTAACAGATAAACGTACCCCCGAACGCGTGCATGGATACCAGTTGGAGATCGACCCCTCAGACAGGGGATGGAGCGGCGGTATTTATGACGAAGCAAGAAGGGGCTGGTTATATTCAATGGAGAACAACCCCTCAGCAAAAAATGCTTTCAAACACAATGACTGGAACCGCTACCGCGTGGAATGCATTGGTAACAGTATACGTACCTGGGTAAATGGCATTGCCTGTGCACACCTGGTTGATGACATGACCCCTAAGGGTTTTATTGCGCTGCAGGTGCACGGGATCAATGATGCCAAAAATGTGGGCGAAGAAATTCGCTGGAAGAATATCAGGATCCAGACAAAAAACCTGAAGCCATCTCCCCCCGACCAGGTATTCGTGGTAAATACATTAATGAACAACGTATCTGATGATGAGAAAAGAATGGGTGTGCGCCTGCTATGGGATGGTAAAACAACGGATGGCTGGAGAGGCGCAGGGAAGGAAGATTTTCCTTCGGGTGCCTGGTACGTGAAAGACGGCACACTGAATGTTCATAAGGGCCAGGGAGCGGAATCGCGCAATGGCGGAGATATTGTGACCAGGGAAGAATTCAGTGCATTTGATCTGCAGTTTGAATTTCAGTTGACAGATACCGCCAACTCAGGCGTAAAATATTTTGTCACAGAAAAAGAAAAGACGACGGGCTCGGCCATCGGCCTCGAATACCAGGTGCTTGACGATGACAAACACCCTGATGCAAAAATGGGTTCCATCGGTAATCGCACGGTGGCATCGTTGTATGACCTTATTCCCGCCAAAAAAAATGGACGCGAAAAAATTCCCATCGGCGAGTGGAACCGCGGGCGCATAACGGTTTTTCCTGATGGCCGTGTGGAACACTGGCTCAATGGATGGAAAGTAGTGGAGTACCAGCGGGGAACACAGTATTTCTACGCGCTGGTGGCAAAAAGCAAATATGCCAAGATCCCCGATTTTGGAATGGCACAGAAAGGACATATTTTATTGCAGGAACATGGAACACATGTGGCTTTCAGAAGTATTAAGATAAGGGAGTTGAAGTAGGAGCGAATGCGGTTACCCAGTTTCCGGTAACTGAATTTTGCTATCTGCAAATGTAAACGATAATATATTTTTCATTTTATAAACGATCATGCTATGTCAAATTCAAGAAGGAATTTTATCAAGCAGTCTGCCAAAGCCGCGGCTGGCACCTATATTGCTTCCGTGGGCTTTAGCGCACAGAGTTATGCGCGTATCATTGGCGCAAACGACAGGGTAAGGGTAGGAGTGGTGGGTTTTTCAGACCGGCACCGAAGTTCCCATATTCCGCCTTTCATGAAGTTTTACAAGGAGATGAACTTTGATATCGTAGGGGTTTCGGATTTATGGAAAAAAAGAAGGGAAGATGGCGCAGCATTCCTGAAGGAAAAGATGGGGCACGACGTGAGTGCCTACCGCAACAACGAGGAATTGTATGCTTCCAAAACAGTGGACGCGGTATTCATCAGCACCGCTGATTTTCAGCATGCGCTGCATACCATAGAGGCCGTTAAGGCCGGATGTGATGTGTATTGCGAAAAGCCTTTTGCAGAAACCATGGAAGATAACCGCGCAGCGCTGAAAGCAGTGAAGGCTTCCAAAAGCATTGTGCAGATTGGCTCACAAAGAAGAAGCGGACCCAACTACAAAGCCGCGGCAGATTATATTCAAAGCGGAAAGTTTGGCCCCATTACCATGGTGGAACTTACCTGGAACGTGAACCAACCCGGACGCTGGAGAAGGCCGGAACTGGTTGCGCAGTGTAAAGAAGAGGACCTCGACTGGAAGCGATACCTTATGAACCGTCCTTTTGAAAAATTCGATCCCAGGAAATACCTTGAATACCGTTTGTTCTGGCCTTATTCTTCAGGTATGCCTGGTCAATGGATGAGTCACCAGATCGATACAGTAAACTGGTTCAGCGGGCTGGCACATCCAAGAAGTGTAACCGCCAATGGCGGCATCTACCAATGGAAGGATGGAAGAAGAAACTGGGATACCACTGCTGCCGTATTCGAATACGGGCCGGAGAATGATCCCACAACCGGGTTCCAGGTAGTGTTCATGTCGAGGATGCACAATGGCGATGAAAATCCGGCCGAGTTGTATTATTCCAACGGTGGAGAACTGAACCTGATCACCAATAAAGTATCCCCCAAAGGCGGGTTAAGAGCCAATGCAGCCGCTGCTATGAAAATGCAGCCCAACCTCCTGCAGGAGGTTAGTCTTTCGGACCTCGCCATAAAGGTAGAAGCAGGAGCCAATACAGGTGGTGATGCATTAACTACTGCGCATGTGCGTAACTGGATGGAATGTATACGCAGCCGTAAAACACCCAATGCACCGGTAGAAGCAGGGTATACACATTCCATTGCTACCATTATGTCAAATGCGGCATGCCGCACAGGTGAGAAAGTTACTTTCGATGCAAAAACACAGGAAGTGATGGCAGGCGGTAAGGTATTTAAATATTAAGCAGGTGCGTGTTGTGCGCACTGGCACCGGCAGAATAGGGATCAGAAAAGGGAACGTTACGTGTTCCCTTTTCTGTTAATTGATCACCCAGTTTCATAACATGACAGATAACCAGAAAGCCAGGATCGGTGTATTGCTTGGTAATTTTTTCTTTGGTACCAGCGTGATTGCTGTGAAACATATTTCACCCTCGCTGATACAGCCCCTTGCGCTTACCGCTGTACGAATCACCACTACCACTTTATTGTTCTGGTTGCTTTTCGCCATGCACCCGGTTCGTATGGGATTTGTGCGAAAGGACCTTGTGCGTTTGTTTTTCTGTGCTATTGCCGGTATTGTTATAAACCAGACATTTTCCATGTGGGGTATGTCGTTAACAAGTCCGATTCACTCGTCATTGCTGATACTTACCACACCTATTTCGATAACGTTGCTGGCTGCCTGGTTCTTGAAAGAGAAACTGAATTCATTTAAGGTGATGGGACTTCTGCTGGGTATTTCCGGCGGAGCATTATTGGTTTTCTCCCGTGACCTGACCAATACAGCGGGCGCACAACAATCTTTGGGCGATCTTTTTATTATCATTGGTGCGATTGGCTATTCTAGTTACCTGGTGGCCCTTAGACCTTTAACAGGAAAATACAAAGCCACCCATATCTTACAATGGGTATTCCTGTTTGGAAGTTTTTTCAGCCTGCCTTTAGGGTGGAAAAGTCTGCATGAAGTTTCGTGGAGCGCTTTTGATGGCACAAGCTGGTTTGCGCTTGCCTATATGGTATTTGGGGCCACGTTTTTTGCTTACCAACTCATGAACTACGGCGTCAAAAAACTCGGCGCCTCTGTTACAGGGGCATTTATTTATACCCAACCTTTTTTTGCAACGATTGCTTCTATGCTGATCCTGGATGAAAAGCTCAGCCTGCCTAAAATAGTTGCCGCACTGCTCATTATGACCGGGGTGTTTCTAACTAACTATAAGAAAAAAGTTGCTACACACTTCACAGATTAACGCAGAAAAAAAATCTGTGAAAATCTGTGTAATCTGTGACAAATAATTAATCCGGCAGCACCTTCACCATCACATTACGGAAATAAACCACACTGTTCGGATCATGACCCTGCAATGCGAAAGTGCCACTGGAAACCAATCTTTTTGTATTCCCACCCGCCCTGTACACATCCTCAGGCTCAGTGAAATCAACCACT